>NZ_JASODH010000001.1:0-412880 GCF_030212035.1 Pauljensenia sp. UMB10120 | reverse complement strand
CCTGGTTCTTCCAGCACTGGTTTTGCCGTTCTTGACAAGCTTGTGGCCGCATACACCACAACGCGGCCGATTTCTAGCACCATGGACCATACATGCTTTCAAAGCATGTACACAGCGCTAAAACCCCTGACACACCGAACAAAAACCAACACCACGTACACACAATCCGGGCATCAACCCCTTTTTTGTGGCCCAACCGCTGGGCTCCTTCGTTGGCGTCGGATGATCAGCGGCCGTAATGGTATCGACAGGCGGCAATCCGAATCTCGTCGCCAACAACCTTGTAGACCAATCGATGCTCGTCGGTGATCCGCCGCGACCAGTAGCCGGATAGCCCGTGCTTCAGCGCCTCGGGTTTGCCAATGCCCTCATTGTCGTTCCTGGCAATGTCTTTAATGAGCCGGTTGATGCGCTTGAGTATTCGACGATCTTCTGTCTGCCACCACAGATAGTCCTCCCAGGCACCCTCATCCCAGACAAGGATCACTTCTCAGTCCTCGACGAGGTCATGCTGAGTTCCGCGACCGTGTTCGAGATTATCGATTGAGTCGAGGAGACGTCGAGCATTGGAGGGAGAGCGTAGTAGATAGGCGGTCTCTCTCAGAGATTCGTAGTCGGCGAGTGAGACGATCACGACCGGTTCGTGTCCGGCACGGGTGATGATCGTTTCCTCACGGTCGTCGACAACGTCGTTCAACACCTGGGCGTAGTTTGCGCGAGAATCGGTGTAACTCATCGTCTTCATAGCTCACCTCCTGTACGTAAAACTGTACTTTATGAGAAGCTCGATGGCAAGACTACGGTGCTCAGCGATCTACGCGTTGCTGCTGCTTGCATGTCTGGTAACGACTTGCGAGATTGCTCGGACGATGCTTTAGCGCGATAGCGCGTTGCTGACTGGGTTCGAGAAGGCTTTGAGGTCGTCACAGGTATCGGCGCGGGCAGCCTGATCCACGGCTGTATTGGTTTAAGCGACACGTTGATGCCGGTCAGTGTCAAATATGAGCGTTAGCTCGCCGGAGTCGATGTCGAGTTCTTCTTTTGCTCCCTCATTTCGGGCGTTGAGCGCCTCGTAACGTATGGTCATCTGCATGGTGTCGGTCTCTGTTTCTTGGCGTGATGCCGAGGCTGGAGATCTGCCGGTGCAAGTCGGAAGTGGTATCGGTGCGTGAAAACGAAAGACGAGTCACTTCGCCGCTACTCTCGATAAATCAGGAGACGACTAGCTGATCCGTCAAATGCTTACCGAAAAAACCATAGGTCAAAATCGTCGATGCCTTGGACGCCGTCTTCGCAGAGGTCTGCTTCGCGAGGCGAGCCATATTTGTCAACTCCAACTCGTCAAGTAGCCTTGTGTATCTATGAGCGTTTTTCCTGTTGTCGTGAGATAATGAAGCTGTTTGCTTCGCCTCAAAAGGTCTCCAACATCCGATGAACTGCTCACATATTGAAGGTGCGAAACGAATTGGGGAACCCTCCGGGCGAGAACTACAGGTTTGGACAATCTGGAGCATATTTTGGAGAATCAAGGCAACAAGGCCACTGACACCACCGAGTTCGGTCGAATTTGCTGCGCTCTTTACCTCCGGAACAAGCCTTGCAAGAACCAGAAGGCGTTCCGCGATAGGCTTCTTGAATCCATGAGTGGTACCTATTCTCTCGAAAAGAAATATGCGGTAAAGATAGTCAATGGGCGAGAACCACTTTCCTACGTAATAGGAAAACAATTCCTAATCCAACTAACAAAGCGGATTCCATGACTTTTGCCCGTAATTGTTCTCAAAAACAGGTAGCGAACGGCAATTCCATTCATGTTGAATTCATTCGCGCTGCAGGAGAATTAGGTTTAGCAAGCGAAATCACGATTGAAACAGATCCGTTCCTGGCGGCACAGGCCGATTCTATAGATGGCACTATCCATGCCCCTGAAGGGAGTAAGACACATGACTAAGGCAGCTAGAAAGCAAAAAGAAGTCACTCTTGAACAAGTCTTGTGGAACTGCCGTGTTGCGCTGCGCTCGGTGGGTTCTACTGAGAAGAACCGTGATGCTGTCATAGGGCTGGCGTTCCTGAAGTTCGCTGGTGATAAGTTCACCAAGCAACGCGAAGCAATCAAGGAAGAGTATGGCGATATTCCTGAATTTCTAGAAGACCCCTCCTTCTACAACGCTGAAAACGTTTTCTATCTCGAACCTACAGCCCGCTGGGAGCACCTGGTCAAAAATGCTGGAGCCAACGACATTGCCGTGATCCTAGATCAGGCCATGGCCGATATCGAGGACAAGAACCCATCATTGAAGGGGGCTTTACCGCAGAACCTCTATGCCGCACTGGGGACAGGTTCTGCCCAGCTGAAAGCGCTCATTGATGAAGTGGGCAAGCTCGACAGCAAGTATTTCCAAGTTGAGGATCTGATTGGACGGGTCTATGAGTACTTCCTTCGCGCTTATGCGGCTGCGGGCACGAAGGAAGATGGCGAATTCTATACACCCGCATCCATTGTGAAACTCATAGCCGAAATGATTGAGCCATACTCGGGCACCGTCTATGATCCCTGCTGCGGCAGCGGTGGCATGTTCGTACAGTCAATGAAGTTTGTTGACGCGCACCACGGCAATCGCAAAGATGTTTCGATACTCGGCCAGGAATCCAATCCCGATACCTGGCGTTTATGCAAAATGAACTTGGCGATTCGAGGCATCGGCACGAACATCGGTCCGAAGAACGCATCTACCTTCACCGAGGATCTGCACCGCGACCGCAAGGTAGATTTCATCATGGCGAATCCTCCATTCAATTTGAAAAACTGGCGCGGAGAAGACGAACTCACGAAAGACCCGCGCTTTGCAGGCTTCGCGATGCCTCCAGTGGCAAACGCAAACTACGCTTGGATACTGCACATGGTCTCGAAACTGGACGTGAGTCATGGAATCGCCGGATTCCTTCTCGCCAATGGCGCATTGAATGCTGACGGCGTTGAGTATCAAATCCGTAAGGAGCTCATTGAGCGCGACCTGGTAGAAGCCATCATCGTATTGCCGCGAGATATGTTCTACACCACTGATATCTCAGTAACGCTGTGGATCATTAACCGCAATAAGAAAGGCGGCGAATGGCACGGCCGCACCTTGCGTGACCGCAGTGATGAGATCCTGTTCATCGATTTGCGCACATGGAACAACCACATCGACGAAATCCAGATAGAGAAGGGTAAGAAAAAGAAGAAGGTCGCCTTCACTGATGACCATATCGCCGACGTAAAAGCCCTCTACGCTTCATGGCAGAGCGTCGACGGCGGCTATAGGGATATACCGGAACTTTGTAAATCAGCCAGTTTTGGCGGCGAGGACGGCATACGCGCCAATGACTACTCGCTCGCGCCCAGCAAATACGTCGAGTTTATCGATCACGACCTCGAAATTGACTATGCCACAGAGATGAACCGCATCCAGGGCGAAATGCGGAAACTACTCGCCCAGGAAAAACAATCCCAGGCTCAACTCGTAGCCGCGTTCAAAGGAATCGGCTATGGGATTGAGTAAATTAGGTGCGTATATACGCTTACACGATGAACGCAATACTTCAAATGAAATCAAAAAAGTATTAGGAGTCAGCGTCCATAAAGAATTTCGAGAACCGACAGCGAAGGTAGACAGAAATAACCTTCATAATTACAAAATTGTGAGACCAGGTTGTTTTACTAGTGTTCAAACAACAAACAACGAAAAAGTTTTTGCCTTTGCGTATAACGACTTAGGTGAGCCAATTGTTGTTTCATCGGTAAATCTCGTTTTTTCAGTAGATGAACGAAAAATTCATCCAAGATGGCTTCAAGTGTATTTCAATAGGTCCGAGTTTGATCGGTATGCGCGATTTAACTCATGGGGCTCGGCTCGTGAAACGTTCACCTGGGACGATATATGTGATATCGATATCGACTTGCCGCCTATTGAGATCCAGCAGAACTACGTGGACATTTACAATGCCATGCTCGCCAATCAGAAAGCCTACGAACGCACGCTCGATGACCTGCAAGTCACGGCGGCGGGTCTGTTAGAGAAATTCAAAACAGACACGCCAAGAGAGCCTTTAGGTGCCCTGACACGAGAAGTTGATGACCGAAATGCAGACCTCGCAATTTCCGAGGTTAATGGGGTGAAAAAGGAAAAACTGTTTATGCCGTCAGTTGCGAGCGGCGCTGACCTTAGTAAGTACAAGCTGGTGAAGCGACATCAGTTTGCTTGCAATCTAATGCACGTCGGGCGAGATGTGGCTGTACCAATAGCGATGAATACAGGAGAACAAGCAATTATTGTTTCTCCTGCATATATGGTGTTTGAGGTAAATACCGACGACTTGATTCCTGAGTTTTTACTCTCGTGGCTTTCACGTGCTGAAACAGATCGCTATGCCTGGTTTATGAGTGATACCAATGTGCGCAGTGGTATGGAAAAGAAACGATTCTTAGAGATTGACGTTCCAATTCCGGAGAAAAAGCAGCAGGAAGCGCTCGTAGAGATTTCCGCGACGCTTATGGAACGTCGAGCATATGTCGACCAGTTGAAAGAACAGATTAGGAATCTATGCCCGGTGTTGATTAAAGGATCTTTGGATGAAGCAGCGCGTGAGGAGGTGTTGACGTGAACGGTTACGACATGGATTTGGAGTTTGTGAGGGGACGTTTCACTGAGGCTGAGCTGGAGTCGGCGATTATAGAGATTTTTGCTGACCAAGGCCATGAGGACCAACGCTATGAGTACGTGTGTGGCGAGGAGATGCATCGTCCATTCGATGAAGTTCTCATTCGTGATGATCTTGAGGCCTTTTTGCGTGCCCGATATTTGCACGAACAGTTTACCGATACTGAGTTCCGCAAAATTATCAATCGCCTCGAGCTGTCGAGCGCGCCGAGTCTATATGAAACGAATCGTGATGCGTTCCGGCTGGTGACGGAAGGTTTTGATTTTGCTCGCGATGACGTATCGAAGATAGCAGTACACGTTGACTTCATTGATTTTGAGCATCCGGAACATAACCTTTTTAAGGTTGTGAATCAGTATTCGGTGCAAGGCGAGCGGTTGCGGCGGCCGGACTTACTTGTGTTCATCAATGGTATTCCGGTGGCGATCTTTGAATTCAAAACGGCAATCGAGGAAAACACCACCATTCATGATTCGTGGGAGCAGGTGACAATCCGCTACACCCGCGATATCCCGAACCTGCTCAAATACTGCTTCCTAGCGGTGATCAGTGATGGAGCGAACAATAAGCTCGGTAGTATTTTCACGCCGTATGAGTATTTCTATTCGTGGAACAAAGCAAACGAGCTAGACAAAGTATCGAACGGTATTTCGTCACTGCTTACATTGATCACTGGTGCATTTGCGCCTGACAGATTATTGGCAATCTTGCGGGATTTCGTTCTGTACCCAGACGAAACGGAGACGGCTACGGCGATTGTGTGTCGCTATCCGCAGTTCTTCGCGGCGAACAATATGTTGGCATCGATCAGAGATCATATGCGCCCGCGTGGGAACGGTAAAGGCGGCGTGTATTTCGGAGCAACCGGCTCAGGCAAGACCTATACGATGGTTTACTTGGCTCGCTTGTTGATGCTTCGTGACCCGGAAACTTTCCGTAATCCGACAGTGATTGTGATTGTGGATCGTGAGGATTTGGATTCGCAGACTTCGAAAGTGTTTGTGAACGCGAAGAAGTTTTTACACGAAGATGATGTGCGCTCCATTGAGTCACGTGAAGACCTCAAGACGACCCTAGAGAACAAACCCAGTGGCGGCGTGTATGTCATTACGATACAAAAGTTCTCTGAATCTGTGGGGTTGCTGTCAAATCGCAGCAATATCATTTGTATCTCGGACGAAGCGCACCGCACGCAAACCGGGGTCGAAGCGAAGCTGAAGACCACCGATGAGGGTGTTTTCACTACGTATGGGTTCGCTAAATATCTGCGTGATAGTTTCCCGAACGCCACCTATTGTGGTTTCACCGGTACACCGATTGACGAGACTGTGGCGGTGTTTGGTGACATTGTGGATGCCTACACTATGAAAGAATCCAGCGATGACGGCATTACCGTGCGTATCGCCTATGAGCCACGTCTTGCCCGGGTGATTGTCTCGGAGGAGAAGGCTAAAGAAATTCAGAGCTACTACGACCAGGCAGCCGAACAGGGCGCTACTGAGGAGGCAATTGAGGAAAGTCAGCGGGAGATGAGCGCAATGAAGGTCATCGTTGGTGACCCGACGCGTTTACAGATGCTGGCAGCTGACTTGGTGGCACATTATGAGCGTCTGGTTTCAGAAAAGCCGGGTGTGGTGCAAAAAGCGATGGTGGTGTGCATCGATCGCCAGATTGCGTATAGCCTCACTCAAGAAATCATTCGCCAACGCCCTGAGTGGGGCGAGGCGCGCAAGGCTGCGAACGAAAGTGATCTTACGAAGGAAGAGCTTGATGATTTAGTGGCTCTTCCAATGGTGAATCTCGTGGCCACGCAGGGGGCGAATGATCCGAAGCCATTATTCGATGCTGCTGGCACGAAAGAGTATCGCAAGATGCTTGATGCTCAATTTAAGAACAATAACTCGAACTTCCGTATCGCTGTTGTGGTTGATATGTGGATTACTGGCTTCGACGTGCCGTCATTGACCGTGATGTATATCGACAAGCCACTGCAACGACATACCTTGGTTCAAACCATTTCCCGCGTTAATCGAGTCTTTGAAGGAAAAGATAAAGGACTCGTGGTGGATTACATCGGCATCAAGAAGCAAATGATGCAAGCCCTCAAACAATACGGTGAAGAACAAGAAAGCCCTGTGGACGAAATCGATGTGTCCGTCAGTGTTTTCCGTAACCAGTTAGCGCTGCTAGATGATTTGTTCATCGGCTTCGACGCGTCAAAGTACTACCAAGGTTCACCACTTGAACGACTGCTATGCCTCAACAAGGCAGCTGAATTTATCCAGCGTTCTGCTGATCTGCAGAAACGTTTTATGGCCATTTCGAAGAGAATGAAGAAGGCCTACGAAATAACGGTTCCTACTGGGGAACTCGCAGATGTCGAAATCATGCATGCCCAGTTCTATATGGCTGTCCGCTCTATTGTGTATAAGCAGACGAAGGGAGACGCACCTGATGCGGAAACCATGAATCGAGTGGTGGAGAAGATGGTGCAAGAAGCAATCTCCACCACTGGAGTGGAATCCATCATCGATGAGGCGAAGACTATTGACATCTTTAGCGACGAAGTAATCGAGCAGTTGAAGACTGTGAAGATGCCAATCACCAAGTTTAATGCCCTTCTGAAACTACTCAGACAGGCAATTAGCCAGTATCGCAAGACGAACAAGGTCAAGGCCGTGCAGTTTGATGAACGGTTGAAGGCCGTCGTGGAACGCTATAATGACCGCGATAATCTGCTATTCACATCCGAGGTAGTGGACGATTTCATCGACGACCTTTCCAACCGATTAATCGGTCTTTTGCATGAGCTACAAGAAGATCAGAATTCGTTTGCCGAGCTTGGTATCACGTATGAGGAAAAAGCATTCTATGACATCCTCGTGAAGGTGCGTGACGATCACGGGTTCGACTATCCCGACGAAAAATGCTTACCACTAGCCAAAGCGATCAAGGAATTGGTCGATGATAAGTCACGTTACGCTGACTGGGCCAGCCGCAACGATATCAAAAGTAGCTTGAAACGCGACTTGACGGTGTTGCTCTACAAGAACGGATACCCGCCACAGTGGAATAAAGAAGTCTTCGAGCAAGTAATGGAGCAAGCAGAGAACTTCAAGAATAACGAAGGTTGATATTGATAGTCGTCGAGCAGTCAGGAGGACGAAGAAGGCAGAGGGCCTAACCCTGACACTGGATGAGGCTGATAATAAAGCTATCCTCACCGAGCTGAATATTCCTTAGTGGTTACTTGATTAACTGCTCAGCAGTTGAGGAAGTCTAATCTAGCGTTGTAACGGTTATCCCAATCACTCCGACCTGCGGGCGTTCGCTAAGTGAAACATCGAGCAACACGTACTTTCTCAAGCGCAGCTACAAAGCCACATTGCTCAAGCGATAGCGTATTGTATCGAGCTTGATGCCAGTGTCCAGCTGAAAAACTCTATCGCCGGTAATCTGAATATGCTTGACTAAATCACGTTGCACGTCTTTGTCGAGGAAAACTGGGCGCCCCGCGCGGCGGAAACAACTACGTTATCTGGCCGCAAAATTAAGCGGCAAAAGGCGCTAGGCGGTCACCAGCGGCATCGTCACGGCATACTGCGCAGCGTCGTAGCAGTGCGTCGCGTACTCGACGATCCGCCCCGTTTCGTCATACGACGTTCGCTTCATGGTGACGAGGGCAGCCGACGAATCAACGTGCAGAATCTCCGCCTCATAGTCAGAGGCATTCTTCGCTCCGATCTGCTGATAGCCCGACTGGAGGTGGACACCAGACTGGGCCAGGCAATGGTAGAAGCCGTCACGTGCCAAGTCAGTCAGCGACGGGGCAATGTCAGAGGGCACGTAGTTCTGCATCAAGGCAAGGCGAGAGTTATCGAGCCACCGCAAACGCTCGAAGAACACAATTTCCGTCCCCTCATCGCACTCGAGTTTCTTACTGATGTCTTCATCAGCAAAACGCACCTCGTAGCGCAGGACTTCCGTGCGGGTAGTGTGGCCGGCTTTGATGAGGTCCTCGTTCAAACTCGACAGCTTCACCTGGCGTTGAACCGGGCTGGGGGAGACCCGCGTTCCGACACCGCGACGTCGCGACAGTAGCCCCTTCGTTACCAGATCCTGGAATGCGCGTCGAACCGTCGGGCGAGAGATCTGCAAGCGGTTCGCCAGTGACACCTCGTCCTCGATTGCCTGGCCGGGCAGGATCTCACCCTTGGTGATCATGCGTTCCAGTGGTACAGAGATCTGCTGGTGCAGAGCAATCGGCGAGTCACGATTAATGGTGATTTCGAGGATGAAGGGCTCGTCGAGGTGTTCCTCGTCTGACTTGGTAGTTGTCATGTCAATCTCCCACTGCCTGTTGGCGTGTTCTCGCGGTAAAGGTACTCATCAGCCACGATGGTGAAGGATCATTAGCCAGGGTCCACGTCATGTTGTGTACACGCTAGTCATGTCAATTCCGAATGATACCTCATTTTGAGGGAGTTGGAGGTGACAAATAAAAAGAAAGTTTGCCCAGCGTTCACATCCTCTTGTTGTATCTAATTAGGCAAGAAAACCTTAAATTGTACTGACAAACACTTGACGGTGGAAACTATGTGAGAGATAATGAGTGTGGTCAAAAACCAAGAGCCGGACGGGCACAACGCTGGCCCGACCGATCCTGGCAGTGTAACCGTGAGCAATAGGGCTCGTACGACGATGAGAGAAGAAATGGTAGCTATCAGGGAAATTCCCGAGATCAGGATGTATGAACCGCAGCGGATTGCGCAAGCTTTGGAATCACGCAAGCCGGGCGAGTTGAAGAAAGGCGACAAGCTCATGATCATCGCCTGTGACCACCCTGCGCGCGGCGCACTGGGCGCAGGAAACGATGACATAGCGATGGCCAGCCGCATCGACGTGCTCGAACGCTGCGTGGAAGCTCTGAGCAGGCCCGGTGTCAACGGCTTCCTGGGCACAGCCGACATGATCGAAGATCTCGCATTGGTGGGCGCCCTCGAGGGAAAACTTGTCTACGGATCGATGAACCGCGTGGGCCTGCGCGGCTCGAAGTTCGAAATGGACGACCAATTCAACTGTTACGATCCGGACGGCATCGAAAAGGCCAGGCTGGACGGTGGCAAGACGCTGACGCGTATCTGCCTGGAAGACTCCGCCACGGCCAACACCCTCAAGGCAACATCCGACGCAGTCAACGCAATGTCGGACAGGGGGCTGGTCACCATGATCGAACCCTTCATGTCGAACTGGGTGGACGGCTCCATCGTCAACGACCTGACCCCTGACGCCGTCATCAAGTCGATGGCAATTGCCTCAGGCCTGGGTCGCACATCCGCCTATACTTGGTTGAAGTTGCCATGTGTCGATGACATGGAGCGCGTCATGGAAGCCGCGACACTACCGTCGCTGATCCTGGGCGGCGAGGTGTCCAAGGATGCTGACGCGACACTGGAGAAGTGGCACGTCGCCCTGCAACAGCCGAACGTCTTTGGCCTGGTCATCGGGCGTTCCCTTCTGTTCCCGACCGATGGCGATGTCACCAAAGCTGTCGACAATACTGTGGAGTTACTGTGAACGACAACGAAAAATACGTCATCAAGGCCGGAAGCACGGCCGAAGGCAAGTTCCAGACCTCGATTTCCGCTGAACGAGCCGGCTGGAAATGGTGCTCGCTGCGCGTCGTCGCGCTCAAAGCAGGCCAGTCCCAGAAAGTCGACACCGAGGGCGAAGAGCTGCTGGTTCTTCCCTTCGAAGGCTCAGCAACCGTTGAGGTTGACGGCGAACACTACGAGCTGGCCGGCCGCGAATCCATATGGACCGGCGTCACCGACTACATCTACATCCCGCGCGGCAAGGAATTCACGCTCACCGCAACGACCGACGGCCGCTTTGCATTGCCGGCAACCAAGGCGACTAAAGATCTGCCTGTGCGGTACTGCCCGGTTGACGACGTCAACAGTGGCATTCGTGGTTCCGGGAACTGGACTCGACAGGTGAACAACTACGCCCTCGGCAATGAAGTGGAAACGTCGCACCTGCTGGTCACCGAAGTGCTGACCCCTGGCGGCAACTGGTCCTCCTACCCGCCTCACAAGCACGATGAGCACACAGACTCCGAACGCGTCCTTGAAGAGATTTACTACTTCGAAATTCGCGAGGGTGGCCTGACGGGCAGCGACCAGAAGACCGAGGGATTTGGCCTGCAGCGAGTCTACGATTCGCCGGGACACCCAATCGATGTGTGCACCGAAGTGCGCTCCGGTGACACCGTCATCGTGCCTCACGGCTACCACGGTCCGTCGGCAGCTGCGCCCGGATACGACATGTACTATCTCAACGTGATGGGCGGCCCGGCTGAAGACTCAGTGTGGCTCATGACAGATGACCCGGTCCACACGTGGATGCGACAGGAATGGGAAGGGCTCGACATCGACGAACGAGTCCCGTTCTTCCCGATTAAAGAATCAGAGGTGAAGTAATGGCCAACGAAGAAAAAGTACGCCTCACAGTTGGACAGGCAATCGTCCGCTTCCTGGTGAACCAGTACGTCGAGCATGACGGGGAAGAGCACCGCTTTGTCTCCGGTGCATTCGGCATTTTCGGTCACGGCAACGTCCTCGGCATCGGACAGGCTTTGTTGCAAAACGAGCTGAACCCCGAACCCGATGGCGGATCCCTGCCCTACATCATGCCGCGCAACGAGCAGGGCATGGTCAACGCGGCCGCCGCCTACGCCAAGGCAACCAACCGTCAGCGTATCTTCGCATGCACGTCCTCGATCGGGCCCGGCGCACTGAATATGGTCACAGGTGCCGCACTGGCCACGACGAACCGTCTGCCGGTTCTGCTGTTCCCCAGCGACATTTTCGCCACCCGCTACCCGGACCCTGTGTTGCAGCAGGTTGAGAACGCGCAGACACTGGACACCTCGGTCAACGATGCATTCCGCCCGGTCAGCGCGTTCTTCGATCGCATTAACCGCCCCGAGCAGCTGATCCCGTCACTCATGCAGGCCTTCCGCGCACTGACCGACCCGGCCGATACGGGCGCAGTGACGCTGGCGCTGCCGCAGGACGTGCAGGCCGAGGCGTATGACTTCCCGGTCACGGCTTTCCGCAAGCGCGTATGGCACATCCGCCGCGCTCCGCTCGACCAGGCGTCGCTGGACCGCGCAGTTGAAGCTATCAAGGCTTCAAAGAAGCCGCTGGTTGTAGCCGGCGGCGGTGTGAAGTATTCCGAGGCATCCCAGGCCCTGCGCGACTTTGCGACCGCAACCGGGATCCCGGTCTCCGACACTCAGGCAGGCAAGGGCGCGATCAACTTCGATCACCCGCAGGCCGTTGGCGGCGTGGGGTCAACGGGCTGTGACAGCGCGAACCACTTTGCTGACGAAGCTGACCTGATCATCGGTGTAGGCACGCGCTACTCCGACTTCACGACTGCCTCGCACACCCAGTTCAAGAACCCGGATGTCTCATTCGTTAACATCAACGTCAAGCCTTTCGATGCAGTGAAGAATGCTGGAGAAATGCTGGTGGCCGACGCGCGAGAGGCACTTGTCGCGCTGACCGGCGCGCTTGATGGCTGGCATGTTGACGATGAGTACTCGCACAGGATCGCTGATGAGAAGGCAGCGTGGGAGAAGACCACGAAGGAGCTCTACCACCTTGACCATCAGCCACTGCCGTCCCAGCTGGAGGTCTTCGGCGCACTGAACGAGATGATGGGTGACAACGACATCGTCATCAACGCTGCCGGATCTATGCCCGGCGACCTGCAGGCGCTGTGGCAGGCGAAGAACCCGACGCAGTATCACGTGGAGTACGCCTTCTCGACCATGGGATATGAAATCCCGGCCGGCCTGGGCGTCAAGCTGGCTCATCCTGATTCCGAGGTTGTCGCAATCGTCGGTGACGGTACCTATCAGATGCTGCCGATGGAACTGGCGACCGTCGTTCAGGAGCGCGTGAAAGTCATCTATGTCCTGTTGCAGAACCACGGCTTCGCCTCGATCGGCGCGCTGTCAGAGTCGCACGGTTCCCAGAGGTTCGGTACCCGCTACACGATGGGTGCAGGCAATGCGCACAACGAACCGGGTGAATACCTGCCGGTCGATATCGCCAAGAATGCCGAATCGTGGGGCTTGGACGTACTGCGCGTGTCAACGATGGACGAGTTCCGCGATTCCTACCGCAAGGCCGAAGCATCGGACAAGGCGACGATGATCCACATCGAGACGGATCTGTACGGACCGAATCCGCCGAGCTCAAGTTGGTGGGATGTTGCAGTGGCCGAGGTCTCGCGTATCGATTCGACCACCAAGGCCCGCAAGGAATACGAAGAGAAGAAATCCGCACAGCGCCTCTACCTGTGACGATGACGAGCCCGCGATAAGCCGTCTGCGTGCAGGTGCCTTGTCGCATCATATCTGCAGAGGCAGAAAAGACGCGGCAGCAGGGGTGTCCCTGCTGCCGCGTTTATGCGTGGCGCGACCAGATCAGATCTGGTCAGCCGCTTTCAGGATCTGGCGGATGACCACGACCGGTGTCAGGATCGAGGTGGCCAGACCGGTTGGGGCGGTCAGTGCCAGGGCAGTACATGGGCTGATGCGTCACGATTTGGGGAATGTTCGGACAAATAGATGTGTCAATCGTGGGTCGGCTGAGTGCGTATGAGGCAGTAGGACCTGGCGTCGACAAGCCCGAGTCGGCGGCCACGCTGAGAGTGGACGTGCGAAGCAATGGGATGATGCAGTCGTGAAGCGGCGGCGTTAAGTCACTGCTCTGACAGGGCAGTGGCACACCTAAATGTAGTGACAAATATTCGGCGTTGTCGTACACTGAAAGAGTACAAGCTGAATAGCTCGACGAAGTGAGGAGAAAGGTCATGGCAGTTCACGACGTTCTAACCGTTGGCCGCAGTGGCGTGGATGTGTACCCCCTTCAGGTGAACACGCCCCTCGACCAAGTAACGACGTTCCAAAAGTTCCTCGGCGGATCGCCGATGAATGTCGCGGTGGCAGCGGCAAGACTGGGTGAGGATGCGGCAATCCTGACAGGTGTGGGCGACGATCCATTCGGAAAGTACGTTCGCGACGAAATGCGTCGCCTGGGTGTCAGCGATGAATTCGTCATCACCGATCCGAACCTGAACACACCGGTGACGTTCTGCGAGCTTGTTCCCGACGCGCCGTTCTTTTTCTACCGTGAGCCGTCGGCTCCTGACCTGCAGATCAAGACGTCTGATCTGCCGGAAGAAACCGTGAAGAACTGCAAGGTCTTCTGGTTCAGCGGCACCGGCCTGTCAGAGGACCCCTCCTACACCACCCACATTGACGCCCTGAAGATGCGCGGCCACAAGCCATACACGATTTTCGATATGGACTGGCGGCCCATCTTCTGGGACGACATTGAACTCGCCAGGCAGCGCTACGCCGAGTGTCTCGAATACACCGACGTGGCAGTGGGTAACCGCACCGAATGTGAAATTGCAGTAGGGGAGAAGGACCCCGAGCGTGCTGCAGATGCGCTCCTAGAACGCGGCGTTAAGATCGCCATCGTCAAGCAGGGGCGTGACGGTGCACTGGCTAAGACGGCCGACGAGCGCTTGGTTGTGCCTGAACTACCGTGCGTGCCCATGAACGGCGCAGGTGCTGGTGACGCATTCGGCGGCTCGCTGGTGCACGGTCTGCTGCAGGGCTGGGATCTGGAGAAGATCATTCAGGGCTGCAACGGTGCCGGCGCGATCGTGGCATCTCGTCTGGAATGCTCCACAGCAATGCCGACTGAGGAAGAGATCTGGAAGGCAGTCAACGCCGGAACATGTGATGTTCTGACCGAAGACAACTGACTCATCTCAGTGGCCTGAGAGGGTGGGCTAGTAGCCCGATTAGTTCGGCTCTCGCCCACCTTTTCATGTGGCCTTAGAACGGCGGCGTGGCGGCCCCTCGTCTGGCAGACTGTTTGTGCGTGCAATAATCTTTACACGTATGACAAATGCCGATAGGGTCGGTGCGTGCTCCATTGAAATTATCGTCCTGGCACTGACATTCCTCACGCTTGAAGCGGTCAAACGAAGCAACATGCGTGGAATCTACGGCGCATTGAGAAGTTTCACGACGGTGTTCGCAAACTCTGGCGGACCTGTCATCTCAATGTATTTTCTGGCTCCAGTCGCCATTGTCAGCGCCACTGTTGGAAAACTGCTCGCCAACTGATCAACCAAGCTGTTTTCAACGCGATTGTTATTGTCCTAACTATTGTGTCCGCGGCTTGTCTGCTTGTGTAAAGAATCGTGCGAAAGCCCAAGTCCGAGTCGCTGTAATGCTGGGAATATATCGCATCAGGGTTTTAATGTCAGAACAAGCCGTGCTACGATTGGCAGTCAGGCGCACAACGGGATAGCCAACGCCGGTTGTCCGTGACAATAAGAGAGGTCTTATCATGGTCAATATTGGTCTCATCGGTGCAGGTCGCATTGCACACGTGCACGCCAACACCATTGCCGCCAATCCCAACGCACAGCTGGTGGCGATTGCTGACCCATATCAGCCAGCAGCGCAGGAACTGGGTGGGCGATTCGGCGCAACGGTTCTGTCCGACGCGAAGGACCTGTTTGCCCTCGACAACCTTGACGCAGTCGTCATCTGCTCCCCAACACCGCAGCACCCACAGCACATCATTGCCGCCGCCACAGCCGGCCTGCCCGCATTGTGCGAAAAGCCGATCGCCCTGGATTACGAGGCAGCCAAGCAGCTCGAGAAGGACCTCGAAGGCCTCAACCCGACCATCATGCTCGGCTTCAACCGTCGCTTCGACCCGTCCTTCGCCGCGATCAAAGCCCTCGTCGATCGGGGTGAGATCGGCCAGGTCGAGCAGGTGACCATCACCTCGCGCGACCCCGAAGCTCCCAGCCCGCAGTACGTGGCCACCTCAGGCGGCATCTTCAAAGACATGACGATCCACGACTTCGACATGGCGCGCTTCTTCCTCGGCGACATTGTCGAGGTATTCGCCTACGGCCAGAACTTCGACCCGGAGATCAAGAAAGCCAACGACTTCGACGCAACAATGATCCTGCTGCGCAACGCTGACGGCGTTGCCGCCACCATCATCAACTCGCGCCACTGCGCCCCCGGCTACGACCAGCGCCTGGAAGTCTTCGGTGCCGACGGCGTGCTGAACGCCGACAACGTGCGCGCCACAACCGTTGAACTGTCCACATCGAACTTCTCCGCATCGAAGGAGCCGTACCTCAACTTCTTCCTGGAGCGCTACGCCCAGGCATACAGCAACGAGCTCAACACATTCCTCGACGCGATTGCACACGGCCAGACACCGACCCCGAACGTCACCGATGGGATCAAGGCTCTTCAAATCGCTGAAGCCGCTCAGGAATCGGCTCTGACCGGCGCATCCATTACGTTGTCCTGAATCACCCGCACATCCACACGACACGAAAGATTGACACGATGAAGATTGCAGGAGCCCCGATCAGCTGGGGTGTATGTGAAGTTCCAGGCTGGGGATACCAGATGAACCCGCAGCGCGTCCTGACGGAAATGAAGCAGATCGGCCTGACCGCCACAGAATTTGGCCCCCAGGGATGGCTGCCGCTCGAAGCTGAAGCCCGCGCCGCGCAGGTCGCCACGTATGAACTCGACGTCGTCGGCTCATTCTTCCTGTCCATCATGCACGACCCTGAAATCGACCCGATTCCTGCCGTCCAGAAAGAACTCGATGCATTCGAGGTCGCAGGCGGCAAATACCTGATCCTCGCCGCAGACTCCGGCGTTGAAGGATACGACGAGCGTCCTGTCCTGGACGAAAAAGGCTGGGAAACACTGTTCACCAACCTCGACCGCATCTCAGCCGCATGCGCCGAGCGCAATGTGATCGCCTGCCTGCACCCGCACTGGGGCACCATGGTGCAAAACGTTGACGAAGTGGAGCGCGTCCTGGACAACTCGAAGGTTGGCCTGTGCCTGGATACCGGCCACCTCGCCTGCGGTGGTGCAGACGTTGTCGAACTGGTCAACAAGTACGCCGACCGCGTCGACATCGTCCACGCCAAGGACATCCACAAGGACATGACCGACAAGCTTCTGCCCGGCGAACTCAAGTGGGGCGAGGGCGTCAGGGCCGGTATGTTCGCACCCATTGGCGAGGGCGACATTGATTTCGCTGCGATCGTCAACAAGCTCAATGAAGCTGGATTTGACGGTTACTACGTCCTGGAGCAGGACATCATGATCGACGAGGAACCACCGGCAAACGGCGGTCCTGTCGTTGACGTCAAGAAGTCTCTGGAAGTGCTCAAGGCTCTCGACAAGTAAGACGGGTCTATTGACGAGGCGTCTCGCTGTCTGGCGAGGCGCCTCGTGTGCGTCTAACGCGCCGACATCGTGCCTGTCGTTTCCCTTTCGATCAGAGACGGCGAGACGACCACATGATGTGGCGCTCCGTCCGGATCCTCCATCCGCTCCAGCAAAATCGACGCCGCGCGCGTTCCCATTTCCTCCACGGGCTGCGAAATCAAAGTCACCTGAGGTGACACCATTGTCGTCCAGTCAGCATCATCGGTGCCGATCAGTGACACATCCTCGGGCATGCGTCGCCCACTTTCCTGCACCGCCCGATACACACCCATCGACAGCACGGCGTTCGCCGCGTAGATAGCGGTCGGCGGGTGGGCTCGAGCCAAAGCGGACGCGGTCGCCTGGCGAGCTCCTTCGGCGTGAATATTCGTTTCCACCAGCTGCAAACCATGACGATCGCGATGCGCCTCCGTCCATGCGGCCTGGAAACCCAGATAGCGGTCAAACGTGGTGGAAGCTGCAGACGGACCAAACAAGCACAGAACACGCTGATGCCCGCGTTCAATCAGATGATTCGCAGCCAACCGGCCGACAAGAACGTTATTCAAGAGCACCGAGTCACCCTCGTACGATCCGACACGCCGGTCAACGACGACGGTGGCAATGCGGGCCCGGGTCAGCAGCTCAACGTTCTCATCAGCTTCCGACGCCGCGGTCAGGATCACTCCGCACATGCGCTGTGAAATGGCATTGGCAATAAAGCGGCGCTCGCGGTCCAGATCTTCACCCGTATTACACAACACGATCGACAGGCCGTTGGCGGTGGCGATCTGCTCAATGGAGGCGACCAGTCGCGAAAAGTACGGGTTCTGAATATCCGACACGATGACAGCCCACACATCCGAGCGCTGGCGGCGCAGGGCGCGACCTGTTGAATCGGGGACATAATGCGTGCGCCTGACAGCTTCCATCACCCGTTCAGCGAGGTCAGGCTTAACGGTGCCTGCATTGCTCAACACGCGTGAGACGGTCGCCGTTGACACCCCTGCGGCGCGAGCGACATCGATCATGCGCACGCGTTGGGGAGCATCGATGGATTGATTTTTTCTTTTCATAGTGTCTTTTCCGCAAAATGCCAACCAGTGTTGCTGTCAAGTGTAATGACTGCGCCACTGCAGACCCGTCTTGACGTGGACTGTCAGCAATATTAGCCTAAAATGTAATCGATTGCATGAAAGGCCGACGATGACCACCCCACATCCATTCACAGCTCTGCCCCTCGGCGGGATCGGAACCGGCAACCTGGCGCTCGCTGCCGATGGATCGCTCAAACAATGGCAACTGCACAACATCGGAAATCACACGGGAACGCTACCCGGATCATTCTTTGCCCTACGCATCAGTCAGTGGGAGCCGCCTTTCAACGAACAGCGTGTCCTGATCGCCCAACCAGGTGAGCCGCACGAACCAACAGTCCTGATCAACGATGATGACGTACCGACTTGGCAGCGCGACCTGCTCGAGGAATTCTCACCGATGGCCAGTGCCTCCTTCGAAGGACACTATCCATTTGGCACCGTGACATTCGTCGACGACACACTGCCGGTGAAAGTCACGCTCGACGCATTCACCCCGCTCATCCCGCTGAACGAAGATGACTCCGCACTACCTGCCGCCCTTTTCACCTTCACCTTCACGAACACTGACCCCAAGACCGGGCTCAACGGCTGGCTCGGCGCAGGTCTGCAGAACGCCATCGGTCATGACGGCATGACCAACCCGGTAGGCGTCCACTCACCGCGATACGGCGGCAACGTCAACACCGTCCACCGCGCAGACGGTTGGACCGAACTCACCATGACCAACCCCTCCTTAAACGAATCCGCTCCGCGCGATCCCGGCGCAGGCACCATGAGCCTGAGCGTGTCAGGCACGCGCGTCAGCTCCCTTCCTCAGTGGACTGATCCGGCGCAGTTCATGGACTTCATGGCGACACGCCAGCCGGTGGGCCCCGACGAATGGAACGGTGTTCCAGATGACCTTCCTGACCCGCAGCCCAACGGCATCACAGTGCGTCCCATGCCCAGCCCGTCAGGATCAACATGGAACGGGGGAGTGGTCTCGCAGTTCTTCCTTGAACCGGGTGAAACCACCACAGTGCGCGTCGCGATCACATGGCACTTCCCGAACAGATACGTCAACTTCGTTCAATTTGGAGGCGTACAACCTACCTACGCTCCGGCCACACACTGGCTGGGAAACCGCTACACCACACGCTGGTCGGATGCCTCACAGGTCACCGCGTACGTACACGAAAACTGGGACCCCCTCGAACACCACTCACGCGCATGGGTGGATGCCATGACGAACTCTGACCTGGCCGACGAACCGGGCGGCGAAGTCGCAGATCGGATGCTCACACAGGCCGCAATTGTGCGCTCCCCGAGCTACTTCCAAAGTGCTGATGACCGCACATTCGCCTTCGAGGGAGTCCTGGGCGCATCCACGCCGATGTGGGCTGGATTCGTCGGCGGGTCATGTCCGCTCAATTGCACGCACGTGCACGCCTACGCGCAAGGCACAGCCAAGCTTTTCCCACGCATGGAACGCTCCATGCGCGAAACAGAGTTCACCATCACACAGGCACCCGAAGGATTCATCCCGCACCGAGTCCTGCTGCCACTGGAGACGCCACAGATCTGGGACAGAGAAATCGGAGGACCGGGCGATCCGGCGCTTGACGGAATGCTGTCAATCGTTCTGCGCACATACCGCGAAGCCCGCTACCAGGCTGGCGGCGCATGGCTGGAGCAGCACTGGCCGAACCTGGTGCGGCTGATGGACTATATCGAAGACACATGGGACCCCGACTCAACCGGACTGCTCCACGGCATCCAGCCCTCCACGCACGACATTGACCTGTGTGGCATCAACCCCTACATGGGGACATACTGGCTGGCAGCACTGCGCGCGATGGAAGAGATTTCCAAACTTCTGGGCGACGATGAGCGCGCCAGCCACTACCGAGAACGCTTCGAGGCATCCTCACGTGCCTACGATGAGGCGCTGTTCACCGGCGAGTACTACCGCCAGGTCCTCGAAGAAGGGGATCGCGACGACTTCCAGTGGAAGGACGGGTGTCTGTCTGACCAGCTCATCGGCCAATGGTGGGCGCACCAGCTTGACCTGGGATACCTGCTGCCACGCGACCACGTGGTGACGGCGCTGAAGAATGTTGTACGCCTGAACCTACGCACCGGTTTTGACGACTTCGAGCACCCCTACCGCTCATTCGCTACCGGCAAGGAAACGGGTCTGCTGATGTGCTCATGGCCGACCGGTGGGCGACCCGATGTGCCCACACGATACTGCGACGAAGTGTGGACGGGTATCGAATATCAGGTGGCGGCACACTGCCTGCACGAAGGGCTCACCGACGAAGGCTATGCGGTCCTGCACGGACTGTGGGCGCGTTACGACGGCACGACACGCAATCCGTACAACGAAATCGAATGCGGTGACCACTACACGCGCGCGCTGTCCGGTTGGAGCGTCTTCGATGAGCTCACAGGGATCACGTGGAACCAGTTCACCGGCGAACTGAGGATTGCCCGCGAGCCGCGCCGCAGCCTCGTCGTGATGACGGGCACCGGTTGGGGCACGCTGACGCGCGACGAGGGAGGCCTCACACTGACCTGCCTGTACGGCACCATCGATGCCACGACCGTGACCGTGGCAGATACCCTCGTGGCGCCGGAAGGAGTGAACATCTCAGCTGGAGAGAGCGCTAAACTGTCTGCAGCACAGGAAAGTTGATCGAAAGGCGCCCAGTGACATCTGCGAAGCGTGCAGGAATCCCGACCACCATCATTGTCGTGGGGTTGATGCTGTTCTCCATGTTCTTCGGAGCGGGAAACCTGGTCTTCCCTCCACAACTGGGACAGCAGGCTGGAACGAACTACTGGCCGGCGATCCTTGGTTTCCTGTCAACCGGTGTGGTTCTGCCGATGCTGGCGATTATTGCGGTGGCAGTGTCTGGCGCCGGGCTGGGAGATATTGCCAAGCGAACCGGCAAGGTTTTCGCGATGATCTTCCCGGCACTGATCTACCTGTCGATCGGCGCGTTCTACGCGATCCCGCGTACTGCGAACGTTGCGTACGAAATGGGGTTTGTCGGGCCAACCGGAATATCGGGCACAGTGGCGCTGCTCCTGTTCGTCGTGGCGTTCTTTGCTCTGAGCCTATGGCTGTCACTGCGCCGCGCCGGCATCGTCGACGCGCTGGGCAAGTATCTGACTCCTGCCCTTCTGACATTGATCGTCATCCTGGTGATCGTGGGATCCGCGCGCCTGAGCGCTGCTCCCAGTGCGCCGAGCGAGGAATACGCGTCCTCGCCTTTCACGTCCGGCATCCTGGAGGGCTACCTGACGATGGATTCGCTGGCTGCACTGGTCTTCGGGATTGTTGTCCTGCTGTCGCTGTACTCGCGTGGAGTACCCGCGGGGCGCCCCTCCGTCATCGCCTGCATGATGTCAGGTGTGGTCGGGGCAGTACTGCTGGGACTTGTCTACCTGGGGCTGGGGCATCTGGGTCGCTCCGTTGGCCAGCAATTCAACAACGGTGCAGAACTGCTTGCCTACGCTTCGCACGTCGCCCTCGGATCAGCAGGATCGTGGGTGTTTTCCGGAATCGTCCTTCTGGCATGTCTGACGACGGCGGTTGGCCTGATCACCTCGACCGCCTCCTATTTCGCGACCCTGATCCCTGCTGTTGACTACCGAGGGTGGAGCATCATCTTCACCATCATCGGCGCACTGATGGCGAACCTGGGCCTGACCGTCATCCTCGACATTGCGGCTCCTCTCAACGCGCTCCTCTACCCCGTAGCCGTTACGCTGATTTTCCTCACGCTGATCCAGGCCGCACTGCGTTTCCGCCTGGTGTGGGCCTATCGCCTGCCGGTTGCGCTCGCGGCGGTTTTCGCACTCAACGACCTTCTGCGTTCCTTCGACATTGAAATTGGTCGGGCGATCCCCGCCATCATGAAGCTGCCGCTGTATGGTCAAGGACTGTCATGGATCCTGCCAGTTGCCATCCTGGCTGCTATCTGCATCGTGATCGACAAAATCCGAGGACTGCCAATTCAGAGCCCCTCGGAGATTGCCCGCCGGTCAACACTGCTGCATGACCTGCCCGAAACGGGAACTACCGCGTAATCAATCCGGCGTACTCAAAAGCGCGCGCCAGACCATCCTCGTCAACGGGGGAGGTCACCCACGAGGCGATCGCCTTGACGTCTTCGCTTCCATTGCCCATCGCGATACTCGTGCCCACACCCGCCAGAAGCTCACGGTCATTGGGGGAGTCACCGATTCCTACAACGTCACTGATGCTGATTCCAAGGTGACCACACAGCACATGGGCGCCCGTCAGTTTGTGACACTGTGCTTTGAGGATTTCACCGACGCGCGCATCGGCCGTACCCACCGATCCACCGATGATGTCGAAACGCTCATCCAGCTGGCTGCTCATCGCCTCAAATATTCCGGCGCGAGGTGCCAGGAACGCACATTTCGAGGCCGAATCGGGTATCCCGGAGCGCAGGTACGGTTCGATCTGGCGCATATACGGCACCCAGTCGGGATCTTTGCCGGGGAAAACTGACAAATAGTCGGCAGACGGATGCATGGCCTCGGAACTTTGCCACACCCACAAACACTCATTGCGGCTCAGTACCTTGTTGACTGATTCAATGTCCGCACGGTCGATGCGTTCATCGCGGATCACCTGACCATCGACCTCAACGTAGGCACCTGATCCGCCGATTACTGCGGAAAAGCCCAGATCCCACAGCCACGGGTAGATTTCTGGAGTGGATCGGCCGGTGCACATGGCCAGAATATGTCCGGCCTCGCGTGCCTCGCGGCAGGCAGCTTGAGCAGATGGTGGCACGTCCTGCGTCCGTGTGAGCAGCGTGCCGTCAAGATCAATCAGAACGAGTCGAGCCACGGTACCTCCTTCGTATTAGGCAGTGTGTCATACCTGTGGAAGAATGGTCAGCTGAAATAAGGAGAAGCGATGGCGTATATCGGAACCGATGATTCCTCGGGCGACCCGGTCTTTCAGGAAGACTCGGACGTTGAAGTACGCACCTACCAGCGCGGTCGTATCCGCATGGTCTACGCCATGCGTGATAACCGCGTCGAGGAACATGCGCCGGATCCTTCCCGCCCTGTCTTCGTCATGATTCACGGCGTGGGGATGGGCAGGCGAGCACTGGCTGGACTGGCCAGGGAACTGGCACCTCACGGCACTGCCTATACGGTTGACTTGCCAGGCTTTGGTGATTCACCCACTCCGAAGCGCCCCCCGTCGATGGCTCAGTACGGCAAACTCGTTGCCGCTTTCATACGGGACAACAAGCTGCGTCACGTGATCGTGATTGGTCACTCGATGGGCACCCAGGTCGCAGTGGAGGTGGCGCAGCAACGGCCCGACCTGATCGATCAGCTGGTTCTGATTGCTCCGACCATCAACCCCGCCAGGCGGACCCTCCACCAACAGGCATGGGATCTGATTACTGACTTTGCCGACGATGGGCTGCACGTGATGGCAGTGGGTGTTGCGAATTATCTGCGTGCCGGCCCAGTCTGGTTCTTCCGAACGATTCGCGCCATGATGGATCACCGCGTTGAACGCATCTACCCGCAGGTGCCCACACCCACACTGGTCATGCGCGGAGAAGACGACCTGGTGTGTCCGCACGACTGGACGAAGCGTGTGGCACAGCTGCTGCCACACGGCACGTACGCGTCGATCGAGGATCACGGCCACGAAGCTGTGCTGCGAGATGCCGTTCCTGCCACTCAGATCATTCTCGATCACGTACTATGACCGATGTGGACATATCTCATCAGCCACTGCTGAGCGTCATCATCCCGGCGTATAACTCGCAAGATTATCTGCGCCGATGTGTGGAGTCCCTGATCGGCTATGCGCACCCCATCGAAATCCTCATCATCGACGATGGATCGAGTGACAAGACTCCCGAGCTTGCCGACAAACTGGCGCGCAGATTCCCTGAAATCCGCGCAGTCCACCAGGCTAACGCAGGGCATGGCGGCGCCCTCAACACCGGCATCCGCGAGGCCGCTGGCCGTTACCTGAAAGTCGTGGACTCTGACGACTGGCTCGACCGGCGCTCGCTGACACGCGTGTTGGATCAGATGGCCGCAGACCAGGACCGCGGCGACGACGTCGACATGTACGTGGCGAACTACGTCTACGAGAAACAAGGAAAATCTCATAAGCATGCGGTCCGCTTCCTCAACGTTCTTCCTGCTGATCGCATTATTGGGTGGGATGACATGCGTGCGTGCCGCTACGACCAGTACCTCATGATGCACACGCTCATTTTTCGCACCGAGCTGGTCAGACAATCCGGGATGATCCTGCCGGAGCATACCTTCTACGTGGACTACCTGTATTCCTACGTGCCCTTGCCGCATGTGCGAACGCTGCGCTACATCGATGCGAATCTGTACCGCTACTTCATTGGCCGCGATGACCAGTCAGTGAACGAAAAAGTCATGATTTCACGTATCGACCAGCTGCTGCGCGTCAACGCGGGGATGCTTGCCGGCACCCCTGACGAATCCACTGTCCCTGCACACCTGTATCGCTACATGATTCACTACCTGCGCATCAATTTCATCGTGTGCTCCCTGATGTTGTTGCTCTCTGGCACACCAGAACACGTCCAGGAGAAAGAACGCCTGTGGGCGGAAGCTGACCGAAACTACCCGCAGGTCACTCGGCAGGTCAGATCAGGTCTGCTCGGACGGCTGATCTCGCTGCCGGGAACGCCTGGACGCGTCATCCCGCTGTCGATCTACCGCATCGCCCGCGCCGTCCTCGGCTTTAATTAGAATGCGAAAAGAATCTGCCCGCCGGGCTCGGTGATCGTGACGTGCGGCGCGTCAGAATCATGCAGGTCGAGAAAAACGCAGATCGTGTGTCCATCCGCGCTGGAGCGGTACGACAGCTGCTCGTTGGTTACCTCGCACACCTGCGTGCGCGCATGGACAAGCCACGGATGCTGGCGACGCAGCGCAATGAGCGCCTGGTGGGTCTGGAACACTGATTCGCCCAGATTCGACAGGTGGTCGGGCAGATCAGGGAACGAGGGACGCACTTGATCGTCGCCGCCGAGCTCATCGGTTTTGATTCCGGTATAGCCCTGTTCGTCGCCATAGTAGATCGATGGGATCCCGCCGACAGTCATGACAATGGCGAGAGCTACGCCGACATGTGGGCTCCCGATCTGCGAGGCAATTCTCGTGACGTCGTGGTTGCCGATGAATGTCTGTGGGGTGAAGGAATCGAGGAAATGGTTGTGACGATCGAGGCACCACTGCAGCTCAAAGAAATTTCGATCCGAGATACTCGACCAGATTGCCTTCCACAGTTCGTATTGGGTCAGTGAATCAAAATGGCACTGCTCGATCATGTCGGTGTAGTCACCGTGGATTACTTCACCCATCAGCCACGCTTCAGGGAAACGCGCCCGAACGGGGTCGATGACGTCGCGCCAAAAATCGCTCGGCACAGAGTAGGCGGCATCCAGACGCCAGGCGTCGATGCCGCGTTCAAGCCAGTAGGTCATGACGTCGGTGGCGTATGTGCGCGCCTGTGCACCGGCGTGATTGAGCCGAACCAGCTCACCGTGACCTTCAAAGATGCGTGGAGTCGGACCTGCGGGGTCCTCCCAGTCAATGTCGAATAAGTCCGCGTGCTCACTGTCGGGGCCGGCAGCGAGAACCTCGCTGACCAGCGGGTGCCGAGAGCTGACGTGAGAAAAGACACCGTCACATGCCACGCGGATGCCGCGCTCGTGGCACGCGGCAATGAGGTGATCAAAGTCAGCTTCATCTCCCAGGCGCGGGTCAACTGCGAAGTGGTCAAGAATGTCGTAGCCATGTGATGTTGACTGGAAGATCGGGCCCAGAAGCAGGCCGTTGGCTCCCAGCTCGATCAGGTAGTCCAGCCAGTTTTCCAGCATGGTGATCCGGTGCGCCGACGCGTCGGCCCCGAACGGAGGACGAATGGGGGCGCCGCACATTCCCAGCGGGTAGACGTGCCACCACACCATGTGATCAATCCATGACATGACTTTCGCTTTCCTGGTCGTGGTCATAATGTAGACGCGTGGGACAAGTCATCGAGGGCATCGCAGTCATCGCAGTCATTATGGCTGTTGGATGGATCGCGCGCGCAACGAAAATCCTCAAGACCGATGCTACTGGACACATCACTGACCTGGTGTATTGGATCGCCGCGCCCGCACTCCTGTTCTCCACGATCGCATCAGCTGACCTCGATGTTGTCATCGGCCGTCCCCTCGTCGTGGCAGCAGCAAGCGGTGTTGTCACCGCCAGCGTGTTCGCTCTGATCGCTCGCCTGACGATGCGGCCGACGATTGGCGATCTGACGGTCGGCGCAATGTCGTCCTCGTTGAACAACGCGGCCTACGTCGGCATCCCGATCGCAATCTACGTACTGGGGTCAGCAGTACACGGCGTGCCGATCATGGTGTTTCAGCTGGGCTTCTTCACCCCGATGTTCTTCGTCCTCATCGACCTGTGTACGCCGGGTATCACGCTGTCGATTGTGACCATCGTACGCTCCGTGGTGACCAACCCGATGGTGATCGCGGCGTTCCTCGGATTCCTGTGCGCAGCGGTGAGCCTGGATGTGCCGCCACTGATCGCCAACGCGACCGAGATGATCGGGCAGTCCGCGCCGGCGCTGGTCTTGATTAGTTTTGGCGCTTCCTTGGTGGGGCAGCGCCTGACTGTGCGATCCCAGGACGGGCACATGGTGATACTCGCCAGCTGCTTCAAACTCATGGTTCAGCCGGCGTGCGCGTTCGGAGCAGGACTGCTGCTGGGCATGGACGGGCACGCGCTGTTGGCAGTCACGGTGATGGGCGCGATGCCCACCGCGCAAAATGCCTTCATCGCCTCAGCGCGGGCAGGCGTCGGCAATCACATCGCGCAGGGCACTGTGCTGATTACCACGATCATGTCACTGCCGGTGACCGTGCTGATCGCCTGGCTCTTCCACCTTGCGGCTCTGGTTTAGACAGATCACGACAGCGCGGCAGCGACCGCCAGACGCAGCGTCGTCTCAAACTGTGTTTCACGTTCCTGCGCCGTCATATCCGACGACGAGTCAAGCAGGTGATCCGAACACGTCAACACGGTCAGTGCCTCTCGGCCGCACTCTGCCGCCACGCCATACATCGCGGCAGCTTCCATATCCACGCCCAACACACCATAGTCCGCCAGGCGTTGTGTCTGACCGTCGGGCGCGAAGTAGAAGTGGTCACGCGAAATAATCGTTCCCACGTGAACAGTGTCGTCTTCGGTTGCGGCCTCGACGGCGGCTCGCGCCAGGTTGAACGAGGCGACCGCACTGAAATTGACACCGGGAATGCGCAGCTGATTCATTGCGGAATCCGTGTGTGCACCGATCGCGACGATCGTGTCGCCCACATGAACTTTCGGTGAGATTCCGCCGCACGTGCCGACGCGGATCACGCGCTGAACGTCGAAGAACTTCATCAGTTCGGTGACGTAGATCGTTGCGGAAGGCTGACCCATTCCCGATCCCATCACCGACAGTGGCTGACCGTCGACAGTGCCGGTGAAGCCCAGCATGCCGCGCACATCAGTGACCAGTCGCGGTGAGTCCAAAATTGTTTCAGCAATACGCTGGGCACGCTTCGGGTCACCCGGCATCAGGACTGCGGGGGCGAAATCACCTGGCTCAGCTGCAATGTGTGGGGTCGACATGGGCCTTCCTTCGTTCTCGTGTGGCGCGAGACCATCCGATATGCGGATACTTCTTCACCGCGCGCTGACAATACTCTAGCGTGAGCTTCATCCCGTAAGTGATGGAGTGACGAAAATGAGCTCACAACAAACCAAACCGCGTCGCGAAACGTGGTCCGGTCAAACAGCGTTCCTTATCTCAGCCATTGGTTCAGCTATCGGCCTGGGGAACATCTGGCGTTTTCCAGGCGTGGCCTACGCCAACGGTGGTGGCGCATTCCTGGTGCCGTACCTCGTCTCACTCGTCTGCGTCGGTATCCCGATCCTCTTCCTTGACTACGCGATCGGTCATAAACTGCGTGGCTCACCGCCGTGGGCGCTGCGCCGCATGACAGCCGGCGGAGAATTCCTCGGCTGGTTCCAGGTCGGCGTCTGCTTCGTCATCTTCATTTACTACGCAGCGGTGGTTGCCTGGGCGGCCAGCTATGCGTGGCACTCCATCACCCTGGCATGGGGAGATGACTCGCAGACCTTCTTCCTCGAAACGTTCCTCCAACTCGACGGATCAGATTCAGTGTCATGGACACCCGTCCTGTCAGTGTTGGTCCCCCTGGCCGTGATCTGGCTGTTCGTCCTGTTCATCGTGGGACGCGGACTGACCAAGGGCGTGGAACTGGCGAACCGTATTTTCCTGCCGTTACTGGTCATCCTGTTCGTGGTGATGGTGGTGCGCGCACTGTTCCTGCCTGGCGCCATGGAAGGACTTAACGCTTTCTTCACCCCGCAATGGGATCAGCTGACGAATCCGCATGTGTGGCTGGCAGCGTTTGCACAGATTTTCTACTCGCTGTCAGTGGGCTTCGGCATCATGGCGACCTACGCCTCCTATCTCAAGCCCAAGTCAAACCTGACCGGAACCGGCCTTGTTGCAGGTTTTGCCAACTCATCCTTCGAGCTGCTCGCCGGCATCGGCGTATTCGCCGCCCTCGGCTTCATGGCACATGCTCAACACGTTGGCGTGAACGAACTGGAAGGCCTTACCGGCCCGATCCTGTCGTTCGTGACCTTCCCGCAGATTATTTCGATGATGCCGGGCGGCCCCATCTTCGGCGTCCTGTTCTTCACGTCCCTGACGCTGGCAGGAATCACCTCGCTGCTGTCACTGTTGCAGGTTGTTTCCGGCTCCATCCAGGACAAGTTCGGAGTCACCCCGCGTAAGGCTGCGATGATTATGGGCGTGCCTGCGATGGTGCTGTCGCTGGGACTGTTCGGTGTGCGCTCGGGACTGAATGTCCTCGACGTCATCGACACCTTCGTCAACAACATCGGCGTGGTCGCCTCTGCCATGGCGCTGTGCCTGCTTTCCGCGTTCGCCGGTCCGCGCCTGAAGGGACTGCGTCTGCACCTCAACTCGGTCTCATCGATCCGAGTTCCCGCTTTCTGGGACCTCGTCGTGGGTGTGATCAGCCCGATCGTCTTGGGCTTCATGCTTATCAGCGCACTCATCGACTATGTGATGCACGGATATGACGGGCATGCTACCTCCTTTGTCGGCATGTTCGGTTGGGGAATGCTGCTGGCAATCATCGTCTTCGCCGTTATCATGACGGTGACCAAGTGGCATCACTCCCTCGACTCGCGCGCGAAAGGACTGGAACAATGACAGCGAGCGCACTCATCTTGATGGTCATCTCGATCCTGCTCGTGTGGGGAGGTCTCGTCGCCTCGACCGTCGCACTCAAGACCCTCAAGCAGCCTGACGTTGACGACACCATTGAGGAGCCTGTCGAGTGAAACTGGCAGCTTTCGATCTGGACGATACGTTAGCCCCCTCGAAGTCGTCGCTCCCGCCCCTGATGGACGAGCGCCTGTGCGCGCTCCTCGACGTTGCCGACGTGTGCATCATCTCCGGAGGACACATCGGCCAATTCCGCACACAGGTCCTGGCGCACCTGCACGCTGACGACGCGCAGCTTGAGCGCCTGCACCTGATGCCAACGTGTGGAACCCGCTACTTCAGGTATCGCGACCAGCAGTGGCACCAGATCTACGCGATGGATCTGAGCGCAGACGAGCGCCAGCGGGCCATCGAGTCCCTGACTCGGCACGCACACGACCTGGGAATTTGGGAAAGCCACACCTGGGGAGACATTATTGAAGATCGAGGATCACAGATCACCTTCTCTGCCCTGGGGCAGGAAGCGCCCCTGGAGGCCAAGCGCGCATGGGACCCGGACGGAACGAAGAAAGTTGCACTGGCTGAGCGGGTCGCCCGCGACGTTCCTGAGCTGTCGGTACGCGGTGGCGGGTCCACATCTGTCGATATCACCCGGCAGGGCGTTGACAAGGCGTTCGGCATGCGCCACCTGGTCGAGGCAACACGTATTGCAGTCAGCGACATAGTGTTTGTCGGGGACAGGCTTGACGAGGGTGGCAACGACTACCCGGTGAAAGCCGCAGGATTCACGACGATCCCAGTGTCAGGATGGGAGCAGTGTGCTGAGGTGATCGCGCAGCTAATTGAGTGCGCGAGTCGCCCAGAAGAACACTGCTGACGCAGCAGCCACATTCAGCGAATCCACACCGCCGGCCATCGGGATACGCACCGTCAGATCTGTCTGCTCAATGGTGCGGCGCGACAATCCGTCGCCCTCAGTACCGAAGAGCAATGCCACCTTCTTGTCCGGAGGGTTCGCCACGAACTCATCGAGACTCAGTGAGTCATCACTGAGTGCGCAGGCGACCGTGCAGTAGCCCGCCTCGCGCAGCACGTCAACGGCTGGCCAGGTATCCAGCCGAGTCCACGGCACCTGAAAGACCGTGCCCATGGAGACACGGACGGAGCGCCGATACAGCGGATCACAGCAGCGAGGTGTGACGATGACAGCGTCAACACCCAGAGCAGCTGCAGAACGGAAGATTGCACCGACATTCGTGTGATCAACCAGGTCTTCCAGCACAGCGATCCGGCGCGAACGTGCCAAGAGGTCCGACACGTCCGGCAGCTCGGGACGCTGCATAGCGGCAAGAGCCCCGCGATGCAGGTGAAATCCGGTGATGTGTTCGAGCACCTCTTCGGAGGCGATATACACGGGCACGTCACCACCGTCAACACTTCCTGTCGAGGATGCCAGCAGATGCTCCATCTGCTCGAGCCAGCGCGGCGCCATGAGGAATGAGCGCGGGTGATGCCTCGTCTCAAGTGCCCGCATGATCACATTGTGTGATTCCGCCATGTACAGTCCGCGTTCCACTTCCATGCTTGAACGCAGCTTGACGTCCGTCATGCACGTGTAGTCAGCAAGCGCACCGTCCGGTACGGCTGCTTCCACGTCTTCCAGGCTCTGACATGCGGTTAAATCGATGATCACACCCGCCATTATGCTCCATCGTTTATCCACAGCGCACCGTGGGTACCCTCGTCAATCCACAAAGCCCAGGCGCGTGCTGGCACAGGTCGATCCTCATGCGGTGAACTGCACGCACCGACACAGAAGGAGGACATCATGCTGACCGAGCAGACGAAGGTAGAGGGAATGTATGGGCCTGCAGGATGGCTCGACACGAGTGGCATCACAGTTCTTTTGGCTCCTTACATGGAGCTGGATGATCACGATTATTGTCGCTTCACTATGGTTGGTGGGGACGATGCTCGCGAGCTGAGGAGCCTGCTGAGTGCAGAAAACCTGCAGTGTTCGCAAAATGGAGGGCCGACGGTTGAAGCCGCGCTCGATGCTGCGATCACTTTCCCTCAGGAGGTGTACGTGAGCGGTTATGTCATTCGCCAGCCGCGACGAGACGAACGAGTCAGTGTCGATGCGCTCGTGATACGTCACTCATTACCGGACGGTGTGACGCGAGCCTGGCCATATCTGCGCGACAAATACGCGCTGCATTGTCTGGCACCCGACGAATGCGACCGCATCTTGTTGGATGATCCGGTCGGGCATCTGGCGTGGTGGTTATGGTGGGACTAGAGACGCTAGGCTAGATCCATGTCCGTCTACTCATGGCTTTTTCGCAGCGTCATCCACCGCACTGATCCTGAACGTGCCCACCATGCAGGCCTTAACGCCGTTGCGTGGGCAGGACGACACGGCTTAATCCGCGCACTGATGCGCGCCACCATCGGATACTGGGATCCGCATGCACGCTCCATGCTGCTGTGGCCCACGCGCTCGCTGCCGACAATCGGTGAGCGCACCGTGCACGGACGCCTGGGTCTTGCAGCCGGAATGGACAAAGATGCACGCGCCATTGAGGGCATGTGCGCGCTGGGATTCGGATTCGTCGAGATTGGGACGATCACACCCCGACCGCAGCCAGGGAACGACCAGCCACGCCTGTGGCGCCTCATGGACCAGGCCGGCCTGCGCAACCGGATGGGATTCAATAACGAGGGTGTCGACCAGGCTGTTGCGCAGCTACGTGAGCTGCGATCCACCCGTCACGGCAGGCGCTGTATCGTCGGGGCGAATATCGGAAAGAACAAGGTCACTCCACCTGACCAGGCGCCTCGTGACTACGAGATCTGTGCCCAGAAAGTCGCGCCGTGGGTGGACTTCATTGTCGTCAACGTGTCCTCACCCAACACTCCGGGACTGCGGGACCTGCAGGCTGTCGATCAGCTTCGCCCCATCCTGGAGGCTGCGCGACGCGGAGCCGATGCGGCGCAGCAGCGCCGTCACGTGCCGTTGTTGGTGAAAATCGCGCCCGACCTGAGCGACGACGACATCATCGAGGTGTGCTCCATGAGCCGGGACATGAAACTGGACGGGATAGTGGCCACCAATACGACGATCAATCACGAGTGGGGAGAAGGTGGCGTTTCAGGAGCCCCGCTGTTCCCGCGTGCTCTCGATGTGGTGTCTCTGGTTGCTGAGCACCTGGACGACCATCAGCTTCTGATCGGCACGGGCGGGATCTTCACCGCATCTCAGGCTCAGGCCATGCTGGATGCCGGTGCCGACCTCGTTGAAGCATTCAGCGCATTCGTCTTCGAAGGGCCGACGTGGCCGGGCGCGATGAACCGCGCCCTGGCCCTGAACTAGTCTTTCTGTTTCTTCGACCCCTTCGGGAACTCGCCGCGTCCCACCTGAGGAGCCGGCGAGCGCCAGCGGCGTGCCATCAGCATGCGTGAAAAAGCGTAGAACCACGAGCCGCGCGGGATCACCTTGTCAGGGAAGCGCTCGCGGATACGACGTTTGAGGATCTGCCAGACGATGACGCCCTCAATAATGCAGAGCAGCAACGCGCCGTAGAAGAAGATGAACATCACCATCATGACGACGGGGAGCTGACCGTTGGTTTGCTGCGCCGGTGCGATGAAGGAAAATGCCAGCGACAATGCGATGAAAACCAGCATCACCGGCATCATGAACTCGCAGATCGACCAACGGGCATCCAGGTAGTCGCGGATGAAACGACGGATAGGGCCACGATGCTGGGGCGGCATATAGCGCTCGTCTCCCGTCGTCATCGCTTCCTGTTCACGGCGGAAACGCTCATCACGCTTCTCTTTGGCCTGTCGGCGGGCTTCCTTACGGTCAGCCGGCACCAGCGGACGATTCCTGCGCGCCTCAGCCTGTCGGCGCGTCGGCGTCGGACGGCCCTTCTTTGCGCTCGCTTCATGCGTCGGCTCGTCGACGGGAGCGGCTGTCGTTGACTCTTCTGAAGATTTCTTACGGAATAACACACCTTTAGGGTAGTTGATTGAGACCCACAAGCCGAACTACTAAACTCAGTGATATGACTACCACTACTCATGATGACCTCACGCCCTCAGTCCAGGAGCTGCGTGAACGTGTCGATCAGCATTTCGACGAGCTGCTCGACGAACTCAAGACACTCGTATCCATTCCGTCAGTCTCCTCCCTTCCGGAGCATCAGGACGACGTGCAGAAATCAGCTGAACACGTCAGCAAGCTCTTCAACGATCTTGGCCTGGAGACTGAGATTCTACGTGCCGACTCGCCTTTCGGCGGACAGGGTGAGCCAGCCATTGTTGGACACACCCCCGTCATCGAGGGAGCGCCCACCGTCCTGCTGTATGCACACCACGATGTTCAGCCCACTGGTGAACTCGACCGCTGGGACGGTGACCCGTTCGACGCCACCGTTAAGGGGGACAGGCTCTATGGCCGCGGCGCATCCGATGATGGCGCCGGCGTGATCGTCCACCTGGGCGCCCTGCGCACCCTTGCCGATGATCTGGGCCTGAACGTGCGTGTCTTCATCGAAGGTGAAGAGGAGCTTGGTTCCCCCTCGTTCGAAAACTTTCTGACGACCCACGCTGACAAGCTGGACGCTGACGTCATTGTGGTTGCTGACGGTGACAACTGGAAACCGGGGATTCCCGCGATGACTGCGTCACTGCGTGGCAACGCCGTGGTGACCGTGGACGTGCGCGTACTCGAGCACGCTGTCCACTCCGGCGCATTCGGCGGTCCGATCATGGATGCTGTCACAATCGCTGCGCGCATGATTGCGACCTTGCACGACGAGGACGGCAACGTGATTGTCGAGGGCCTCAAAGCCACCGACACGTCCGATATAGACTGGCCTGAAGACGAGTATCGTGAGGCTGCTGGCGTCCTTGATGGAGTGACGCTTGCCGGATCGGGTGACCTGGCGGCGCGCGTGTGGACAAAGCCATCTATCAACGTTATTGGCATGGACGTTCGCTCTGTTGCGGAATCATCCAATACGATCGCCCCGCACGCACGTTTCCGCCTGTCGATGCGCGTGGCCCCCAACCAGGCCCCGGCCGAGGCTCGAGACAAGCTGATCGAGCATCTCAAGGCACATGTTCCGTTCGGCGCTGCCATCGAGATTTCAGTGGAAAAGTGCTCACCGGGATTCCTGGCCGACCTTGATTCCGAACCTGCCCGCGATCTGCACTGGGCGCTGGACACCGCGTGGGACACTGACGCGGTGAATAAGGGTGTGGGCGGATCAATCCCGTTCATCTCCCACTTCAAGAAGCACTTCCCGCAAGCAGAGGTCCTTGTGACGGGCGTGGAAGACCCCTTCACGAATGCGCACTCCGAAAACGAGTCGCAGAGCATCCCCGACCTGAAGGCCGCGATCCTGGCAGAAGCGCTCCTGCTGGCCCGCACTGCCAAGCGCGCACGCAGGTAGTGCGCGTCCTTATCGTCGGACACTGGTTCGCCCCGCGCGCCCTCCCAGCACTGGAAGCGGTCGCGCGGGGTATTCAGCGTGTGCGCGACGCGGCATGTGAGCCGATCGTGTTCGGACCCGGCTCGTTCGTCGCATCCGATCGCCTCATCGTTCGTGTCCCCGACTCCGCGACGAGTACACGCGACGCAGGCCGGGAACTTCGCCGCCTCCTCGACCAGGGCGATACTCCCGTGCTCGAAGGTGGTCATACCTCCTGCACAGACGGGGGAAGCGAATTTCTCAGTGCCATCACCTCGCTGCCTGTCGACACGTACGAGCAGATGGAACAGGCACTGCACCGCGCGCAATCGGACCGCAGGCTACGCGAGGTGGTCGCGCTCGCCTCGACCAGGCGCAGCTTGCTCGGCTTTACCTCGGTACTGTCGACACACGCAGACGGGACGGCTCGTCATGACCAGAACCTGGGTTTATCGAGCCGCCTGACGCGCCTGTTTGCCACACATCGGGATACAACGGACGTGTCACGTCTGGAAGGCAGTGGCGCGGCAGGAGGAGCGGCCGGTATGCTCGCCCTGTGCGGTGGGAGCATCGTGCCCACAGGCGAGGCCCTGGCCAGAACCCTCAATCTTGACCAGCGCATGGAGCAGGCGGATCTGGTCGTCATCCTTGAGCCCTGCGCGCACGACCCACTGCTGCATGATACCCTCATCGACACGCTGACCGACCATGCTGGTCGCCATGCGTTGCCAGTCGTCCTCGTGTGCGAATCGACGACACTGTCGGCACTGGAAAAAGCGCAGTGGGGGATCCACGGGATAATTGACACGCATCCTGGAGCACTCATGCCGACCTGTATCGCTGAGAACGAACAGGATGACTACGAGGTGCTTGAAGCTGCTGGAATGCGCCTGGCTCGCACGTGGATACCCGGCGTGGAAAACGCCACGATATGAACACGGTCGTGGCGCGTTGCTTATGAGCGTCGTAGGCTGGATCTACGAGTACTGAAATGATGAGGAGCAACATGTCTGACGTTGAGACACAAACCCCGGCCCACGAAGTGACCTTGACTGACGCGGCTGCCGCGAAAGTTAAGAGCCTGCTGGACCAGGAAGGCCGCGACGACCTGCGTCTGCGCATCGCCGTTCAGCCAGGGGGCTGCTCGGGTCTGATCTACCAGCTTTACTTTGACGATCGCCTGCTTGACGGCGATGCCATCCGTGACTTCGAAGGAGTCGAAGTTGTCGTCGATCGTATGAGCGTTCCCTACCTTGCCGGAGCCTCCATCGACTTTTCAGACACGATCGAACGCCAGGGATTCACGATCGACAACCCCAATGCGCGTAACACCTGCGCATGCGGAGAATCCTTCCACTAAACCATTTCCCCCCTCAAACAAAGGTCCTGTACGTGAAATTTCAGCGAATCACGGCGGTTGTCGCTGCCCTCTTTCTGGCCGCAACGATGAGCGCATGCTCGTCCGGCGACTCCTCACAGTCCGGTCAATCAGGCCAGGCAGCAAGCCAATCCGGTGATGAGAACCGTCCTGCTCCCTCCGATGAGCCAAAAGTTGACCGCTCAGGCACGCAGACGATTCCCGAGGTGAAAGGTGATTTTGGGGAAGAACCTGTTATTACCCCGAGCACCGGATCCGAACCCGTCGACACCATCATTGCGACAACACTTGTGCAAGGTGACGGCCGCGAAGTTCAACCCACCGATGCCGTGCAGGTGGCATACAAGGGTGTTCTGTGGGACGGAACGGAATTTGACTCCACCTTCAAAGAAGGCGGGAAGCCCATTGCGTTCTCACTGGATCGCGTGATTGTCGGATGGAAAGCCGGACTGACAGGTCAACACGTGGGGGACCGGGTCGAATTGGTCATCCCATGGCAGTGGGCATACGGGGAGCAAGGACAGGCTTCGATTCCACCCAAGTCAACTCTGACCTTTGTTGTTGATATTCACAATGCGGTCGATACCGCTGATGTGGATCAGCTCAAGAGCGCCACGCTTACAGATGCAGCGTTGCCCGACGGTGTCACCGTGGAAGGTGACTTGGGAACTGCTCCGAAACTGACGCTGGCCGAAGGCGCGAACCCCGAACCAGGAACGTACCTCATTTCCGAGGGAACAGGTCCTGAACTGACCAAGGACAATTACGCTGTCCTGCGTGCCGTTGAAGCAGTGGTGGGCGTGCAGAATGAAGGACAGACACAGATATGGGACGTCCCGAACCTTGCACCAGTCGCCAACCTGGCGCAACTGGAAGGTCACAAAGTCGGATCACGACTCATGGTCGTCATCGATATGGCCGATCCGCGTCCAACCTCGGATCAATCACAGTCAGGCGAGGTTCAGATGCTGCGCGACGTGGCCATTTTTGATCTGGCTGGATCGCTCTGACCTGTAAACAGATAGAATGACTCGAAGTCGACTTTCGTGACTAAGGAGCTATCGTGACCGAACAGAATGTGAACGTCCTTGTCTTCAGTGATGATGTGGATACCCGAAAAGCAGTCATAACGGGGGCGGGCGTGCGTCCCGGTCGAGACACTCCCACCGTCACATACGTTGAAGCTGCCACCGCTTTCGGAGCCGTTGAAGCAGTCAAAGATTCTGAGTTTGCGGCGTTGATCCTTGACGGTGAGACCGAAAAAGAAGGCGGTATGGCTGTCGCCAAACGCCTGCTGACCACCATGGATAATGTTCCACCCATCATTATGATCACGGCACGCCAGCAAGATGACTGGCTGGCGCAATGGTCCGGTGCAGCGGCCACCGTACCTGAGCCAATTGATCCCATCGTGCTGCAGGAAACTCTGGCACGCCTCCTTCAGGAGTGATTTGCATGGAGTGGACTGATATTATTGAACGCCTCCTTGCCGGTGAGGACCTGAGCTACGAACAGACATATGCGGTCATGGACCGTGTGATGACGGGCGAACTGGGCGACGTGAAACTCGCTGCTTTCCTGACGGCACTATCGGCTAAAGGCCCCTACGTCAGTGAGATCCGCGGTCTGGCTGACGGCATGCAGGATCACGCCGAACCTGTCGATGTTCCCACCGATGTGCTCGACATTGTCGGCACGGGCGGTGATGGGGCACATACGGTCAACATCTCCACCATGTCAGCGATTGTCCTCGCCGCTGCTGGAGTGCCCCTGGTCAAACACGGTAACCGCGCGTCAACCTCGTCGTGCGGATCAGCTGACGTGATCGAAGAACTGGGAATCAAGATCGATCTGTCGCCCAGCGGTGTGGCTCAGGTGTTCGACGAACTGGGAATTACCTTCCTGTTCGCCAACAAGTTCCACCCGTCAATGCGTTTTGCCGCAACTGTGCGCCGCGCTCTCGGCTTCCCAACAGCGTTCAATATCCTCGGTCCGCTGACCAACCCTGCCAAGCCTGAAACATCTGCGATTGGTGTTGCCAACGAAAGTCACGCACCGCTCATGGCAGGAGTGTTCGCTCAGCGCGGCCAGTCGGCTCTTGTGTTCCGCGGAAAGAATCATGGCCTGGATGAGCTCAGTTCAATTGAGCCTGCTCAGATCTGGGCAGTGCACGACGGTGAAATCACCTTCAGCGAAATCGATCCCGTCGCAGAGTTCGGCATGAAGCGTGGAACGCTTGAAGACCTGCGCGGTGGCAAAGCCCATGAGAACGCGAAAGTGGTCTACCGCATCATGGACGGAGAAGAAAGCCCGATCCGTGACGCCGTGCTGCTCAACGTCGCAGCCGGACTGGCAGCATTCGGACGTCACGATGGCGTCGGCCCGACCCACGGCTCACTGACCGACCGTATGCGCACCGGTATCGATATGGCGCGCGAGACGATCGACAGTGGCAAGGCAGCTGATCTGCTCAAGCGGTGGATTGAGGTCTCCAAGACGGCCTCACTCAAGGCCTAGGTGGAACGCCTCTTCAAGGTCCTGGGATGCGAATGAGCGGAACGCGATATGCGTACGCATCTGAGTGACACCCGGGACCTTTCCCAGCTGATCTGACACGACCTCGGCAAGGTCTTCGTACTCGCGGACCTTGACGAGGGCGACCAGGTCGATGTCACCGGTCACTGAATACACATCACTGACGCCATCCAGGTCAGCAAGCGCCTGTGCAACCTCGGGAATTTTGTCGATCTCAGCGTTGACAAGAACAATTGCGGTCAGCATGGTCATCCTCTCCTGTAGGTTCCTAGTTCATTGTGGTCTCTGGACGTCTGGCCTGTCCAACGGCGCGGATGAGCGTGTCGCGTCGAAGCGGTGACGTCCACGTCGAACCGAGCGGCACGACCCCATCCCATTCAATCAGGCGTGCTCCCGGCCTGGTCAGATCGCGGTACAGCACTCGCGTCTCCTCCCACGTCGTTCCCGCAAGAAACACGTCTGGGCGAGCGGGGACATCCTCGTCATGGAGCATCTCCACCCACGGCAACGGTGACGTACCCGGCGGCGAGACCGCGACGCGTACCAGGCGCCCGAATGAAGTCAGCGCGATCTCCCATCCGCCTTCACTGCGATGGTGCGCCCATACGGCCCGCCGAGCCAGCCCGAGCGCCCGGACAATTCTCTGCTGCTCAATGCCGCGAATATACGTTCCGAGCAGGGTGCGCAGACGTGCAGCACGCTCAAAATGCTCATCGCTTGCAGCCTGATTCATCTGCTCATTCAACGCATCGATGACGCTGCACTCGTCACAATCCATCGCGTCGGCACCTGCCTGTTGGAGTGCGTCGATCGCCTCACGTGCAGATGCGTGCGTCGAATACGGTCCGAGGGCGTCGAGGGCTTCGTGCGATTCAATCACCGGCACGCATTCAAAACGATCGTGGCGCCGTACCACCCAGTGCGTGGCTTTTTGACGGCGCGAGGCGGAGTTGAACAGGGGAGACAGGGTGCGGATCAGACGCAGTTCCTCCACGCGTGCCTCAAGTTCAGTAGAAGTGGATTGAGCCTCTACGCCGGTGGCGACCGCCAGCATTCGTCGGACCTTCCGGCGCGTCTCACTTGCCGTGAAGTAGGTGCGTACGCGTGAGCGGATATTGCGGGCAGAGCCGACGTACAGCGTTCCGCCGGCATCATCGACGAAACGGTAGGTGCCCGGTGTTTGCGGCAGAGAATCAGCGAGTGTGGATTTTTGACGTGTGCGTGGGGAAACGGGGCGCCCGAGTGTGACCAGATCCTCCACTGTTGATGCGCCGGACTTGCTGACCAGGTTGCACAAACCGTGGAATACCTGCACGGTCGCCAGTACGTCGCCGAGTGCGCGATGCGCGTCGTAGTCGCTGACACCAAAATGCGCAGCAAGGGTTCCCAGCTTGTGGTTGCTGATCATGGGGCGGGGGAGTGCGAGGCGTGCCAGAGCCAGGGTGTCAACGATGCGGATGCGCGGCCACGTCATGTCACACGCATTGGCGGCGCGGCGCAGGAAGCCGACGTCGAAACGTGCGTTGTGGGCGACAATGATGGGCTGCTCGTCAAAATCTGCCCACTGGTGAAACTGTGGATAGACGTCTGTTATCAGTGGGCACTGCGCCACCGACTCATCGCTGATGCCGGTCAGAGCAGTGATGGACGCTGGGATGGGCTGGTCTGGATTGACCAGGGTGTGAAACTGGTCGGTGATGCGCCGACCGTGCACTTTGACAGCGCCGATTTCTGTGATGGCGCTGCGTGTCCCGATGCCGGTAGTCTCTAAGTCAACGACGATCCACGTTGCCTCATCCAGCGGCGTGCCCAGCTGGTCGAGGCCAACCTGGACTCCAACGGGAACAGCTTCAGCCAAACGGCGTGCAACCGGGGAGTGAGGATGAAGGTCGACCTCGCCATGGCCATCTTGAGCCGGATGAGTCGAAATCGTCATACAGTGGATCCTAGTCGGTTGATTGCCCATCGCAGATGCCAGGAGGATTCGTGGCTTTCTATCAGACATTGAAATTTGCCGGTGGTCCGATTCTTCGCACCGCATACAAACCGTGGATTCGCGGAGAGGAGAATATCCCCAGCGAGGGGCCCGCGATTTTGGCGTCTAACCACAACGCTGTGTGGGATTCAGTGTTTCTGCCGCTCATGATTGACCGCGAAGTGGTGTTCATGGGGAAGGCCGACTACTTTACCGGCACCGGTTTCAAAGGATGGGCTACCAAGGAGTTCATGCGCGCAGTCGGCACGATCCCAGTTGACCGCTCTGGTGGGCGAGCGTCGGAAGCCGCGCTGCAGGCCGGTGTAGACCGCCTGAAGGAAGGGGAACTGTTCGGTATCTATCCCGAGGGGACCCGCAGCCCTGACGGGCGTCTTTACCGCGGTAAGACAGGTGTGGCCCGTTTAACACTGATTTCCGGGGCGCCGGTCATCCCAGTGGCCATGATCGGCACGCACGATGCGCAACCCATTGGGCAGCGGATCCCTTCGCGTGAAAACATCGGAATGGTCATTGGTGAGCCGCTCGACTTTTCGCGTTACCGCGGACTTGACCGAGACCGCTACGTTCTGCGCGCTATCACCGATGAAATCATGTACAACATCATGCTGCTGTCGGGCCAGGAATACGTTGACATGTACGCAGCCGACCGGAAAGCGCAGCTCGCGCAGGAGGGGAATTTTGATGGGCCTGTGCCCTCGAACGGTCGGACAGGTCCGGGCGGGCGCACGGCTCCCGACGTGTCTGTGCCGAAACGCCCAGAGGATTCATCTGACGATCCCGTAGACTAGAGACGTTCAGTTTTCATCGTCTGAAAGGTGTTTGTGCCATGTCGGTTCGTCGAGTAGCTTTGCTCACTGCTGGTGGTTTTGCCCCGTGCCTGTCGTCGGCTGTTGGTGGGCTCATCCAGCGTTATACCGATATTGATCCGTCCATTGAAATCATCGCGTACCAGCACGGCTACCACGGGCTGCTGACTGGCAACTACGTTGTCGTCGACGAGGAGGCCCGCAGGAAGGCCGGCATCCTTCACCGTTTCGGCGGTTCACCGATCGGCAACTCGCGCGTCAAGTTGACCAATGCGAAGAACTTGGTCGAGCGTGGCCTGGTCAAGGAAGGCGACGACCCGCTTCAGGTTGCGGCCGAGCAGCTGCGCAAGGACCATGTTGACGTTCTGCACACCATTGGCGGTGACGACACGAACACGACCGCCGCCGATCTGGCGCAGTATCTGCACGATCACGACTACGACTTGACGGTTGTCGGCCTGCCGAAGACCATCGACAACGACGTGGTTCCGATCCGTCAGTCACTGGGCGCCTGGACCGCCGCTGAGCAGGCCTCGATCTTCGCGCAGAACATCATCGGTGAGAACCGAGTGGGACCACGCATGCTGATCATCCACGAGGTCATGGGCCGTAACTGCGGATGGCTGACAGCAGCCGCTTCACGCAAGTACACCGAGTGGCTCGACCAGCAGGAATGGGTGCCGTCGCTGGGACTGAGCAAGGAACACTGGTCAATCCACGCGATCTTCGTTCCTGAAATGGCAATCGACCTTGACGAGGAAGCCGACCGCCTGCGCGCCATCATGGACAAGCAGGGCAATGTCAATATCTTCCTGTCTGAAGGAGCCGGCGTGCGTGAAATCGTCGCTGAAATGGAAGAACGTGGCGAAGAAGTGGCGCGCGACCCGTTCGGTCATGTGCGCCTTGATGAAATCAACCCCGGACAGTGGTTCGCCAAGCAGTTTGCTGACCGACTGGGAGCTGAGAAGGTCATGGTACAAAAGTCCGGATACTTCTCACGTTCAGCTCGCGCAAACCAGGACGACCTGCGTCTGATCCAGTCGATGACAGACCTTGCCGTCGAGTGCGCACTGCGCGGCGAATCCGGCGTGATCGGTCACGATGAGGAAAACGACGATCGTCTGTGCGCCATCGCCTTTCCGCGCATCAAGGGTGGCAAGCCCTTCGATATCTCCCAGCAGTGGTTCGTTGATCTGATGGATCGTATCGGACAGCCACTGGCGCCGACGCAGATGTAAGTATGCGACAGCCTGAAGAGCTCGAACCGGTTGCTGGAGGGTGGAATACGTGGAGACAGTATCCCTCCCTCCAGCAACCGCACTATCCAGATGAACACGCGCTGCGCGCGGTGACCGCTGAACTGCGCAGTCGCCCGCCCCTCGTCTTTGCTGGCGAGGTGGATGACCTGCGTGACGAACTGGCCGCTGCCGGACGCGGCGAAGCTTTTGTGCTCACTGGTGGTGACTGCGCGGAAACCTTCGCAGAGTCCACTGCTGATCACCTTCGCCTCAAGATCCAGACGATCCTGCAGATGGCCGTTGTCCTGACGTATGGAGCCTCGCTGCCGGTCATTAAAATTGGCCGTATCGCAGGGCAGTACGCCAAGCCTCGTTCATCGGATATCGAAAAGCGCGGTGACGTGACCCTGCCGTCGTATCGCGGCGATGCGGTGAACTCGTTTGAATTCACCGAAGAGGCGCGCACACCCGACCCCGGTCGACTGCTGGGCACCTACCAGCATGCTGCCGCCACATTCAACCTGATTCGCGCCTTCACGAAAGGTGGCTACGCTGATCTGCGCTTGGTCCACCACTGGAACCGCGGCTTCACGTCCAACCCGGCGTATGCGCGCTACGAATCGCTGGCCTCGGAGATCCATCGCGCCGTGAAGTTCATGGAGGCAGCCGGAGCTGACTTCGAGTCGCTGCGACAGGTCGACCTGTTCTCCTCCCACGAAGCGTTGCTGCTCGAATATGAAGCAGCGATGACGCGCGTAGATTCACGAACCGGCGACCTGTACGACACGTCCGGCCACTTCCTGTGGGTGGGGGAGCGCACGCGAGACCCGCAAGGCGCGCACGTCGAGCTGCTCTCACATGTGCGCAATCCTCTGGGGGTGAAGCTGGGGCCGACCACAACCCCTGAAGAGGCCATTGCACTGATCGACCGCCTCAATCCTGACGGCGAACCTGGACGATTGACGTTCATCGCCCGCATGGGGTCGAAACATATTCGCGATGCGCTTCCACCTCTTGTGGAAGCGGTGAAAACTGATGGCCGTCCGGTGATCTGGACAACCGACCCGATGCACGGTAACACGATCACGTCCTCAACAGGCCTGAAGACCCGCCAGTTCGAAACGATCATGGACGAGGTACGCGGGTTCTTCGAGGTTCACGACGCAGCCGGAACAGTTCCCGGCGGCATCCATGTGGAGCTCACCGGTGATGACGTCACTGAAATTATCGGCGGCTCCGAGCATCTGGATGAACAGTCCCTCAAGGACCGCTACGAAACCCTGGTTGATCCGCGCCTCAACCACCAGCAATCCCTGGAAATGGCGTTCCAGGTGGCTGAACTGCTGCGCTAGACAACGGTGATCGTGACAGTCGATCCCTTCGGGATCATCTGTCCGCTCCCGGGGTCGGTGGAGCGCACGGTGCCGAAAATGCCGCCGAGGATCTTGTTGACCTCCACTTTGAACCCGGCATCGCGCAGCGTCTTTTCAGCCTGATCGAGCTGCTTGCCCACCAGGTCGGGAACCTCGACCAGTTCGGGACCTTCCGAGACAACAAATGACAGCGTGTCACCGCGCAGCAATGTCGATCCGGCCTCAGCTGACTGAGAAATGATCTGGCCTTCGGGCACGGTGTCCGAATGTTGCGATGTGGATTCAGCAGCCAGGCCCGCTTCTTCAACGGCAGCGCGCGCCTCCTCGCCAGTCATTCCCGCTAGGTCTGGAACCGTGATCGGCTCACGACCTTTCGACACGACGAAATCAACCGCCGTGTCGTGGCGCACCTGTGCGGCAGCCTCCTCTGATTGTGAGATCACCTGTCCCTTGGCAACGGAATCTGAGTATTCCTCGCTCACTGTCCCTGCGGCCAATCCGGCGTTGGTCAGTGCCCCACGAGCCTGGTCCGCACTCAGGCCTACCAGTTGCGGCACAGCGCGCATATCCACACCTTTGGAAACGACGAGGGAGACCTCGCCGTCCTTATGGATCTGCGACCCGCTGGCCGGATCGGATCGAATGATCAACCCGTTCTTGACGTCATCTGAAAATTCTTCATTGAGCGTGGACGATAATCCCAGAGCTTCGAGTTCTGACTGAACGGCTTTGACGGCGCGGCCGTCAGTTTGCGGCATCGTCAGATAGGATCCTGGCCCGTACTGGCTCCACCACCACCAGCCGCCACCCGATCCGACGATCAGCAGCACGGCCAGCAGAGCGATGACGGTTTTCAAACGCGAACGCGACTTCTTGTGTGGCCGGTCGGTACGCGGCAGCGATCCCGATGCTTTGACGACGGTTTGTGACGAGGGCGTGAGGACGCCGCCAGGTAGCGCTGTCGTGACCGCGTGAAACTCGATGGGTGCCGTGGGCTGGCCGGACTGCACCGGCTGGACATCGGCGCGACGCTCGGCAAGATCGGACGGCAGGGAGGCGCGCACCCGTGCCACCAGTTCCAGTGCGTCGCGCGCATCCCGGGGACGTTCTGCCGGGTCGCGGGCAGCGAGCGTGGCGACCAGTTCATCGATCTCGGTAGGAAGCCACGAACACTCTTCAGATGGGGAGGGAACATCCTCGTTGACATGGGAGTACGCCATTTTCATGGCGGGCGCGCCATCCCAGGGCACGTGGCCCACGACCATCTCGTAGAGCATCATGCCAACGGAGTAGATGTCGGTGCGCGCATCGGTGTGACCGGTGGTTGCAATTTCAGGAGCCATGTAGGCGACGGTGCCGAGCATGGAACCAGTGGTGGACATCGATACTTCGGATGCCGCACGTGCCAGGCCGAAGTCTGTGACGCGCACGTGCGAGTCCTCAGAGATGAGGACGTTTTCCGGTTTCATGTCGCGGTGGACAACGCCGACACGATGCGCGGCGTGCAGAGCGTCAAGGATTTCCTGCGTGTAGCGCAGTGCCTGCGAGAGAGTGAAGGCGCCCTGCGAGTTGAGCAGCGTGCGTAGATTCGGACCGCTCACGAGTTCCATGACGAGGAATCCCTGCCCGTGCACGATGCCCTGGTCAAAAACGGAGACAACGCCGGGATGGATGATGCGTGCAGCGGCGCGGGCTTCGCGTCTGAAGCGGGCGACGAAGTCGGCGGACTCTGCCAGGTGCGGATGCATGACTTTCAGGGCGATGGGACGGTCCAGTCGCTCATCGTGCGCGATGTAAACAGTTGCCATCCCGCCGCGCGCAAGTTTGCGGTCGATGCGGTAGCGCTGGTCGACGAGCATCCCGATGAGCGGGTCAGTCACTGTTTCGTGGGTATCAGAAGATGGCGCGTCAGGTTCTGACGACGCTTTCTCATCTGTGTTTCTGGTACTCACGTCTTGGATTGTACGGGATGCCGGCTACATACGACTGCGGCGCGCCCGATGAGACGCCACCCAAAGGCCGCACGATCATCTAGGCTAGCGACCATGAACGAGCCTACTGACCTCATCAGCGTGGACGATGCTGCACAACTGCTGGGTATTGAACCGCGCCGAATCAAGCAACTGGTGCGTGACCGCATCCTGTTCACGGTGCCCGGAGAAGACGGCAAACCTGCCATTCCGCGCGAGATCATCGTCAAGTCCGAAGGCAAGTGGGAGCCGCTGGACACGCTGCCCGGCACGCTGACCGTGCTGGCTGATGGCGGCTTCAGCCCCCAGGAAGCTGTGGCCTGGCTGTATACGCCCGAAGCTGAGCTGGGTCAGACTCCGATGCAGGCCCTCCTCGAAGGGCGTCAGCACAGGGTGAACGCCATCGCCTCTATGCTCGCCTGGTAGTCAGCATCGGCTCCATTTCGCTCAGGAGTGTGCGCGAGTGCTCACCAAGTGCGGCCAGTGCATCGCGCCCCTGCTGCGTCACTGTGTCAATAAGCTGTTCGTGGGGCTGTCGCCCGACCTGCTCGATGATGCCTTGAAGATCGATTACGCCGTCGGGGCTGCCAATCAGTGTGGCGATCGCATGGCGCTGCTCGGCTGATGCGTGCTCCCATGTCAAAGCCAGCAGTGCCGTTCGTTTACCTTCGATCAGGTCTCCGCCTGCCGGTTTTCCGGTGGTCTGGGGGTCACCGAACACTCCGAGCTCATCGTCGCGCAGTTGGAACGCAATGCCCCACGGTTCGATGACGCGCTGCACTGCTTCGACCATGTCTGCCCGGCCGCCGGCAAGCAATCCGAGGACCGTGGGGTGCACAACCGAGTAGCGTGCTGACTTGCGGCGGATAACTTCCATGATGACGTCCAGGTCGAAATGGTCCAGTGCCGGCTGCTCGTTGACGATATCGAGGTACTGGCCGAGGGCGACTTCAGCATGCATGAGCGTGAGCTGGCGTAACACGGCTGGATTCGCAACCCGTGTCGCCGTAAAGTCAGCGGCCGAGAGCAGGAAATCGCCCACCAGAAGTGCGCCAGCTGTTCCAAATTCGCCGGCATCCCCGGTCCACCCCTGGTCTCGATGCATCTGCGCGAAAACAACGTGAGCGGTGGGGCGCCCTCGTCGAGTCTGTGCATGGTCGATCAGATCGTCGTGAGCCAGTGCGGACGCTTGGTAGAGCTCGGCGGCACCTGCCAGGCGCGCAATCGAATCATCACAGTCACCCCACGCGCGACCAGTGGCGAGCGCATACCCCAACATGACCCACAGGCCACGCAAACGCTTCCCACCTGCGATGGCGTCACGTGCGGCAGTAACGAGGGCGTCAGCCGGCTCCTGGGTGGGGCCGAGGGTGTTGATCAGGTCGGTGAGCGCGGCTTGGGTGTGGTCTCCAATGCGCTCCACCATGTCGCCTACTGTGAGATTCTCCATGCGCCAAGCGTATCGAATGAAGTGCTTCTAAGATACAAACATCCGCTGGAACAAAGGATTGACCGATATGGCAATTGTGTTGAGCTATCACGGTAACCGTGAATCGGAAGCAGCTTTGCAGGAAGCGTTGAGGCTCGCTGATGTCAGGCGTACATCTGTGGTCGTGGTGTTGGCACGTCGAGAAAGTGAAGATGACGCCCGCACCGCTGAAGATGCCGAGGAGCTGTTGTGGTCGCATCTGCGCCATGCCGACATTCCCTTTGAAATCCGCCACACGCAGCATGAGCAGGAAGTAGCCGACGCGGTCTTGGATGCGGCAGAGGAAATTTCGGCCGACTTGATTGTGCTGGGGCTTCGGCCGGGCGGGTCCGGGCGCACCACGGTCGGCCCGAATGCCTCGCGCATCTTGCTGGATGCCCCGTGCCCAGTGGTAACGACCACTACACATCGGTGATTATTGTGTCCAACGGGCGTTTTGTCGGGGACGGATTATAATGGTTCAGGTTCTTTCACACCAGTGTATGAAGCAGATCTGAGGAAGGGAATCAGCGTGAGCGCAACCCGCCCCAAGAAGGCAACGGCCGAAACGGCCGCGTCAAGCGACTCGAAGAAGGCCGCGCCTCAGTCGAAGTCGACCGCAAAGAAAAAAAAGAGCACAACTGCCAAAAAGACGACAACTGCTAAGAAGTCAGCGACCGCTAAAAAGCCCGCGACTGCGAAGAAGACGACTAAGAAGCACGCGACTGCGAAGAAGACGACGACCCGTAAGAGCGCTGCCAGGAAGTCCACAACGTCGAAGCGCACCGCCATCAAGAAGACCAATGAGAAGCCCAGGAAATCGGTTCAGGCGCACGACGAAGAAGAAGAGATGCCTGAAGATGACGACATTGATGACTCGAACATTGATCTGAGCAACGAGGAAGAAATCGACGTCGATGAGGCGGATGATGATTCGGACGATTCATCCGAATCAGACAATGAGCCTGAAGAGGAGGACGAGGACGACGCGAAAGGGGCTGCCGCGGATCTGCGGGAGCGCACCTCTCAGGGCATCCATACGCGCGGCGGGTTTGTCGTATCCGACTCTGATGAGACCGATGAGCCTGTCCAGAAAGTCACCGTGGCAGGCGCTACTGCCGATCCGGTCAAGGACTACCTCAAGCAGATCGGTAAAGTCTCCCTGCTGAACGCGGAGCAGGAGGTGGACCTGGCACGGCGCATTGAAGCCGGCCTGTACGCCGAATACAAGCTCAAGAACGAGTCGGACACGATGACGTCGAAGGCGCGTCGTGAGCTCCACTTCATTGCACAGGACGGCCAGAACGCCAAGAACCACCTGCTGGAAGCTAATTTGCGTCTGGTGGTCTCACTGGCCAAGCGATACACGGGCCGTGGGATGCAGTTCCTGGATCTGATCCAGGAAGGAAACCTCGGTCTGATCCGTGCGGTCGAGAAGTTCGATTACACGAAGGGCTATAAGTTCTCCACGTATGCCACGTGGTGGATCCGTCAGGCTATCACCCGAGCGATGGCTGACCAGGCGCGCACGATCCGCATCCCGGTTCACATGGTGGAAGTCATCAACAAGCTGGCCCGCGTCCAGCGTCAGATGCTGCAGGATCTGGGCCGCGAACCTACCCCGGAAGAATTGGCCAAAGAGCTGGATATGACGCCGGAGAAGGTTGTCGAGGTTCAGAAGTACGGTCGTGAGCCGATTTCACTGCACACACCTCTGGGTGAAGATGGCGACTCAGAATTCGGAGACCTCATTGAAGACTCCGAAGCGGTCGTTCCAGCCGATGCCGTTTCCTTCACGCTGCTGCAGGAACAGCTCCACCGCGTCCTCGATACGTTGTCGGAGCGTGAAGCTGGCGTCGTGTCGATGCGCTTCGGACTGGGTGACGGCCAGCCGAAGACTCTGGACGAAATCGGTAAGGTGTACGGCGTGACGCGTGAACGTATCCGTCAGATCGAATCCAAGACGATGTCCAAGCTGCGTCACCCGTCCCGCTCACAAGTGCTGCGTGATTATCTAGACTAGGACGCATGACTGCGTTTCAGACGTGGGATGAGCTTGATGCTCGTCCGATTCCTGCATGGTATTCAGCAGCTAAGTTCGGGATTTTCATCCACTGGGGCGTCTTCTCTGTCCCTGCGTGGAGGACACTGTCAAATGAACAGTTCGGCTCGTACGCTGAGTGGTATTACGCAAGCGTATATGGGCCGTACCGTAACGCTGACGGTGACTTCCACCAGCGCATGTATGGGGATGCGACTTACCGGGATTTTGTCCAGAATTTCCGCGCTGAGCTTTTTGACCCGACTGCATGGGCTGGTCTTTTTGCTCGAGCTGGCGCCCGATATGTGGTGCTGACTTCCAAGCATCATGACGGCTTCTGCATGTGGCCCACGGCGAATCGGAACAAACACGAGTGGAATGCGGGTGAGGTGGGTCCGCGCCGCGACATACTCGGGGAACTGACTCAGGCGGTACGGGAACGCGGAATGCGGATGGGGCTGTACTACTCCATGATTGAGTGGGAAACCCATCGGTCCCACAGGGTTAACGGAGGATTCTTCATTCCGCAGCGCGATGCCGAACGGTTTGGTATAGATGAGGACAAGTATCCAGATGAAATCCTCATTCCTCAATGGAAAGAACTCAACGAACGCTATTCGCCTTCGGTTATCTACACTGATGGCGGCGAATGGGATCTTTCCGAAGAGTACTCACATGCACGCGAACTGCTCCAATGGTTGTACACGCAAGCTCCTAATCGCGCGGACGTTGTTGTCAACGACCGCATGTTCAAAGGAATGCCAGGCCGGCACGGTGACGTGTTTTCAACTGAATATCAGGATATTGACGGATTCGGCACCAGGCACCCGTGGGAAGAAAGCCGAGGAATCGGCGGATCATATGGATTCAACAGGGCTGAAAACATTGAAGATTATGCGACAGCTCGTCAGCTTGTTACTTTACTGGCTCAAACAGTTTCCGCTGGCGGTAATCTTCTGCTGAATGTGGGACCAACAGCTGACGGAAGAATCCCAGTGATTCAACAGGAACGCTTAGTCCAAATTGGTGAGTGGCTCGATCTGCACGGTAAAGCCATTTATGACACGCTTCCGACTTCTGAATGGAAAACTGCTGAAAATCAAGAGGCCTGGTTGACGCACAATCCAAAAGAATCAGTGGTGTATTGTCTAGTGGATGCTGATTTGTATCGGGCAGGGGAGTCAGTTACGATATTGATGCCTTTAGGACGCTCGATTCTAAAAGTCGAAGACGACACAAGCGGTCAAAAACTCGACATTTCCATTCATGGCAGCACGTTGAAATGCAGCGCGCCGGAGAGTGGAGCTCATGAGTGTCCGGGGGTAATTCGTATATTTTACGCGTAAATGTCGCGTGCCCTAAGGAGTAAGAATGAGTACCCCTATATCCCCGAAACGCAAACGGCCCCTGAAATTCTGGCATGCATTGGCACCGATTATTCTCCTAGTCGTACTGATTTTATGGGGAATGGTCATTGGCCCATTGGTCTTTGATTTGGATTCATGGCCACTTGAATTCACGTTCTTGAGCGGCGCTCTGTGCATGTGGTGCCTGCTTTTCTATTTGGGTTATACATTCGATGACATTATTCCTGCGATGGCCGAACGCACCCGTACGGCCCTGCCGGCAATCTGGATGTTGATGGCGATCGGCGTCCTGATTGGATCGTGGACAGCATCCGGCACCATCCCGATGCTGGTGTATTACGGGATGCTCATCATTAATCCCACGTGGATCTATCTGGTCGCATTCCTGATCACCTCCGTGTTCTCACTGGCAACAGGTACTTCGTGGGGGTCAGTCGGCACAATTGGCGTGGTGGTCATGAGCGTCGGCGTTGCCACAGGTGCAAACCTGGGCCCTCTGGCAGCCGCAATCATTGGCGGAGCCTATTTCGGTGACAAGATGTCGCCGCTGTCGGATACGACGAACATGGCAGCGATGGGCGCGGGCATACCGGTGTATGACCACGTCCGATCAATGCTGAATACGACAGGGCCGTCATACATCGTTGCCGCCGTGCTCTACGGTGTCCTGGGCCTTGTTCAGCCAGCAAGTCAGGATGCCAACATTGACGAACTGACAGGACCAGTCGCCCAATCTCTGGCCGAATCATTTTCGTTTAACGTCCTTGCTTTGATACCCATCCTTGTGATTATCGGGGGCGCAATCTGGCGCAAGCCACCCCTCCCGACGCTTCTGTTCTCCATCGCGTCCGCTGTGCCGATCGCTCTGTTCGTTCAGAAAGTGTCATTCACAAGCGTCATCAAGACACTGATGAAAGGTTTCGAAGGCACCATGCTTGCGGACGGCGGGACAAACCTGACTGAGCAAGCACTTGCAATCGTTGAACGTGGCGGCTTGTACTCGATGGCATCTGCCGTGCTTATCACGTTGAGCGTATTTATGTTCATTGGTTCCATGGACGTTATCAATGCAATGGAAACCGTTGTTCACAAGGCCTTTAAAGGAATCCGAAGCCGATCTGGAGTCATCATCGCGTCACTGTTGTCGTCAGCTTTCATCAACGGCTTCTCATCCAACCAATATGCAACGGCCTTTATTGTCGGTAATGCATTCGGAACGAAATACGACGAGGCTGGAATTCCACGAAAAGTCCTGTCGCGTTCAATTGAGGACTATGGGACATTTATTGAGCCCATGCTTCCCTGGACGACAACCGGGGTCTACATGGTGGCAACCCTTGGAGTGGCCTATTCAAGCTACGTTGGGTTCATGTTCCTTCAGATCACCAACTTCATCGTGGCACCGTTGCTGGCGATTACCGGTATCGGATGTTTCTACGGTGCGAAGAAGGTCAAGCAGCGTCAGGACTGATCCATCAGGTGGCGCTCGTCGTCGATGCGCAGTGCGGAATCCCGCAGGGCGTCCATGTGAAGGCGAGCGTGGTGTGCGCAGAACAGGAGTGGCCCTGAGGCCATAGTGACGCGCACCCATGCACGGGCGCCGCATGCGTCGCATCGGTCTACTGCGCGCAATGTCGGTTCCGTCGTGTCTGGTCGTGTCAGTGTCGCTGCGTTCATGGTTCCATCACAGCACACCGGTCGCTCGCCGTGCATCTTCTTTCGCCAGTGGCACAATCTCGGCGGTGCAATCCAGGAGCTTGCGGTGCTGCACCCTAAAATAGGGTGGTGAGTTCAGACGCTTCAACCTATTCCGCACGGCACCTGTCAGTCCTGGAGGGACTGGAAGCTGTGCGCAAACGCCCCGGCATGTATATCGGATCCACCGATCACAGGGGGTTGATGCACTGCCTGTGGGAAATCATCGATAACGCAGTCGATGAAGCGCTTGAAGGGTACTGTGACCGCATCGAAGTGCGCTTGCACCCGGATCATTCCGCATCCGTCCACGACAATGGTCGAGGCGTCCCTGTCGACACGGTTCCGTCAGTTGGCTTGTCCGGCGTGGAAGTGGTGTACACGAAGCTGCACGCAGGCGGTAAGTTCGGCGGCGGCTCCTACGCCTCGTCCGGCGGTTTGCACGGCGTGGGCGCATCTGTCGTCAACGCCTTATCCGCACGTATGGATGTGCAGGTCGACCGCTCCTCGAAGACCTATCAGATGTGCTTCAGACGCGGCGAGCCAGGGGAGTTTGATGATTCGCGCCAGCGCACCCCGAACTCACCGTTCAGCCCCTATACGCAATCCTCGCGCCTGCAAACTGTCGGTAAAGTCAAGCGCGGTGTGACAGGCACGCGCGTGCGTTTCTGGGCAGATTTTCAGATCTTTCCTTCCTCTGAAGGCTTTTCGTGGGACAACCTGATTGCCCGCGCACGCCAGACCGCGTTCCTCGTTCCCGGCCTGACGATCGCCTGCTGGGATGAGCGCACCACTAACGAGGACGGCGAACCGCTGCACGAAGAATTCCGTTTTGACGGCGGCGTCGTTGACTTCGTTGACTGGCTTTCCACCGATGGGCCTGTCACTGCAACGTGGCATGTCACCGGCGAGGGAACCTATAACGAAACCGTCCAGCAACTCGATCCTGACACCGGACACCTCGCACCTGTCGAAGTGGAGCGCACCTGCCAGGTGGATTGCGCATTGAGGTGGGGAATTGGCTACGACACTCAGGTGCAGTCTTTCGTCAACATTATTGCCACACCGAAAGGCGGCACTCATCTGGCCGGTTTCGACCAGGCACTGTTGAAAGTGATGCGCGCCCACGTTGAGAAGAACGCGCGCCGCCTGAAAGTGACGGCCAAGGACGGTCGCCTGGAGAAGGACGATGTCATGGCGGGGCTGTCCGCTGTGGTGACTGTGCGATTCCCCGAGCCGCAATTTGAAGGCCAGACCAAGGAAGTTTTGGGTACTCCGCAGATCCGCACCGTCGTCAACCGCGTGGTGACCGACGCTCTGGAATCCACGTTGAAATCCAGTAAGCGCGACGTGAAGCAACAGGTGCAGGCTCTGGCTGAGAAAGTCGTGGGTGAGATGAAGGCGCGCGTGTCGGCGCGTGTTCACAAGGAAATTTCGCGGCGCAAGAACGCTCTTGAAACATCGTCCCTGCCTGCCAAGCTGGCAGACTGCCGCTCCGAAGATGTCGAGCACTGCGAGCTGTTCATCGTCGAGGGCGACTCGGCACTGGGCACCGCGAAAGCGGCGCGAGATTCACGCTTCCAGGCACTGTTCCCCATTCGTGGCAAGATCCTCAACACGCAGAAAGCATCGACTGCTGAGATGCTCTCCAATGCTGAATGCGCGAACATTATCCAGGTCATCGGTGCTGGCTCCGGCCGCACATTCGACATTGACCAGGCACGGTACGGCAAAGTCATCCTCATGACGGATGCGGACGTCGATGGCGCGCACATCCGCACGCTGCTCCTGACGCTCTTTTTCCGCTACATGCGTCCGATGGTGGAAAGCGGGCGAGTGTACGCGGCCGTGCCGCCGCTGCATCGCATCGAGCTGCCCGCACACGGCAAGAAGCCACGAGATTACGTGTACACCTATTCCGAAGAGGAACTGCACAGCACACTGCGTGAGCTCAGGAAAGTGCGGCGCACATGGAAGGAACCTATTCAGCGTTACAAGGGCCTGGGCGAGATGGATGCTGACCAGTTGGCTGAAACCACGATGGATCCGCGTCACCGTTCCCTTCGACGTGTCACGCTGGCCGACGAAGAGGCATTGCGTGAAGCTGAGGACGTGTTCGAATTGCTCATGGGGTCGGTGGTTGCCCCGCGGCGTGACTTCATCGTCGAGGGTGCACATCAGGTTGATCGTGAGCGAATTGACGCGTGAGCCAGCTCATCCGATTCTGAATAGGACTGAAGTCTCGGTAAAGTAGAGATATGACTGGTTTGGCTGATCGAGTCTGTCCACCTGCACAGGCTTCTTACCCGGGTCCTCACTTGGGACTTCGATGGCGTTCGATTCTTCCTCAGGACGGTCCCGCCGTGTATCGACTGATCCTCGAAATCGAAGATCATGACCATGCCATCCACCGCACGTCGCTTCGCGACGTTGCGGATATGATCGCCGGCTGCACGGAAACCGACTGGCTGGACGTCATCGTCGGATTGGATGCGCAGCGCACGATTGTTGCCATTGCATCTGTTCGTGTCATGGGTAACCTCGACGGCGTGGCCACAGCCATCGTCAACGCGTTCGTTCATCCGCATTGGCGAGGGCGAGGCATCGGCCGCTCACTGTTGTACTGGCAGGACGCACGTGCCCGCCAGATGCTGGTCGAACACTTCGGGGCCGATTCGGATGCGCCCGCCTACATCGCCAACGGTGTCGATTCGCATATGACGGATCGCCGTAGGCTCTACATCGCCGCAGGCTATTACGCCTGCCGCACATTCCAGCTTATGTACCGCGAGCTTGAAGGCTCCGAGCAGCTGCCCACCCCGCGCGACGGCTACACGATTGTTCCGTGGGGCTCGGTGCCGACCGAACAGGTCAAAGCGCTCCACATGGATGTCTTTACCGCTCACTTCTGGCCGCATTTTCGCGAGCAGTGGTGGAACGAGGCAATGGATGAACTGGTTCCATCATGGTCATGCCTGGCGCTTTCCCCTTCCGGTGAACTTGCAGGCTATCTGACTGTTGGCAGGCCTGATCTGAGATGGGTCCTGGAGGGACGCAAGGAAGCGTATGCGACACTGTTAGGGGTCAACCCGGATCACCGCGGGCACGGTTTGGCGGGCTTGCTGCTGCGCACCGCGATCGTGGCGGCGTCCCGCGCGGGGATGACGCGTTTCGGTCTGGATGTGGACACACACAACGCGTCACATGCTCACGAGATCTACGAGCATTACGGGTTCGTGGACGAGCGAGCGGAAGTTGTGTATGCGATTGAGCACTAGATCAGAAGGAGGCAGCAGTGGTTGAGCGCGACTCGGACATCGTGACATGGAGAGCTCTCACGCCTGATCATGCTGTCGCACTGGCCGATCTGATTGCATGCATTGAGCGTGTCGACGATCCTCCATACCGCACAAGCCTCGACGAAATTGTCGAGTTGCTGTCCAACATGTCCAAGTGGCGTGGCGTCATTGGCGAGCTCAATGAGACAGGCACGTATGTCGCATTCTCGATTATCACCACGCGTTTCGTGGGTGTGCCTGAGTGCGTGTGCCAGGGCGGCGTTCACCCGGATTTTCGCCGCCGAGGCATTGGCCGCTCGCTCATCGAATGGCAAACCCGCACCTCGACCGAGATACTCCGTGTCCTCGCGGAGCGCAAGGAATTACCGGACGATGAACCCGTGGGAGTTCATGTTCCGCACGTCGAAACCGGCATGGACACGCCTGACAGTGATGTCATCGGTCGTATCGTGACGCACGTGGATATGGGGCACGAGGAACTCGAGGAACACCTGCGTGAACTCGACTACCACTGGTCGAACACGTATTTTGAACTGCGCGCAGATTTGGAATCAGTGCCGCAGATGCCGGAGTTGAACGCCTACCTGCAGGTCGCCCCGTGGGATGACATGTGGGAGGACCCGGTTCGCCGTGCCGCTAACCGTCTGGCTGACCAGGAATGGGGGAGGCCCCCTCAGTCAATGGAGCAGTGGCTGATGGGGCGCACCGCGTTCGCGCCGCAGTGGTCGTTTGTCGCCCTCGACCGTTCAGGTGACCGCCCGCAGGTGGCGGGTTTCCTGTTGGCCTCGCGCTACGAACAGGACTGGGCGGCACTGGGATGGTCAGAAGGGTACATCGACCAGATGGGAGTGCTCGAAAAGTGGCGTAATGCCGGCGTTGTCGAGGCGTTGATCATTGCCTCCATGCGTGCGCAAAAAGACGACGACATGGATAAGACGGGAGCCGGACTGGGATCGGCTAACCACTCAGGAGCACTGGCCGTCTACGACGGGCTTGGTTTTCACGTGGTGGGCGAATCTCGGCTGTACGCCTTGGATGTCTAACCGATTGTTGCGATCGCGTGCTTGATGGGCTGGCCGGAGCCGTCGCGACGCTCATCAAGCTCGGGTAGGTCCGTGGGCTGACCGTTCGCTGAAGCTGCCCGAGGCGGGCGAGGCCCGACCCACGCAGTGTCCAGGCGTGCTTCTCCACGCAGGAAACGGTGCGCGCGAACGCCTTGCGTGCCGCGGCCCTTCATCGGGAAGACCTCAAAGGGGCTGACCTTGACGGTTGTCTGACCGGTGCCGGGCAGTGCGCCTTCAGCTCCCGCAACCGTGACCACGCACGCTTCACTCGGATCAGCAACGACCCATAAGCCGATCACCTCGGCATCTGCTGCCAGCTTGATGCCAGCAACACCACCGCCGGTTCGTCCCTGCGGACGTACCTTCGACGCATCGATGCGCAGCAAGTGAGCATCTGAGGTGACGAATGCGATTTCGTCTGAGTCGTCGCACACATCGAAGCCAACCAGGTGGTCGCCCTCGTCCAGCGAAATAACCTCCCACGAATCGCGTTGCAGCACGTCAGGGCGCAGACGCTTGACCACGCCGTGCGCCGTGCCCATCGCCATGATTGCGTCGCCGGTCGGATCGATCAACCCAACGGGCGTTTCCTCAGAGTGCACAAGCAGTCCGGCAGGTGTTGCCGCAGCGAAGGACAAGCCGGTGTCAAAGCGCGGCAGTCCGGGCAAGTCCACGACATCGATGCGGTGCGCAACACCATCGCTCATCACCACGGCCACCTGTGAGCGGGTGGTCGTCGGGATCTGCATCTTCCAGCCATCGAAACTGGCACGCGCGCCGCGTTCGAGCACGTCACCGCCCTCCACCCGGGCCAGTCCGCCAGTTGCCGTCAGCACCACCACGCACGGCTCGTCCGGTATCTCAAGAGCAGGGGCAGATGATGATCCACTCTGCGGAGCAGATGCAGCCAAAACGGTGTCGCCCTCGCCGGCCGATGCGAGCAGTAATGTGCGCCGAGGAGTGCTCAGGCGGGCGGACACTTCCTGCAGATCTGATTTGACCATGTCGCGCAGCAGCTCATCGGAGCCGAGGACTTCTTCGAGTTCAGCGATTTTCGCGCGCAAGTCATCACGCTCAGCTTCCAGTTCGATGCGCGAGAATTTCGTCAGGCGTCGCAGGCGCAATTCCAGAATGTAATTGGCCTGCGCTTCACTCAGATCAAAGGCCATCATGAGGCGCTGGCGCGCTGAGTCGACGTCGTCGGATGAACGGATAATGGCGATAACGTCATCAATATCGGCGATCGCGATCAGCAGGCCTTCAACCAGGTGCAGGCGCTCTTGCCATTTGTCCACGCGGAAGCGGCTGCGACGCGTGGTGACCTCGATGCGATGGTCGATAAAGACCTGCAGCATTGCCTTGAGCGACATTGTCTGAGGCTGCCCGTGTACCAGCGCGACGGCGTTGACAGCGAACGATTCCTCCAGGGGCGTGCGCTTGTACAGTTGCATGAGGACGGCCTCGGGGTTGAAACCATTTTTGATTTCAACGACCAGACGCAAGCCGTGGTGACGATCCGTGAGGTTTTGAACCGCGGAAATTCCCTTGAGTTTGCCAGAGGAAACGCTGTCCTTGATTTTCTCCATGACACGTTCAGGGCCGACCATGTAGGGCAGCTCCGTGATCACCAGTCCGCGCTTGCGGGCAGTGACACGTTCAATCGACACTTTCGCGCGGGTCTTAAAAGATCCGCGACCGGTCTCGTAGGCTTCGCGGATTCCGTCCAACCCTACGATGACGCCGCCTTCAGGCAAGTCCGGTCCGGGCACGTAGCGCATCAGGTCATCGACGGTGGCATCCGGATTGTCGAGCAGGTAGATGCACGCGGCAATAGCTTCACCCAGATTGTGCGGTGCAATGTTGGTCGCCATGCCGACGGCAATGCCGGACGAGCCATTGACAAGCAGCTGTGGGAAACCGGCGGGCAATACGTCCGGCTGCATGAACTGGTTGTCATAGTTGGGAACGAAGTCAACGGTGTCCTCGTCCAGGCCTGCCGTCAGATCCAGCGCGGCAGGAGCCAGGCGTGCTTCGGTGTATCGAGGGGCTGCCGGCCCGTCATCGAGTGAACCGAAGTTACCGTGACCATCGACGAGGGGAACCCGCAGGTTAAACGACTGCGCCAGACGCACCAGCGCGTCGTAGATAGCGGAATCTCCGTGCGGGTGGAGCTTACCCATCACTTCACCCACAACGCGCTGAGACTTGACATGGCCCTTGTCGGGCCGCAGTCCCATCTGTTCCATCTGGTACAGAATGCGTCGCTGGACGGGCTTGAGTCCGTCACGGGCATCAGGCAGTGCGCGCGCATAGATCACCGAGTACGCGTATTCGAGGAACGACCCCCGCATTTCTTCGGAGACATCAATCTCAGAGATGGATTCTTCAAAGTCCTCCAAACGAGGCGTGGTCGTGCGTCGCATGTTCGCATTGTGCCGCGAACCACCTGTGGAAAGACGCTTCCCACGCCGCAACAAGGCACAATTGGAGAATGGACACACACGCTTCAATCCGGCAGCACGGCTTCTATCCGTCCCTCGTGATACGCGCCTTGGATCGCATTCTCGGCGACGAAGAACCGCTGGCTATGGTGTCTCAGCTGGAGGCGGCGTTTGACCGTTCCAGCATGTTCCGCCACCTCACGGTTGCCGTTCTGACACCGACCACGTTGATCCAGATCCACGTTGACGAACTGGACCGGGGTGGCGCCATGACGAACACGATCATCACCCCGACCACTCGCATCCACGGAGCTTCACTCACTGAGGTTGTAACCGACGCGATCCATGATGGCGGCAGTCAGCTGAGCGAGCTGACCATGGCGATCAACTGCGGCAGTCAGCGTCGCGGTGAAGTGGAGCTCAACCAGTGCGATGACCCGCAGTGCACCGCTGACCACGGCTTCACCGTCCACACCTTCCCGGAGGATTTCTCGATGCGTTTTTCGGCCGCCGCTGATGGCGAGGCCGCCCTCGCCAATGCTGAACGATTCGTCGACGCGACGCTCCAGGTCATCAAGGGGAATCATGCGCATTAACGAGGGCGACCCGCACCTGCCTGGTCCGAGCGATCTGCGCATCACTGACGTCTTGGGCCGGTGGATCGACGGTGTGGGACGGTCGTATGAGCAGATGGTGGTGATCCTGGCTGATGGTCTGGGGGCGGTGCCGCTGGCGGATCACTTCGGCCATGCGAGCGTGCTGCGCGGATACCGCGATGAGATCGAGCAGGCTTTCACCACTGTTCCCTCGACAACAGCCGCAGCGATCACCTCATTCGCGACGGGAGCGCCCCCTGGCGCCACGCGTATGGTGGGATACTCGGTGGCGTATCGGGGCAGGGCAATGAATCTGCTGGCCTTCGAGAACGGACCGGATCCGACAGTCTGGCAGGAAGTACCCACCCATTTCGAGCGCCTGGCAGATCGCTCAGTGTCCTCAGCTGTGATTTCACCTCCGAGCTTTGCCGGCTCAGGTCTGACTCTGGCCGCGTTGCGCGGGGCGCGTCATGTGGGCGCGGTATCGATGCAGGAGCGCATTGACGCTGCAATGTGCGAACTGCAGGCAGGCACCCGCATCGTCTATTTCTACTGGTCAGATATCGACCACGAGGGCCACAGGCATGGCGTCAATTCCGAGCAGTGGCGCCGCGCGCTTGAAGAGTTCGATGCGGGTATCGGGCATCTGCTGACGCGCATTTCTCATATGCGTTCGGCCGATCGAATCGCCGTGATGCTCACCGCTGATCACGGAATGGTGGATGTGCACCCCGATGATCTGATCGACGTGGCGCACACGCCTGAATTGCGCGAGGGGGTCGAGCTGATCGCGGGTGAAACACGCTCGGTTCACCTGCACGCGCAGCCGGGTCGAGCCGCGGAAGTCCTCGCCCGGTGGGAGGAATATCTGGGTGAGCGTGCCTGGATCGTGCCGGCGGACGCGTTACCAGGCGTGATAGGTGAGGGGCCAGGCGTGCAGGTTGTCGGTGATGCGATGGTGATGTCGCGCGGCAGGTACGGCATTGTGGATTCTCGTGTGCAAAGTGAGGGCGCAATGGCGCTGATCGGGGTGCATGGGTCAATGACCGAGGCTGAAATGATGGTGCCGGTCGTGCGGCTCGCTTAGGATTTCGAGCCGAAAACGATCTCATCCCAACTGGGTACCGAGCGGCGACGCGTGTTTTTCTTTGGTGCTTCAGCCTTTGGCTCAAGGTCTTCCATGCCGGGAAGCGCCGAGGTTTGCGGCTCGTCGGGCTGTTCGGCGGTGGGCGTTGCCATCACGGAACTCCACAGATCCCGGGAGGTCCCCGGCGCCGTCGAGGGTGCCTCTTCGTCGGGTGTTTCGGTCACGATGTCATCATCGTGGGGGTCGATCACTCCGGTCTCCATCGGTTCAGGTTCTGTCGTGTGCGTGCGTGAGCGAGCCAGGGAGTAAATGCGCGCTGACAGTGAATCGCGCTGGACGCGCTCATCTGGATCCTCAGTGTCGTCACCTTCACCGTCGATCACAATTTCCTGACGCTTGCCGCGCTGAGCGTTGAGCTGGTCGAGCAGCTCGTCATTGACCGGCGTGGGAGCCGGCTCGTTGTCATCTTCGGGATGCAGGGGAGTGAAGACAGCAGAGACAGGGGAAGATGGAGTGGCGTTCTCGGTGAGCCACCGGGCTTCCTGATCGATTGCTTCCGCGCTGGATTCGGAATGATCCATGCGCCAATGTGCGGCGTGTTCGGCTGCGCCCTGAATGAACGTCACGAAGACTTCCCACGGGCCGTCCTGCTCACGCCTGGCTGACCAGATGATTGATTCGGGATCCACTCCGCGAGCCGCCAAGCGGTCGACAACGAGGTCACCCATCAGAGGTGAATCCTTTTCGCCACCCACATGCGATTCGCGTGCACGCTGAATGGCCCACGCTTTTTCTGCGTCGATCGGTGCTTCGAAACGCTCAATCAGCGCGATATCCGTATCGTATTCAGCGGCGATTTCTGATGCTGACATGCCTGAGCGCAGGAGTGCCTGAATGTCACGCGGACGCAGAGCCCTGGATTGGATGGGTTCAACTCGGGGGCGTCCACGGCGAACTGACGCGCGCAATTCGTCAGTGACTGCCACGCGGTAACGTTCACCGTCTGCGTCGGTGAAAATCAGCGATTCATTGTCACTGCCGACACCGAGCAGCTCAAGATCGATCATGAAAACCTCCCGAATACATCTGATTGAAATCGTCTCAAAGAAGAGTGAAGATCGGTGGCGCTTGGCGCGCGTGTCTAGTAAACGATCGGAATAAAACAGTGTCAGTATGGACGCCATAATGCGCAGAAGCGCAATGAGTGTTACTATCCCTGCGCTGAGCAAGATTTGACCCGCAGGCTGTGCGAGGAGGAGGAACCGTGGCAACTGACTACGATGCCCCACGTAAAAACGACGACGATGTGGCGGAAGATTCCATCGAAGAATTGAAGGCTCGCCGCAAGGACGCCGGTTCGAATGAGGTAGACGAGGACGAAAACGAGGCGGCGGAGAATTTTGAGCTGCCGGGCGCCGACCTGTCGAAAGAAGAACTGACTGTGCATGTGGTTCCTCGCCAGGATGATGAGTTCACGTGTACGAGCTGCTTCCTGGTCCATCACGCATCGCAGCTGGCTTATGTTGATGACAACGGTCAGCCTGTGTGCACGGAGTGTGCTGGGTAGCTATGGGCTGGTTGAAACGTCGACGTCGCGATGATGAAGAGCAGGTCGAACAGCACGCACACGACGAGTCACAGGACAAGCGGCAGGCCGGTGATGACGCGGAGATCTGGGATGAGCCAGGTCCGCGTTCAGCTGAGGATGTGGACGTCTCCCAAGGGTATGTCGACCTGGGTGCGCTGAAGATTCCGGCGATCAAGGGCATGCAGCTGCGCACGCAGCTGGCTGACGACAAGCGCACCGTGTTGCGCGTGTTGATCGTGCTGGGCAATTCGGGCCTGCAGATTTCAATCGCCGCCGCCCCGCGTTCCGGTGGAGTGTGGGACGAGGTGCGCGAAGAGATTCGTGAATCGCTGACATCCAACGGCGCCAGCGTGGAGGACGCTGAGACGCGCTATGGCGCCGAGCTGCTGGCTGACATGCCGGTGACCTTGCCGGATGGCTCAAAAGCGACGTCACGGATGCGCATCATTGGCCGTGAGGGTCCGCGCTGGTTTGCGCGCATTGATGTGTTGGGGCCTGCAGCTCAGTCAAGCGAAGCGGGCGAAGGAATTGAGAAGGTGATTGATCGCCTCGTGGTTGAGCGTGACGACCGTCCCCGCGCGCGCCTTGACCTGCTGCCGATGCATGTTCCTGACAATGCCGTTCAAGCGCCGATTGTGCCGCAATGAGTGACCCGAACGAGGTTTTCCCGAAGCGCTCGTGGTGGCAGAGATTGAGCGACGCGTGGCGTTTTTCGACCCCTGAAGCGACTGAGGCCGATGATGAGCAGCGCTCTCAGCGTTCGCGAGGCACTGTGCCGATCAAGGACGTGCGTCCGCGTGAAAAGGTGGTTATTTCGGGTGTTCTGAGATCGGTGACGCTGTATCCGCAGGAGGGTCCTGATCAGCTCGATGCGACGTTGTACGACGGGACCGGTTCAATCGTGATCAGGTGGCTGGGGCGGTGTGAGATCCCTGGCCTGCGCGTGGGGCACCACGTGGAAATCGAAGGAACTGTAGGTGTTGATCACGGAATCTACGTGATTTCTGACCCGCTGTACCGCCTGTTGGCTGGAGAACATTCGTGAGAGTTGTTGATTCGCTTCAGGACGAGGAATTTTCTGTCTGGTCGGCGTTGGGCGGCTGGCGGGGTATCGTTGAATCGGTCGCTCCGATCATCGTTTTTGTCGCGACGTATATCGCGACCCACGAACTGACGTGGCCGCTGATCGCCTCCGGTATTCTCGCGGGCCTCTTCGTCGTTGCACGCCTGGTGTCCGGTCAGCAGATCACCCAGGCACTGTCGGGTGCCATCGGCGTTGCACTGTCGTGCGTGTGGGTGGTGTTCTCCGGTCGAGGGCAGGATTTCTTCATCGTGGGTATCGTCACGGCAGCGGTTCTGAGTGTGGCGTTGCTCGTGTCGATCGTGCTCCGGCGTCCTGCGGTCGAACTTGTGTTGAACATGTTCTGGGAAAAAGGCGCAGTGCCGCGCCGTGTATGCACCACGCTCACGTGGGTGTGGTTCGCACTGTTCTTCATTCGCTTCGCAGTGCAGGTGCCACTGTGGTGGGTAGGCCAGATTGCTGGACTGGGGGTCGCGAAACTCGTACTTGGATTGCCGCTGTTCGCCGTGGCATGTTGGATTACGTGGATGACGCTGAGGCCCTTCGTCTCACTCGCGTCGGTGGAAGAACGTTCGACCGTTGACAACGGTGTAGATGAACCCCAGAGGTGAGTGCCACTCATAAACCCCCGTAGCGACCTGCTCAAGCCTCCAGTGGGCGTGTGTTTTCGCGCGGTGAACGCTTCGCGAGAGTGGACCGAGGTTGTCAAGGCGCGTCTGCCCGGATAGCCCATCTGGATCGAACGCCTGGGTATGGTCGATATCGCAGCTTCGCGAGCGAACATTCGAATACGGGAAGACTTCATAGGGTTCGCGCGTCTGGAGCGCCAGTCGCATATCGCCAGACGGATCATGGCGATCAATCGGCGTGAGAGCCCGCGGATCAAGAACGGGCCGGATCGTGACGCGAGAGTGAGCAAACATCTGCCGCAGCTGTTTCAGCCCGACACTGCCGTGCCCGTCAATCTGCGCGACGGGGGAGTCATCAACGTGGACGATCACAGTGGCAGCAGGCTGGAGTGAGCGCGAAGCGGATCCTTCGTCCAGAAGCCTGGCCGCGTAGTGCGGCGTTGCGAGGATACCCAACGCCTGTGAGCGTCGTTCATCGATGCTGAGTTCGTCAGCATCTGCGAGCAATCCAGCTAAACGCGTGATCGTATTGTCCAGTGCAATCGCGTCAGTCGCACTGAGTGTGGCATCGACATAGGCGATGGAACTGGATTCTTCATGCGTGATCTGAACGCGGCGCGTGGACTGCGCTCGCGCGCATTGCGCGTCGAATTCATCGGGATTTATACGGGCGATGAGGTTGTCAACATGTCGACAGATGCGCGCCTGAGACCAGGCAGCAATAGCCCCGAGGAAGCAGTCAATCTGACGGCAGTCAGCCTGACTGAGCAGCGTCGTGCGTTCAGCGACCGTCATCGCTTTCCACACGGGAACTTCTGCAGCGACAACTTGCTGCCACAGGCACGGCAGTCTAAAACTCAGGTCAAGTAAGGCTCCCATTTCATCGAGCATTTTGGCAGGAGACAGCCCTAACGCAGCAGATAGCTCAAGGTGTGCGAATTCGGCAATTCGAGGTACGCCCTCACCGGCTCGCTGCACCAGGTCCTGTTCGCCTTCAACAGCTTCACTCACGGCAAGAACAGCGCGGACAACCATCTGGGCACGCCGAGCCTGCGCCACACGCACCGCACGATCCGCGTCGCGGGCAGCGTTGACCAGCTCACGAGCCGTGGCCTCAGGAGTGTCACAATCTCCTGCACTTACCGCAATGTCGAACATGTGTTCGATTGTGGCAGTGGGCACGGGCATCTGCGTTCCATCCGCAGGCTCACAAGCAGCCCATGAAAGTGATGTACCTCACATTAAGCTGTGGTGGTTGGAGCATCAGCCTGTCCGGTCTCCGGCACAACGCCATTGACCAGCGTCCCCAAATGCTCCAAGTGTTTCCCGCGCTTTTCGGGCACCAGCATCAACAGTTCATCGCCTGACTCGAACACGTCGTCAGGTTGTGGATTCATAGGAATCTGGTCGCGCAGTAACGCCGCCAAGACCGTTCCTGCAGGGAAGTCAACCTGACCGATTCGCTCGCCCACCAGGGGCGAATCCTCCGGAAGGACAATCGCATACATTGCAACATTGGCCTTGTTGAACGTAAACAGCGGGATGGGAGCGCCCTCGGAAACAGCTTCCTCAACCAGGGCGGTCATGATGCGCGGCGTGGACACCGGCACGTCAACACCCCACGCCTCGTTGAAGAGCCATTCATTGCGCGGGTGATTAATACGGGCCACCACGCGCGGCACGCCGAACTCGGTCTTCGCGAGCAGGGAGATCACCAGGTTCGCCTTGTCGTCGCCCGTTGCGGCAACCAGGACGTCGGTTTCTCGCACTCCCGCGTCGGCGAGGACGTCCGGTGAGCACGCATCGGCCAGCACCCAGTCCGCATCAGCCACAGTTGCCACACGCATCTGGTCAGGATTGTGGTCGATCAGGGTGACCTCGTGGCCATGATCCAGAAGTTCGAGGGCGACGAAGCGTCCCACTGAGCCAGCACCGGCAATCACGATTTTCATCTAGTTCTCCAATTTCGGTGCAGAGGTGAGCACATTGCGCAGCGCAAGCGAATCTGTGCCTGACACGGCGAAAATCAGCTCATCATGTTCCTGAACGACGAGGTCGACGCGCGCAGGCTGGATCACGCCCAACCGAGACACAAAGGCGAGTCGCTCGCCGGTCAGTTCCTCAACGACTGGCAGCGGAACGGAGGTCCACGACGGGTCTGGGATAACGTTCACGAGCGACACCAAGCCGGTCGAGTGCGTCCAGGTCACGTGCGCATTTGGCGGCATCATCCAGCGCAGAACAGCCTCGGACGTGCGGCGAACCGCTGCTACCGTGGGGATGCCCAAGCGCTCATACACTGCGGCTCGCGAGGGGTCGTAGATGCGTGCGACCACGCGCTCAACATGGAAAGTCGTGCGAGCTACTCGGGCCGCAATGATGTTTGAATTGTCGCCATTGGAGACCGCGGCGAAAGCGTACGCATCCTTGATGCCCGCCTGACGCAGAGCATCGCGATCCATGCCGACGCCTGTCACACGCCGACCGGAAAAGTCGGATGACAGGCGTCTGAAAGCCTGAGCGTTCATATCAATGACGGCAACTGAATGGCCCTGTTCATCAAGTGTCGAGGCGATCGACGCGCCGACCCGGCCACATCCCATAATTACGAAATGCACAGGTTCAAAGGTACTCGGTTTTCCTGTCGAAAGGGTAGTAGGCTAGACCATCGTGTTGGAGGCTTTTTCTCGCGCCAAGCGCGTACTGATTGGGCGACCCATGCGTTCAGACGCCATGGGGCACCAGTTATTGCCCAAACGGATCGCATTGCCGATCTTCGCATCTGATGCGCTTTCATCCGTCGCTTACGCGCCAGATGAAGTTCTGCTTACCCTGGCAATCGCCGGAGGAGTTGCAGTAACCCAATCGGTGTGGGTGGGGCTGGCAGTGGCGGTAGTGCTGCTGGTCGTCGTGCTGTCCTACCGCCAGACCGTACACGCCTACCCGTCAGGCGGCGGAGACTATGAAGTCGTGACCAAGAACCTCGGACCGTCGTGGGGACTGGTCGTCGCATCGGCGTTGCTGGTGGACTACGTGCTGACGGTGGCGGTGTCGATCTCCTCAGGGGCGCACTACGTGACCACCGCAATCCCACAGCTGGCAGGCCAGGAAGTGCCGATCGCAGTGGCCGTTGTCATCGTGCTGTGCCTGTTGAATCTGCGCGGTATGCGCGAGGCAGGTTCAGCTTTCGCTATTCCGACATACATTTACATGGCTTCAATTGGTATTCTCATCGCGGTCGGCATGGTCAAACTGGTCACAGGCCACCTCGGTCAGGCTCCCTCGGCAATGTATGACCTTGTCCCGCAGGCCTCTCACGTATCGGGCCTGGTCGGACTGGGCGGAGCGCTGCTGGTGATGCGCGCATTTTCCTCGGGCTGCGCAGCGCTGACCGGAGTCGAAGCGATCTCCAACGGCGTGCCCTCATTCCAGCGCCCCAAGTCCCGCAACGCGGCGACAACTCTCGCGATGCTCGGCGGGATCGCTGCCACCATGCTGATTTCAATTCTCGTATTGGCGAAGGCGACCGGCGTGAGAATCGTGGAGGATCCGGCCACACAACTGAGTCTGAACGGGGCGCCAGCAGGCGATGTCAGGCTCGACCCGGTGATCGGCCAGTTGTCTTCAGCAGTATTCGGACACGGATCGATCCTGTTTTACCTGATCACGATTGTGACCGGATTGATTTTGGTGCTGGCAGCCAACACGGCGTTTAACGGTTTTCCAACCTTGGCCTCGGTACTGTCACGCGACTCGTTCCTGCCGCGTCAGCTGTACCGCCGTGGAGACCGGCTGACATTCTCAAACGGCATCGTTGCCTTGTCGGCCGCAGCAATCGTCCTGATCATCGCGTTTGATGCGCAGGTTACCCACCTGATCCAGCTCTACATCGTCGGCGTGTTCATCTCTTTCACGCTCAGCCAGGTGGGCATGATCCGCCACTGGAATGCGAAACTGCGCAATCCTCAGCGCGCCGACTCGCGGGCCTCCCTGCTGCGCTCGCGGCTGGTCAACATGATCGGATTCGTGCTGACGGGAACGGTGCTGATCGTCGTACTCGTGACGAAATTTACCCGCGGTGCGTGGATCACATTGCTGTTGATGGGGCTGGTGTTCCTGACTCAACGTGCCATTCGCCATCACTACGACACCGTTGCAACGCAGCTGCGCGTGGAGGACTACTCGACTCGGCGCGCACTTCCGTCGCGCGTGCACGCGTTAGTGCTGGTGTCGTCAATGAGCAGAGTGACGATGCGGGCAATTGCCACTGCCCGCGCGACGGCGCCCTCGTCACTGCAACTGGTGAGTGTGGTTGCCGACCAGGCTGAAGAAGAACGGATCATCCGGCAGTGGCGGGCCTCCGGTCTGCCGATCCCGCTGACGATTCTGTCAGCACCTTACCGGGATATCACGCAGGTCATCGTCCAGCACGTGCGTTCCCAGCGACGCCGGTCACCTCGCGAAATGGTGGTTGTGTACGTGCCGCAGTTCCTCGTGTCGCACTGGTGGGAAAATGTGCTGCACAATCAGACGGCACTGAGGTTGCGTCAGGCACTGCTGCGGATTCCGGGCGTAGTCCTCACTCTTGTACCATGGAAACTTGGGGAAGACAGCCAGGTGGAGGGTGAGCAGCCAATCAAACGCCAGCTGATTAACGACCCGTTCCGTTCACGTCAGAAAGGTCCTCATGACTCCGCCTCGTAATCGCGAAGAATTGACGCTCACGCTGGGAGAACCTGCACACGGTGGAGCATGCGTCGCCCGAGACAACGACGGTCGCGTCGTTTTCGTGCGACACGGGCTGCCCGGTGAGAAAGTCGTGGCACGTGTGAGTGCCACCCGCAAGCGCCTTGCATGGGCCAATGTAATCGAGGTGCTCGAGGCAAGCCCTGACCGTGTCGAGCCGGCATGGCCGCAGGCTGCTCGCGAAAAGATCGGTGGAGCCGAACTGTGTCATGTGCGTCCCGCAGCCCAGCGCACCTGGAAGGAAGACGTGCTGCGTGGACAGATCCGGCGCGTCGGGGGAGAGGGCCTGGCACAAGCCGTCGACTCGATCGGAGGCGTCCGCGTGCAGGCGTGCCCGGGCGATGAGGATCCGGACGACTTACTGCTGCACAGGCGAACACGCATCGAGCTGGTGGCTGACAAGGACGGTAGGCTGGGCATGTCGCGCTACCGGTCGAACCAGGTCGTTGCATTAGAGTCAATGCCGCTGGCCGTAGACGCACTATGCGAGATCGGCCTGTTTGACGGGAACGATTCGCGGTGGCTGACCGCGTGGGGGCCGCGTGATCGTGTGCGAGCGGTCGCCTCAACGGGCGGTGACATCGCCGTGGTGACGCCGTCGGGAACGTACGACGGGCAGGGCAAGCCACTGGACCGCGAAAAGTTGCGGTGGGTCGTGGAGCCCGATCCCGAACCGTTCAACGTCCGCCCCTCGGGCTTCTGGCAGACGCATGTACGCGGTGCGCAGGTCCTGTCCGATGCTGTACGCCGTCTGGCTGGCCAGGGCAGCGCGGCAATGGAACTGTATTCGGGGGCCGGATTATTCACACGCTCGCTTGCGGGCGCGTTCGGACGCGTCGTGTCGCTCGAGGGTGACGACGGTGCCGTGGAAGATGCCGCGCTGAACCTCGGGGGAGCGGCACATGTTGAAACGTTCATCGGGGATGTTGATCATCAGGGGATCCTCGATCTGTCCAACGAGCTGCAGTCACATGCCGATGTCGTGGTGATGGATCCGCCACGCTCGGGTGCGGGCGACGAGGTATGTCAGACGGTAGCCGCGCTTGGTTCGGAGCGAATTGTGCTCGTTTCATGCGATCCGGCGGCAGGTGCCCGTGACCTGCGGACTTTGACGGAGGGCGGATACCGCCTGACCTCCCTCGAAGCGTGGGACTTATTTCCGCACACTCACCATGTCGAATTTATCGCCGCGCTGGAGAAGGACTGAGTTTCTCGGCCCGGTGGCCGCAGACGGGTTTTTCGCGCGACACTGCGATTTCCTGCGTGCTCTGCGCGTGATTTTCGTGTTCTCCTTGCAGCGTCCCCGCCCTCTGATATCTTGATATCGAGACATTAGGGGGATCACATGGCTTTGCAAGGCAGTTTCGATGCACGCTCCACGCTCACAGTGGATGATTCGACGTACACCATCTACCGCCTCGATGCGGTGGACGGATTTGACCGGCTTCCATACTCACTGAAGATCCTGGCTGAAAACCTTCTGCGCAACGAAGACGGTGTCAACATCACCGCCGACCAGATCAAGGCGCTGGCCAGCTGGGACCCAAAAGCACAACCCAGCACTGAAATCCAATTCACCCCTGCGCGCGTTGTCATGCAGGACTTCACCGGCGTTCCCTGCGTCGTCGACCTGGCCACCATGCGTGAAGCAGTGGAGGAGCTGGGCGGCGACCCCTCGAAAATCAATCCGCTGGCGCCAGCGGAAATGGTTATTGACCACTCCGTGCAGATCGACGTGTACGGCACGCCGGAGGCGTTCGAAGCCAACCAGGACAAGGAATACGAACGCAACCGTGAGCGCTACCAGTTCCTGCGCTGGGGACAGGGAGCCTTTGAAAACTTCCGCGTCGTCCCACCGGGCACCGGTATCGTCCACCAGGTCAACATCGAATACCTCGCGCGCACCGTGTTCACACGCCAGGACGGCGAAGACACGCTCGCCTACCCGGATACCTGCGTCGGCACCGATTCCCACACCACGATGGTCAACGGTCTGGGCGTGCTCGGCTGGGGTGTCGGTGGTATTGAAGCCGAGGCAGCCATGCTCGGCCAGCCAGTTTCCATGCTGATCCCCCGCGTCGTCGGTTTCAAACTCTCCGGCGAGATCCCCTCCGGCGCGACCGCGACGGACGTCGTCCTCACCATCACGCAGATGCTGCGTGAACACGGCGTGGTCGGCAAGTTCGTTGAATTCTACGGCCAGGGTGTCTCCGCTGTGCCGTTGGCAAACCGAGCCACCATCGGCAACATGTCGCCCGAATTCGGCTCAACCGCCGCGATCTTCCCGATCGATGACGTCACCGTTGACTACCTGCGGCTGACTGGACGCAGCGAAGAAACGCTCAAACTGGTCGAAGCGTACGCCAAGGAACAGGGGCTGTGGCACGACCCCTCGCGCGAGGCAGAATACTCCGAGTACCTGGAACTCGACCTGTCCACAGTGGTGCCTTCCATTGCCGGCCCGAAGCGTCCGCAGGACCGCATCGAACTGAGCGCCGCCAAGGAATCATTCCGCGCCACGCTGCCGAACTATGTCAGCGAACACGAACAGCACTCCGCTTCAGAACTCGATGAGGCACTGGCTTCCACCTTCCCTGCATCAGATCCGGTCGATCCGGACGCCCTCGACCATGAAGACGATGACGAACCACGTATCGCTTCGACAATCGACGACCGACCGCACCACATCGTCGATGTCACGTTGGCGGACGGGACGGAAACGAAACTGGATCACGGTGACGTGGCGATCGCCTCGATCACTTCATGTACCAACACGTCCAACCCGGCGGTCATGATCGCGGCCGGTCTGCTGGCACGCAACGCAGTTAAGCGTGGACTGCACTCCAAGCCGTGGGTGAAAACCTCACTGGCCCCCGGTTCACAGGTCGTCACAGGGTACTTCGAAAAGGCCGGACTGTGGGGGGACCTCAACGCACTCGGGTTCAACCTGGTGGGCTATGGGTGCACCACGTGTATCGGCAACTCCGGCCCGCTGCCGGACGAAATCAGCAAGGCCGTCAATGACAATGACCTGGCTGTTGTGTCCGTGCTGTCGGGTAATCGCAACTTCGAAGGTCGCATCAATCCCGACGTTAAGATGAACTACCTGGCATCCCCGCCGCTGGTCATCGCCTACGCGCTGGCCGGTACGATGGATTTCGATTTTGAGACTGAAGCGCTGGGGCAGGACCAGGACGGCAAGGACGTGTTCCTGCGTGACATCTGGCCTGATGCGGCAGAGGTGGATGACACAATCAACTCGTGTATCGACCGCTCCCTGTTCGAGCAGGACTATGCGGACGTGTTTGCTGGTGACCACCGCTGGCAGGGTCTCGATACTCCCGAGGGTGATACGTTTGAATGGGACGAAGATTCCACCTACGTGCGCAAACCACCGTACTTTGACGGAATGACTCTGGAGACCGCTCCGGTTGAGGATATTCACGGTGCGCGAGTGCTGCTCAAGCTGGGCGATTCGGTGACAACGGATCACATTTCGCCGGCTGGCTCCTTCAAGCCGGATACGCCGGCAGGCAAGTACCTGATTGAGCGGGGAGTGGAACGCTCGCAGTTCAACTCCTACGGGTCGCGTCGCGGTAATCACGAAGTCATGATCCGAGGCACATTCGCAAATATTCGTATCCGAAACGAGATGGTGCCCGGCGTGGAGGGCGGATTTACCCGCGACTTCACGAAGGACGATGCGCCGACCGTGCCGGTATTTGATGCGGCGATGAGCTACAGCGAAGCAGGTGTGCCACTGGTGGTTCTGGGCGGAAAGGAATACGGATCAGGCTCCTCACGTGACTGGGCAGCCAAGGGAACAGTGCTGCTGGGCGTACGCGCGGTGATCACCGAATCATTCGAACGCATCCACCGTTCGAACCTGATCGGCATGGGCGTGCTGCCGTTGCAGTTCCCTGAAGGCGAAGATCGTAATTCCCTGGGTCTGGACGGTACGGAAGTAGTCGATATCACCGGCATTGACGCGCTCAATGATGGGTCGATCCCGAAGACAGTGCATGTCAGTGCCACCCGCGAGGGTGCGGACCCCATCGAGTTCGATGCGGTCGTGCGGATTGACACGCCTGGAGAGGCTGCCTACTACCGTAATGGCGGCATTCTGCAGTATGTGTTGCGTCAGCTTGCCCAGCAGTAGAGGCTTCTACTGTCCGGGCGGATACCGGTGAGACAGTGCGACGATCGTGGCGCCAAGCTCCGAATCGAGTGGCCACGAGCGCGCACACTCACGGGCCGCATCGCGCAGGAGAATATGCGCCTGATCCGGGTCGGTGCCCACGCACACTGAAGCCTGAGTGAGAAGCTCACGCACCTTCGGGTCGTGCGCGGCTTCACGGGCAACGACTTGCAACGCGTGCGCTGTCAGCGGATTGACCGGCCGATGTCGGGTGGGGTGCAGCAGAGGGATGCGGCCATTGCGGATACGGCGCTCCAGTTCGCGCATGTATGCGACGAATGTTTCATCCATCATGCCGGTTGCATGCCACGTGACGCGCCGACCATGCACATCCGTCACAGTGACACAGGTTGAAGTCTGTGCCGGGCGGATTGAAATCGTCACGATGTCAAGCAGCTCAACTGTGCGCGTGCCGCGCATGGATCGCACAGCGAGGTAATCGGGCGTCAGATAGAGCCTGCGCGGAACTTCAACGATGAGCAGAGCCAGTCCCAGCACGCTCAAACCCAGCGCCACGGCGATGATCGCGACGCGTGGCTGAGTGGTGAGTTCCCGCCACAGAGCCCACGCACCAATCAGCACCATCGCGCCGTAGCACGCGATCAGTTCCAGCGGCGCGTACAGGGTGAGTGGAAGCGTGGTTGCACGCAGACGTGCCACATGATGACGCCACAACGCAGCACAGATACACGCGATGAGGAACGCGATCGGTATCACAATGGCCCACGCTGGCATAGGAGCAGTCTACCCGCTAGCTACGACGACGAGGATGACGCTCACGCCACCGCGAACCGAAAGAGGATTCGATACGTGCGTCGAGCGCCCGCCGTTGATCGCGATACATACGGTCAACCAGGTCGCGCCCGCTGATCCAGCCGACCATGTGGGCGGGCGCACCCTGCCCGTCGTCATGCAAGACGGGAATCCCCTCGACGCCACTGGATGTCAGCACGCGCATGACCGTGGACGGCAGATCCGTGTCAACCACGTACACATGTCGCAACGGCAGAGCTTCCAACGCGGTGTCATGCTCGACCCCTTCTTCACGCCAGGAGGCAATATCCAGGGCGCTGACAACACCGGACACCACGCCGTCCGCATCGACCACGGGGAGTGCCTGGGCGTGCGCTTCGCGCATGCGGGACACCGCGCGCATGATGGTGTCTGATGGGCTAAGAGTGGCAGGAGCTGGCTGCATGAGCGCCCCGGCCGGGTTGACACCCAGCAAAGTGTGGGACACGGGATCATCGAGGATATCGCCACGCCTGCGCAGCTTTTCCGTGTAGATCGTGGAGCGTGTCAGGAACCGTGAGCATCCTGTTGCGATCACGACGGCCAGCATCATGGGAAGAATCAGCGAGTACTGGTCCGTCATCTCCACGATGATCAGAACCGCTGTCATGGGTGCACGCGCAGCCCCAGCAAAGGCAGCACCCATGCCGATTACTCCGAACACCGCTATGGACGAATCAGTGAGCGGATCAATCAGATGTCCGATCGCGCTGCCGACCATTGCACCAATGAACAGCGTCGGAGCGAACACGCCGCCCGAACCGCCCATTCCGATCGTGAAGGACGTGAAAATCATGCGACCCACAGCCAGCGCAAGCAGCGTGGCGATGGGCAGTGCGCCATGAAGAGCCTCGAGCTGGATCGGGTAGCCCGAACCGTACATGGCGGGGAAGAAAAACAGGCCAATGCCCAGCACGACTGACATGAGAGCTGCGCGAGACCACTGCGGAAACGCGATAACTGCCGTGAGACGTTCCCACCCCCAGTCGAGCCAGTCTTCCATCGCATACAACAATTTGGAAAAGGCCAGCCCGCACAGGCCGGCAATCAGGCCGACGAGGGCGGCCCACCCTATGTCAGTCAAGGAAGCCAGGTCCACGCTGTAGTTCAGGTCAACCAGGGGCGCTGACCCCTGAAGTGCGCGGGCAACGATCGATGCCATGACAGACGATATGACGACGTAGCCGAATGTCTCTGCGGTAAAGCGCACCAAAATCACTTCGAGCGCAAAGATCGCACCAGCCAGCGGAGCATGGAATGTGGCGGCAATACCGCCGGCAGCACCGCAGGAGGCGAGCACCACGACGCGTGTGGTGGGAAGACGCACCCACGATGCGATCGTGGATCCCAGGGACGCACCGACCTGAACGATCGGGCCTTCACGGCCAGCCGACCCGCCGCCACCGATTGTCAGGGCGGAGGAGACCAATTTGACCACCGCGACGCGGCCAGGAATCTTGCCGCCCCTTCGGCGCACCGCCAGCATGACCTCAGGGATGCCGTGTCCTTTGGCCGTGGGGGCCCATCGCCAGATCATCGGCCCATACATGAGTGCTGACACGACGGGGACGGCAATGATCAGGATGTGTGTCCACGCCGGCCACCCGTGGGGTGCTCCGCCTGTTACCGAATAGTCCGCAGCGCCGGTGGTGGCGCGCATCCACACGGCGATCAGCCAGTTGAAGATGACGGCTGCCAGTCCCACCACTGCGCCGACAATGCCGGCTACTACCGCGAACGCTGAACGGTGATCAGTGACGATTGCACTGATCGCTCTACGCACGCGGCTCATAGAGTGGTGACGCTGATCTCAGCCGCACCATCAGCGTGAAAACCCCACACTGTCGCGTAGAAACCCAGCTCACTCGCCCAGGCCTTCGCAATGCTGGCAGCAGTACGCAGCGAGTGCCCTTCGCCATCGAATTCGACGAGGGCGACCGGTCGATCCAGTTCGCGAAGCGCATCGTAAATGCTGCGTGACTGTGAAGGCAGCACGATCGTGTCCTCTGTGCCCTGCAAAAGCAGGAGCGGTGCGTGAATGTCCTGGACGTGGCAAATCGGAGAGCGCTCCGTCCACACGGGATCGTCCAAGTTGTCCGAGCCCAGAAGCGTGTAGAAGTAGTGGGACTCAAATTTGTGGGTTTCCTGCGCCATGCGATGCAGGTCAGACACACCTGAGGAGGATGTCCCAGCCGTAAACACGTCGGTTGTCGCCAGAGCTGACAGGGCGGTGAAACCGCCGGCGGAATGGCCGCGAATCGCGACTCGTGCGGGATCAACGAGGCCCTGATCAATCAGGTAGCGCGCCCCGTCAGCACAGTCCATGACATCGATGACGCCCCACTGGCCGTTGAGCGCCTCACGGTATTCGCGTCCTGATCCGGTGGATCCGCGATAATTCACGTCCAGGAATGCGAAGCCGCGAGTCGTCCAGAACTGTCGGGCAATGGACAGGCCGGGGCGAGCTGACGAGGTCGGCCCGCCATGAGCGGACACGATCAGTGGCGGAAGTTCGCCGTCAGGTGCGGTGAAGTCGGGATTGACCGGCGCGTAGTAGAAGCCGTCTGCCTCATTGCCGTCGCTGGTCGTCCAGCGCACGGTCTGTGCAGTTGAAATCATCTCCTCAGCGATCTCAGCTTCCGAGGACGGGCGCAGCACGTGCGCGTGCGAATCGGTGATCTCGACGATGGCTGGCGCGTGCGTAGGGGAGTCGGCCAGGAAAACGACGCGCCCCTCGTCGGAAGCGACGTTACCGATGGGCCACCATCCGGTTTCCCATTCTTCCAGCAGGCCATTGTCCAGTCGCACGCTGCCGACGTGCCACGTGTGATCCTGCGACCAGGAGCAGATCAGGTGCTCATGATCCAGGTTGTCGTAGGAGTGCAGGCCCAGTTCCCAGTGGGGGTGTGAGAACGCGCGCTGACCGGGATGCAGGACACGTGTACGCAGGCGATCCGTCCACGCGTGGGCATCCTCGTCCTCGTGCCATTCGAAGCCTTCAGTGCGGTACAGGTTTGCCCATCCTGAGGAATCATCCACGTGGATCAGGTCGCCGCGCAGAGTCCAGCGAGGCTCATAGACGCAGACACCTTCTCGGTCCACCAGCGTGACGTGGGTATCGATGTCACCCTCGAACGTGAGGGCGCCAACGTGCAGGACGGACTGAGTCCACGGCATGTGCGGGTGGTTCCATGACAGCCACGCCAGCTTCGACCCATCCGGGGAGAGCGTGGGTGCCGAGCAGAAGTCGGTGCCGGAAAAGACGGTGCGAATAGGCTTCGGATCGCGCGCCGCGGAGCCGTCCAGAGGGATCGCCACCATCGTGTTGACCGGTTCACCCTGTCCCGTGTGGTCCTCACATACGGCGTAGACCAGGGAGCGAACCTCGTCAATCTCAAAGTCGCCGTAGCGCTTCTTTTCCATCGGGGTCAGTGCCGTCAGGCCAACGGTGGGTGCAGACATGTCGAACAGGTAGACACGGTCATCAAAGCCGTCGGAGAAAACGAGGATGTTCTCGTGGACGGCGTAGGCGCGGCCACCGTAACCGTGGACACGGGTGCGCACATCGGGCAGGCGCACACCGTCAATCATGGGCAGGAGCTCCATCGTCTGACCCATGCCGTTACGTCGTAATAGAACGTTGCGCCCATTATCGGTAGGATGGCCTTCTACCCAATACGTGTCGGCGCCATCGATGCGTACTTGAGAAAGCGTCACGAATCGAGCCGTGAATGACTCGCCCGTGATCGGGGATTCCCACTGGCCGTACGACTTCACTGAGGGGGACATGTGCAACCTCTGTCAACTCGGATATGCGCGTCTGTCGCGTATATCAATCCTAGCTGGAACCAACGGACTTTGAGAGGACCATTAGACTCGTAACTATGGTTCTTCCAGACAGTGCCGACGAGTTGCCGATTTTGTCGCATATCGACGGGCCTGACGACGTTCAGCATCTGACCACGTCGCAGGCCGTTGACTTGGCTGACGAAATCAGGCGTTACCTCATTGCGTCCGTGTCACGTACGGGCGGGCATATGGGACCCAACCTGGGTGTGGTGGAGCTGACGATTGCGCTGCACCGTATCTTCAACTCACCTACCGACTCAATAATCTTCGACACAGGTCACCAGGCCTACGTCCATAAGCTCCTGACAGGGCGCAAAGACTTTTCACATCTGCGCGAGGCGGGGGGACTGTCCGGATACCCCTCGCGCGCCGAATCAGAGCACGACATCGTGGAAAATTCCCACGCCTCGACAGCACTGTCGTGGGCTGACGGCATTTCGCGCGAAAAGACACGCACCGGGAATTCATCCTGGACAGTGGCAGTCATCGGGGACGGGGCGCTCACCGGCGGTATGGCATGGGAAGCACTGAACAACATCGCTGAGCAACCTCACCGCAACATCGTCATCGTGGTGAACGACAATGGCCGCTCCTATGCTCCTACCATTGGCGGTATGGCGCACCATCTGGATGCGCTGCGCACCTCGGAGCAATATGAGCGCGCCTTGTCATGGACGAAGAAAACACTGCTGGGAATGGGGGAGCCTGGGCGTGCTGCCTTCGAAGCGCTGCACGGACTGAAAGTGGGAATCAAGGACGTGTTGGCGCCACAGGTCATGTTCGAGGATCTGGGGCTGAAGTATTTGGGACCGATCGACGGGCATGACATCGTTGCGATGGAAACCGCGTTGACGCGGGCGCGCAGCCTGCACCAGGCCGTCATTGTCCACGCCATCACGCAGAAGGGGCGCGGATACCGACCGGCGGAAAAAGACATCGCAGACCGCTTCCATGCGGTCGGCAAAATCCACCCGGAAACGGGCCTGCCGATCAAACCCGCGCGCTTTGGGTGGACCAGCGTCTTTGCCGACGAAATCGTGAAGATCGCCCGCGAACGTGAAGATGTTGTCGGCATTACTGCAGCGATGAAACTGCCGGTGGGACTGGGCCCGCTGTCAGATGAATTCCCCGACCGCGTCATCGACGTCGGCATTTCTGAACAGCATGCCGTCACCAGCGCAGCCGGAATGGCCTTCATGGGTGCACACCCCGTTGTCGCGTTGTACGCCACGTTCCTGAACCGCGCGTTCGACCAGGTCCTCATGGACGTGGCACTGCACCATGCGGGCGTGACCTTCATCCTTGACCGTGCCGGCATCACCGGAGCGGATGGGCCCTCGCACAACGGCATGTGGGATATCGCATTGTTGTCGATCGTGCCGGGACTGCAGATAGCGACCCCTCGTGACGAGGAAACTCTGCGGGCAGCGCTGCGTCGCGCCATTGACATTGCTGATGCTCCCACCGTGGTGCGTTACCCGAAAGGCCCGCTGCCGCAGCCGATCCCTGCGCTGCGCAGCGTCGGCCCGGTCGACATTGTGCACGAGGGAGGCGACGGAGAAACGAAAATCCTGATCGTCGCCCTGGGCGCCATGGTCGCCCAGGCGATTGACGCCTCGAAGCAATTGGCCTCAGATGCGACGGTATGCGTTGCTGCCCCGACGTGGATTCAGCCCGTACCCGATGAACTGGTGGCGATGAGCCGCGACTATGACCTGGTTGTCACCGTGGAAGACGGCGTCGTGCGAGGAGGCTTCGGATGGGCATTGTCGCAGGACACAGATGTGCCGGTGATTCCGATGGGGATTCCCGATGAGTTCCTCGCGCACGACTCGCGCGCTCACATTCAGCACGAGATCGGCCTGGACGCTGCCGGCATCGTGCGTAGCGTGCGCGACTACCTCAAAGCGTCGAACAGACACTGAGATACCAGCTCACGCTGCCAGGCGCGTGCGCCGCCCTCGTCCAATCGCTGATCGAGCGCCTCGGGGGTGAGCGGCTTGAGGGGAGCCCAGCACACGAAACGCTGCACGCGCGGCTCCAGGACAACTTCGGGTGCCAGCCCGAGCTGTTCGGCAACACCGGCGACCGCTTCACGAACCGCGAGCAGACGCTCATGTGCGTGTTCGTCGAGACGCTGCCACAGGCGCGCTTCCGGAATCGTGCCGGCAGGATGTGTAACGCGTTTGGGCGGCAGCTGGTCTTCTGGCATGCGCCTGGCGCGTTCAATCGCATCGAGGAAGTCCGTCGTATATGGACGGGTGACGGGAGAGCGGAAAGAATCCAGTGAGCGCAGCTGGCGACGATTGGTCGGTGGACGCTGAGCGGCTTTCAGCAGGTCAGAATTGCGGACAACGCGCGTGCGTTCCAGGTCTTTGTCGCGGGCGATCTCTTCACGCGTGAGCCACAGTTCGCGGGCAACGGCCAGCGCTCGACGGGAGCGCAGTTTGCCCAGGCCTTTGATACCGCGCCAGTGATGCGTCTTCGGAGTCGGAGCAGGGGCGTGCAGCACGTGGGCGAATTCCTCCTGTGCCCACTCCCAGCGATCCATGTCGTGCAGCGTGATCGAGAGCCGCCGGTACAGTTCTGTCAGAAATTCCACGTCCAGTGCGGCATAGCGCAGCCAGTCGGTGGGCAGCGGTCGCACCGACCAGTCGGATGCCTGATGGTCCTTGGCTAATGAAAATCCCAGTACCTGTTCACACACGGCTGCCAGACCGAAACGTTGCAATCCGATGAGGCGTGCCGCAACTTCGGTGTCAAACAGGTCAGTGGTGTGCAGGTTCAGGTCACGCAGATTGGTCAGATCCTGGCTGGCGTCGTGCAGGATCCACGTGGCATCCAGTGCCGGTGCCAGGGCTGACAGGTCAGGCAGCGCATGCGTATCAATCAGGTACGTTCCGACATCTTCGCGCCGGATCTGCACCAGGTAGGCGTTCGTCGTATAGCGGAAGCCATGGGCGCGTTCCACATCGAGGGCGACCGGCTGGCTGGAGGCTCCCAACTCAGCGGCAACCCGCTCAAGGGCGTCTGTGGTGTCAATGACTGAGGGAACGCCGTCGCGCAAACGCCTGACAGTGGGGGGATCGTCCGTGTTCCCGCGCGGCAGGCCGCCGGGATTATCAACGAGCATCCGTATTCAAAACCTCATGTAGAAACTGATCTGACTCAACGCCGGCAACGTGGCACAACAGGGAATTCCAGGCTACAAGGTGTTCGCCCAGATATGGAGTCGACGGAGTCCACGAGGCCCGCAGTTCGACGTACAAGGTGGATCCGCGCAACGTGAGACCCCCGAAAGATTCGGAAACTTCCCGCGTCACGGTGCCGGTCATGTCATGATACCCAGCGCCCGCATCTTCGAGGCAGTCGTGCGCCCAGTTCCACAGGCCTTCACCGATCATAGGGTCGTTACCCATTTCGGGGTCGATCTGGGCGCGAAGCTGAGCGACAAGGCGGAACTGTCCGTTCCAGCCGGCTTGCGTGTCCGGGTCGAACAGGATGACGAATCGGCCTGATCCCAAGGATTGATCGTGCGCGCGGTGCACGGTTCGCATGGCAAGCGCAGCGGTCCACGGAGCCAGCTTGCTTGGACCGGGCACCTCTTCAATCTCCACATGAGGATTGATCGGTGCGTCACGAAGCGACATTAAAGCTGTGACAAACGCCTCAGGAAGTTGTTCCTCACCCACCCCTTCACACTAAGAGGGCGCAGCGGTGGATTCAGTCAGGCACGCCGACCCATTGCCAGACCCGCACGGCGGCGCCCTTCTGATCAGGGAAGGATGCCAGCAGGGAACCAATATGCCCACCGTTTTCACGCGGCCAATCGTGACTGTCTGCAGCCGGAAGTGCGTCACCGTTCATATCGGCCTCGACCGCGACAGCACCATTGATCATGCGCACAATGTCACCCTCGTGAGTGACGCGTTGACAGACACCGTCACGCACGCCGGGCGCCGTGGCGCGCACATGAATCATCGAACGTGCCCACTCGAGCATGCGTCGGCATCTGCCGTCGCGCGGCTCACTCCAGTCCAGCACGCAATGGTCGACAGTCGTGCGCGAGGTTGGGTCGGGAACGTCTCCGCTCCAACCGTGCTCACTGAATTCTTTTTGACGGCCCTCGCGCACGAGTTGGGCGCGCTCGTCGTCTTCCTGGTCGGCAAAGAATCGGAACGGTGTGCGCGTGCCCCATTCCTCACCCATGAACAGCATGGGGGTAAAGGGGCTGAGCAGGATGATTGCTTCAGAGGCGGCCAGTTGTGCGTCGGAGAGCACCTGGCTGGGGCGGTCGCCTTGAGCGCGGTTGCCAACCTGGTCGTGATCCTGGGAAAAGACGACGAATTTGCGCCGATCCAGAGTGGCAGGAACGGGTGCACCCCAGTTTTGGTGGCGGAACGTCGAGTAGCGACCATCATGGTAGAAGACATTTTCCAGCACGGTTGCCAGCGCGTGCGTATCGGCAAAATCACCGTAGTACCCGTCAATTTCGCCCGTGAGCGCCACGTGCAGGGCGTGGTGGATGTCATCAGCCCACTGAGCGTCCATCCCCATGCCGCCCTCACTGGTGGGCATCACCATCGAAGGCTGGTTGAGGTCAGATTCGGCAATGAGCGTCATCGGGCGCCCCTCGTCGTGCGACCACTGGGCCACGCACTGTGATAGTTCTGCCAGCAGGTGTCGATCCGTCTCGTCGTGAATGGCGTGAACCGCATCCAGACGCAGCGCATCGGCATGCATGGTGACCAGCCAATGGCGACACACGTCAATAAGGTAGGCGCGCTGTTCGGGACCGTTCAAGTCCAGCACAGGCCCCCACGGTCCGGTCGCAGTGGGGTGGAAGTACGGTGCGAACATCGACAGGTAGTTGCCCCACACACCGAGGTGGTTGAGGACGACGTCGATGCACACATTCAGGCCGCGTTCATGGGCAGCGTTGACAAATTCGACGAGGGCATCCGGACCGCCGTAGGCTCGGTGAACGGCGAAAAGATCCACGCCGTCATACCCCCATCCGAACTCTCCGCTGAATTGTGCCAGCGGCATGAGCTCAACTGTGGTCACCCCCAGGTCACGCAGGTGGTCGAGGCATTCGATGGCACTGATCAGGGTGCCTTCAGCAGTGAACGTACCGACGTGGAGTTCATAGATGACGTTGCCCAGGACGGACGTGCCGGGCGATGCGACCCAGTGATGTCGTGACGGATCCCAACTGCGTGACAGACCATCAACCCCGTAAGGCTGGTAGAAGGATCGCGGATCAGGCAGCGGGTCAGAACCATCGAGGCTGAAACCGTAATCTGTCCCATCGGGCAGATCAGGGCCGTCCCACCAGCCGCCAGCGGCGCGGCTCATGGGGAGCTGCGCGTCGGCCAGAACAAGGTCGACGCTCTGAGCGTCCGGCGCCCACACCCGCGTCACGAGAGTTTCTCCACAACCACGACGTTGTCGTCACTCATCACATCAGCCAGGCTCAAACCGTTGCCGTCAGTGACGTCGAATCGTCGCCCTGACATGATGTCCTGCCATGAGCCGGCTGGAAGGTAGACACGATGATCCCCCCAGCCGCCGATCTGACGCAGTGCCCTGAGCAGTCGCACAGCGATGACACACACGCATGGGCCGTCCTGGTTGCCGCGTGCATAGGCGATCGCATGTCCGGTGGTTGTTGCCAGTGGCGTATACGTTGCGTGTGCGGATACGAATGCGTCGCGGTGGCGGCTGCGAAGCTTCAGGATGGCGCGGGTCAGGCGCACTTTTCGACCCTCGAGAGTCTGCTCGTCTGAATCCAGCAACCGCCCGAGTCGTTCAAAATCAACCGGACGTCGGTTATCCGGATCAACCAGGGAAGTCGCCAGCCCCTCGGAACCTTGATACACATCAGCCACTCCAGGAACCGTCAATTGCAGGGCTTTCGTCACTTCGATGCAGCAGTTGCGAACCGACTCCGTCAGCTCATGAAAGCGTGTGAGCAGTTCGGCGATCGAGGAATCAGCGAGTACCTGGCGGGCAAAGTCAAACAGCTCCTCTTCCCGCTCTTCATCAGGATGCGTCCATGTCGTCCACGTTTTCTGTTCCCGCACTGCCTTTTGCAGGTAGTCAGTCAGGCGCTCCTGCGTCATCGGGTCGGACTCACACCACGTGGTCGCGGCAAGTGTCTGCCACAGGAGGTTTTCCGTGCGCCCATCCAGCGTGAGTGGCCGGTATTCGGCGCTGGTCAGACGTAGCTGCTGGACGAGGGAGACCCATTGACTGGGATATGACGTGATGGCGGCCAGTGTGGCTCGCACATCTTCACCACGCTTGGAATCGTGGGTCGTTCCGCATGTCATGGTCGCCGGCCACGACGACTGCAATGCACTTTCGAACGCATGGAACGTGTCGAGGTTGATACCGAAATGGGTGGGGTTGCCTCCCACTTCAGTCAGTGCGCACAGGTGTGTCCAACGGTAGAACGCGGTGTCTTCGACACCTTTTGCCATGACCGCACCGCACACCTGCTGGAACCGCACCGGCACTTCGTCGCGGCGCTCATCGGAGGATGCCAGACCTGCCGTGCCGATTTCGTCGCCCAGGATGAGCGCAATGAGCACATCCATCGTGTCCTCAATGCCGTCAAACCCTGAGTCACGCAACTCGCGCAGCGAACGGTCACGCACCTCGGTCATCTCATCGCGCGCCCACTGCGGGGTGGGGGATCCGGGCACCACGTAGATCCGGTAGCGATCCATATTCATCACGAGGGCGCCCAGGCAGCGTTCGAAGGTACGCATCGTGTGGTCACGCAGACGCAGGTCCTGTTGGCAAATTTCCCAGATCAACGAGGCCAGGCGGTGCAGCTCAGCTGCCAGCGAGGTGCGAATGATCTGCCGTTTCGATTCGTGTTCGAGCCGCGCAAAGTCCGCCGGTGAATCTTCGGTCAGCTCCTGCATGATGGCACCCATCGGCATGTTCGCTCGCGGATCGACCTGCAGGGAGTTGATGCGCCATGCGGTGTCATAGCCTGTCGTTCCGGCAACATCCCAATCAGAGGGCAAGTGCTCTTCGCCTTCGAGAATCTTTTCAGCAGCAATCCAGGCGCCGCCGGTGCGTTGGCTCAGACGCTGGAAATAGCCGCGCGGATCAGCCAGGCCATCAGGATGATCCACTCTGAACGCGTCAATGAAGCCTTCGTCGAACAGGTCGAACAGCAGGTGATGAGTCGCCTCGAACACGTCTTCACGCTCGACACGTAAACCTGCCAGCGTGTCCACGTCAAAGAAACGGCGGTAGTTGAGTTCCTCGTCACCGACCATCCAGTGAGCCAGGCGGTAATGCTGGCGCTCCAGCAGAACTTCCAACGGGAGGAACTCGGTTCCCTCCGCCAGGGGGAACACGTGATCGAAGTAGCGCAGGACAGGTTGCTCACCGTATTCCGGCTCAGTTGGAACCACCATCGATTCCACGTGTAGGTCACCGGCGGAGAGCACCTGGCCGATGCGCGCACCCAAAATCGGCATCAAAATGGGCTGATCGGTCGCCACGTCGAACCAGCGTGCGCGCGGCGACTCGGCGCCCCGTTTCAGCACTGACCACATGGCGCGGTTCTGCCACACCGGAGTGGGCACAGCCATGTGATTCGGCACGATATCGACCACGACGTGCAGGCCGAGGGCGTGCGCGGCGCGCGCAAAATCTTCAAACCCTTCACGCCCACCCAGCTCCGCGTTGACATGGGAGTGGTCCACCACGTCGTACCCATGCCGGGAGCCCTTGACAGGCTGCAGGATAGGGGAGAGGTAAACATCCGTGGCTCCCAGACGGCGAATATGCTCGAGGACACCACGGGCGTGTTCAAATGTGAAATCCGGAGTGAGCTGGAGTCGATACGTCGACAGTGGAGTGTATCGAGATGACGGGGGAACGTGGGGGTGAAGATCAGACATGTCACTGTCCCAACGGATTCAGCAGAATCATGGTGGTGCGGCCGGGCAGCGTGATCGAGTCACCGGACTGGTACTGACTGTGATCATCATCGTCACCCGTGTTGATCATCGTTGTCCAGGTCTTGCCATACGTCTGGTTCGGAATGGTGAATTCAACGGAGTCAGGAGACGCGTTGATCATCAGCAGGAAATCATCATCGGTGATCGTGTTGCCCTCAGGGTCGGGTTCCTGAATGGCGTTACCGTTGTAGAAGACCATCGTGGAGCGAGCCCATGCCTGGTTCCACTCGTCTTCCGTCATGTGAGTGCCGGCAGGGGTGAACCATTCGATCTCGCCCAGCTCCGATTCACCGCCGCGCGTTGCCGGCCCTTTCAGGAAGCGTCGGCGGCGCAGAACGGGGTGATCACGCCGCAGGTGGACGAGGCGCTGAGAGAAAGCGAGCAGTTTGCGCTGCCAGTCCTCCAGATCCCAGTGCATCCATGACAGCTCATTGTCCTGGCAGTACACGTTGTTATTGCCCATCTGCGTGCGTCCGATTTCGTCACCGTGAGCCAGCATGGGCAGACCCTGCGAGCAGAAAAGAGTGGTGAGTAAATTGCGAATCTGGCGCTGGCGGAGCTCCTGAATGCCCGGATCATCCGTCGGACCTTCCGTTCCGCAGTTCCAGGAGCGGTTATTGGACGAGCCGTCATTGTTGTCCTCACCGTTTGCCTCGTTATGTTTGCCGTTATAGGACACGAGGTCACGCATGGTGAAGCCGTCATGAGCGGTGATGAAGTTGACCGAGGCGACAGGGCGCCGTCCTGAATGCTCATAGAGGTCAGCGCTGCCAGCCAGACGGGAGGCAAAACTGGACAGGGACGAGAACTCCCCGCGCCAGAAATCGCGCACCGCATCGCGGTATTCACCGTTCCATTCGGACCACAGGGAAGGGAAGCCTCCTACCTGGTAGCCGTTGGAGCCGACGTCCCACGGCTCAGCGATGAGTTTGACCTGGCTGATCACCGGATCCTGGTGGATCAGGTCGAAGAAAGTCGAGGCACGCGAGACCTCGTCAAACTGGCGTGCCAATGTCGTTGCTAGGTCGAAGCGGAAGCCGTCGACATGCATGTCAGTGACCCAGTAACGCAGCGAATCCATGATGAGCATCAGGACCGAGATCGAGGACATGAGCAGGGAATTGCCTGTGCCGGTGGTATCGAAGTAATGCCTCAGGTCATCGGGAACGAGGCGATAGTACTTCGCGTTATCGAGGCCCTTGAGTGACAGCGTCGGCCCCATGTGGTTACCTTCAGCGGTGTGGTTGTACACCACGTCGAGGATGACTTCGATACCGGCCGCGTGGAGCGTCTTCACCATGTTCTTGAACTCGGTGACCTGCCCGCCGAGCTGACCCGACGATGAATAGGCGTTGTGCGGGGCGAAAAATCCGATGGTGTTGTAGCCCCAGTAATTCGACAGGTCACGAGCCTGCAGGGATGGATCATTGACGAACTGGTGGATCGGCATCAGTTCAATGGACGTGATGCCAAGATCCTGCAGGTGTTTGATGATCGCCGGATGAGCGATCCCTGCGTAGGTGCCGCGCAGCTCTTCAGGCACGTCCGGGTGCAGCATGGTCATGCCGCGTACATGTGCCTCGTAAATGATTGTTTGGGAATACCCGTAGTTCGGGCGACGGTCATCGCCCCAGTCGAAGGACTCGTCGACGACGACGGAGAGCATCGTGTCGTGGACAGAGTCGTCGTGATTCGGTTGCGATGGGTCGTTGAAGTCGTAGGAAAAGACCGAATTGGAATTGTTGATCTGCCCTTCAATTGCTTTCGCATAAGGGTCGAGCAGGAGTTTGGACGGGTCGCATCGATGTCCCTCGTCTGGCGCGTAGGGACCGTGGATGCGGTAGCCATAGCGCTGTCCGGGCCCTATGCCGGGCAGGTAGGCGTGCCACTGGTCATAATCGACCTCAGTGAGTTCAACTGTGGTTTCGTGACGATCCTCGTCAAGGAGACACAATTCAATGCGGTCCGCGATAGATGAATAAACTGCGAAATTTGTTCCATTGCCGTCATACATTGCGCCCAGCGGGTAGGCATGTCCTGGCCAAATATCCATACTCTTAGATTGCCATGAAACCGCAAAAAGGGTGCGATGAGTGTGGAAAATTGTGAAGCTGGTCGCGAAAATTCCAGCCCGAAGGTGGCGAAAAGTCGCGGAAAATGGCGGAATTTCGACATTTTTCGGTGGGTTTTCGATGCCGGAGCGAGTCGTGCCTAAGTCCTCAGGATTTCCCCAACCGGGCCAGAACCTGTTAAGCTTCCCTGCGTCGCTTGATTGACAGGCGCATCGCGGATGTGGCTCAGTTGGTAGAGCATCACCTTGCCAAGGTGAGGGTCGCGGGTTCGAGTCCCGTCATCCGCTCGGGCGATTGGCGCAGCGGGAGCGCGCTTCCCTGACACGGAAGAGGTCACTGGTTCGATCCCAGTATCGCCCACTGAGTATTCATACGCATGCGGATGTGGCTCAGTTGGTAGAGCATCACCTTGCCAAGGTGAGGGTCGCGGGTTCGAGTCCCGTCATCCGCTCGGTCTGAGATGACTTGGTGGGTTGGCCGAGAGGCGAGGCAGCGGCCTGCAAAGCCGTATACACCGGTTCGAATCCGGTACCCACCTCGGGCGATTGGCGCAGGGGTAGCGCGCTTCCTTCACACGGAAGAGGTCACTGGTTCGATCCCAGTATCGCCCACCATTTGTTTTATGTGCCTTAGACTTCAAGAGACTCTTTAGTCAATAGTTGAAGTCGAAAGGTCATAGGCGATGACGCTAATCGGATTTTTGATTGGCTTGGCTGTCACAGTTGTAGTGGCATGGCTGATCATTAAGAAACACCATCCACAAACAGTATTGATCCTTGCAGGTTTGTTGCTTCTTTTCATTTCACTCCCTCTGTCTGAAGAGCCGCTGATGGACAGCGAGAAAACCACGGGGAATATGGTTCTTGACGTCGTGGATTTCTTACGCGACACATTTGCCTCCACATCTGCCAGTCTTGGACTCATCATCATGGCTGTGGGCGGATTCTCTCTGATAATGGAAAAAGTCGGTGCCAGCGCAATGCTGGTGCACCTTGCTATGAAGCCGCTGTCGCGGATCCGTAGGCCATACATTTTCCTTGGAATCGCGTATATTTTCGGACAGTGCCTCGGAATGATCATTCCGTCTGCATCTGGCTTGGCAATGCTGCTTATGGTGACTTTGTATCCACTTCTGCGTTCCTTGAGGATTTCGCGTCTGAGCGCGGCAGCATTAATTGCGACAACCTCCTGCCTGGATCTCGGGCCAGCGTCGTCGAACTCCAACTTATCGGCCGAGGTATCCTCCATGACCGTTCAGAAATACTTCATCGACTATCAGGGGCCTGTGGCAATTGTGACGATGGCAGTGATTGCCATCAGCCACATGCTGATTCAGCGTCATTTCGACAAGAAAGCCGGAACGCTGCCGGAAATAAATCCGCCCTCGAATCTCGAACAGGAAGCATCAGGAGCCTCACCGGATACAGGCAGTGTGAAAACCGAGCTCAAGACCCCCGTCTACTATGCAGTCCTGCCGCTCATACCGCTCGTCTTACTCATTGTTTTTTCGGAATATCTCATCTCCTCCGTCAAGATGAATGTTGCGACGTCAATGCTGACATCAATGTTGGTGGTCCTGATCATCGAAATGATCAGATATCGCTCATTCAGCAGAGCCAGCGAAATCATGAAAGTGTTCTTTCAAGGAATGGGGAAGCAGTTCGTTGCAATTGCCACGCTTATCGTCGCAGGACAGATGTTCGCCGCAGGCCTCACGCAAATCGGATTCATCAAGTTCATTGTCGATGGAGCATTCAATTTGCACCTGGGCGTTGTCGTCATGACAGTGCTCATGACACTGATAATCCTGTTGACTGCACTCCTTACCGGGTCAGGAAACGCAGCATGGTTCGCTTTTGCGCCCCTGGCTCCTCAGGTGGCGCAACCCCTTGGCCAGCCTGCTGTAGCAATAGCTCTGCCGATGGAGCTGTCGGCGGGCATCGGACGTTCAATGTCGCCGATCTCCGGTGTATTGATCGCGGTGTCGGGTCTGGCGGAAGTCAATCCCGTCGACCTGGCAAAACGCACAATTCCTGTGATGGCGGCGGCGTACATCACGCAGATCACCACATCCTTTATCTGGCTGTATCTGATTCACTGAGAAAGGAGAAGACCATGTTTGACACCATCGTCGCACGCTCCAATGAGATCGCTGACGACCTCATCGCTGTACGTCGTGACCTTCATCAGCATCCGGAACTAGGGTGGGAAGAATTCAGAACCACCAGTATTGTCGTTCAGCGACTTCGCGAGCTGGGCTATATCGTTCGTGTGGGTAAAGAAGTGTGCGAAGAGTCTGCCCGTATGGGAGTGCCTCCCGCAGAGGAACTCGAATCGGCTTACCAGAGAGCGCTGCAGGAAGGTGCACCGGAGGAACTTCTTGAAGCCATGAAAGGCGGTTTTACCGGAGCCGTCGGCATCCTTGAGAACGGTGACGGCCCGGTTGTGGGAATGCGCTTTGACATCGATGCGCTTCCGCTGGCAGAAACGACGGATCCAGAGCATTTCCCGAACAGGGAAGGCTTTCAATCCGTGCATGCCAACACGATGCACGCATGCGGACACGATTGCCACACGAGCATCGGCCTGGGAGTTGCGCAGCTGATGATGGAAATGCGCGATCAATGGTCAGGTACCCTCAAGTTAGTCTTTCAGCCAGCTGAAGAAGGCGTGCGTGGAGCAAAATCCATCGTCGCGCACGGGCACCTTGATGATGTAACTGTCATGCTCGGTTCTCATGTGACAGCATCGAACCAATGCAACGAGTTTGATATATACGCGGGCGCAGGCGGATCACTGGCCACAACGAAACTGGACGTGACTTACACCGGTTTGGCGTCTCACGCTGCAGGAGCTCCGGAAAAAGGCAGGAACGTGATGCCTGCTGTTGCTACAGCGATCCTCAACCTGTATGCGCTTCCGCGAAATTCGCAGGGAGAAACGCGCGTGAACGTGGGTGTTGTCCACGCTGGATCGGGCCGTAACATCATTGCCAACAATGCCACTATGCTGGTGGAAATTCGCGGCGCCAACACTCAGATCAATGCGTATATGGAGGAATATGCCCGACGGATTCTTGAAGATGCCGGGCACATGCATGGAGTCGAATGCGAGATCACGAAAACAGGAGAAGCAATTTCACTCGAGTCCTCTCCAGAGCTGATGGAGCGCATCGATCGGGTAGCAGAACAAGTTGAGGTGCGCCCCGCTTCGCCCAACCGACTGATTTCACCTGGATCGGAAGACTATTCGTTCATGATGGATCGGGTGCAGTCCAATGGGGGCCAGGCTTCATTCATTCGTATCCTTGTTGATTCGCCGGCTGCTGGGCATACCGTAACGTTCTCACCAAACGAAGACGCTATGGTGCGTGGCGTACGTATGTTTGTCGGTACAGCGCTTGATGTGATGGCACTACGCTAGACCTTCATGCGACGGTCATCATCGCCAATTGTCCTGCTGGCTCTCCCGGTCTACGTCCCGTCACTGACATGGTCCACCGGTATCGGTGCGCTCAATTCAGTGGTGGTATTGGCCGGGCTGTCCATGCAGATGAGCGAGTCATGGGCATCGGCGATGGTGGGAATCATGGGCGTTGCCGGTGTCATCGCATCTGTACCGATCGGCCGGATGGTCGACCGCATCGGCGACCGCTCATCATTCGTCATCGGCGGGCTGATCGCCGTGCTGGCCGGAACATGCGCCCTGGTATGTCTACGGTTTCCCGGCATTAACCGTGCAGTTGTTGCATTCGTTATCGCGATGGTCGCCATTTCGATCGCCGGAGACATGTGGCAATTGGCGCGGCAGTCCTATGTGGCAGAATCCGTGCCTATGACATGGCGAGCACGATCAATGTCGATGCTCGGAGGAATGTCCAGGCTCGGCCGGTTGATCGGTCCTGCGCTGGCGTCGCTGGCCATTGTGCTGGGAGGTATTCCCGGCACATTCTGGTTCTTCATCGCAGCCACCGTGCTTGCCCTGAGTCTGATCCTGTTGTTCACCGCGCCTACGCCCGAAATTCTGGATGTCAAACCGCCGGCGTCCCAACGATCGTCCAGTGAAACGCCGCCGGTGTCTTTGCAGCGTCGCCCTCGTACCCACGTGGACGTCGTGTCGACCATGCTGCTGTCGGTGGGGACAGTTCTGCTGTCGCTGGTGCGCACCAACCAGATCATTGTGGTGCCTCTGGTGGGCACGAGCCTCGGAATCACAGAGGAACTCATATCAGCGACCTTCGCGATTTCAGCGGGACTGGATGTCGCCGTCTTCTACTTCTCAGGGGCGATCATGGACCGTTTCGGCAGACGAGCATCCGTTCTGCCGTGCCTGTTGATCATGGCGGCAGGGTTCGTGGGATTGGCCCTGAGCGGGGGAGTCGTGAGCTTCATGGTCAGTGCATGTGTCGTGGGGTTCGGCAACGGATTCAGCGCAGGAACCGTTATGACGATGGGAGTCGACCTGTCTCCGGACATCAACCGCTCCCGATTCCTGGGAATCTGGCAGGCCATCTCGCAGGTGGGCCCGACGGTGGGTCCATTCGTGATTTCCGTGCTGGTGGCCGCATGGGGAGCAACGATGAGCGCGTGGGCGACCGCAGTGGCAGCTGCCTGCTGCGCAGTGTGGATGCTCGTGACAGTTCCCACGGCCTACGCTCGCCTCGGTATGGACGAACGAGGCAGGGCGCTGCCCGCTCAAAGCGACGCTCAGTCATAAAACATCCGCAGGACTAATCCAAGCGAAGAGCACACTTTTCTGTTTAAATTGCTCAACGTGAAGGCCGAAACAACCAGCGTGGATGCGATCATGCTCTGCAGCTACGGAGGACCCAGGCAACCCGACGACGTTTTGCCGTTTTTGCGCAACGCCACGCGCGGCAAAGGGATCCCTGACGAGCGTCTCATCCAGGTCGGCGGCCATTACAGCCTGTTTGGGGGGAAGAGCCCGATCAATGAATGCAACGACGAATTTTCGCGCGCCCTCGCTGGCGAACTCGAGCAGCGAGGAGTCAAATGCCCAGTCGTTGTCGGAAACCGCAACTGGCACCCCTACTTCACGGAAACACTGACGAGCCTGATCGACCTGGGACACCGCACTGTCCTATGTGTCTTCACCTCAGCGTTCGCTTCTTATTCCGGGTGTCGCCAGTACCGCGAAGATCTGGCTGCGGCGCTCGACGAGCTGGGCGACAAAGCCAGTGAGCTGGTTTTGACGAAAGTGCGTCCCTATTACACGACGCACGGAATTCTCAGCGCCCACGTCCGTTCCATCACACGCGCAATGCGTGAGCTGGACGACCCGCACCTTGTCCTCGTCACGCACTCCATCCCCGTGTCGATGGAGGCTAACTCCGGTGACCACCACCTGCCCACGTATGTCGGCCAGCACCACCAGCTGGGCGAGGAAATCTGTAGACGCGTTAGTGACGAACTGGGGCGAGAGGTGCCATTCGATTTGGCGTACTGTTCCCGATCGGGTCCGCCACAGTCGCGGTGGCTCGAACCGGATATCAATGACCATCTTGAATTCCTGCATGATGGCGGCACGCGCGCCGTGGTCGTCGCGCCGATTGGCTTTATTTCCGACCACATGGAAGTGGTCTACGACCTCGACACTGAAGCCAAGGCGACTGCAGACAATCTGGGAATGGACTATCGGCGCGCCGCCACTCCAGGCACCGATCCAGCGTTCGTGTCCTCGCTCGCTGACGTGGTCTGCGAACGGATCGGAAGCGGGGCAGCGGGCGACGCGATTGACATCAGGTGGCCCGTGACATGCTCGCAGGAATGCTGCCTGCCGCGTGAGTCCTACCAGATGCGTCCAACCTGTTTTAATCACCCCAACCAAGGAGAAACCCATGAGTGAAATGCCACATGGTCACCATCCGGCACCGGTTCACGACCCTCGCGACCGGACCGACATTGACCCCGAAGAAGTCAACGCGCGCGACAATTACTCGCTGCAATGCGTCTTCCGCACCGTGGTGCCGTTGCCGGCCGACAGCGCACACGACTTGGCGGCGGCAATGGAACGAGCCGTGCGGGACACCGGCGTGGAAATTCGAGGGTGGTATGACGTGGGCGGATACCGCGCTGACGCTGACCTGATGATGTGGGCACTGTCTGACAGCGCCGACAAACTGCAGGCCGGCTACCATGCGATCGTTGCGTCTGACTTGGGCGCAGCTCTCGAACCCGTGTGGTCAGCAATGGCGGCACACAAGGCTGCCGAATTCAACACCCGTCACCTGCCCGCCTGCTTCAACGGTGCAGCGCCGCGCGGATACTGCGCCGTCTACCCCTTTGTGCGCAGCTGGGACTGGTACTACCTGCCGAAAGCTCGCCGCGCTGCCATCTTGAAAGAGCACGGCATGAACGGCGTCGACTACCTGGACGTGCAGGTTTCCACGCTGGCCGCATTCGCGCTGGGGGACTACGAGTGGACGGTCGCCCTCGAATCCGACAGCCTCGACCGCGTCATGGGTGTGCTGCGTCGCCAGCGCGACGCGGAAGCTCGACTATTCGTGCGCGAAGACACTCCGTTCTTCACCGGGCCTCGCGTCGAACTGACCGAGTGGACGGATCGCCAGCCGCTACAGTAGAAGGATGACTACAGACCTTCTTCCCGTCATTGTCGGCGGTGACATCGGCGTGTACGCCATCGGGCGTTCATTCCACGAAGCCTACGGGTGCCGCTGCATCTGCCTGGCGGCATCCCCAACAGATGCGATTACACGCTCCGTCTTTTTTGACGTGGAAACACTTCCGCCACATGCCGATGACCGGCAGACACTTGCAGTCTTGCGCGGGCTGGCAGCTGCGAATCCCGGCAGGAAACTCGTACTCATGGCGAACGACGACCGACACTCGGTATTCGTCGGACGCTATCACAGCGAACTTGAAAAAGCAGGATACGCGCTGCCTTTCCCACCCGTTGAGGTCACCGAACGCGTCACAGATAAAGCTCAGTTCGCACAGATTTGCACCGAACTTGGCATTGACACACCTCGCACCGTCAGCGTGAACGTGGGGAGTGGTGAGACACCCTCGTTACCGTTCGACTTTCCCGTCGTTGCCAAAGCGGCGCGAGGGGACGCCTACGACCAGGTCGACTTCCCAGGTAAACGGAAGATCTATTTCATCGAGACCGCAGCCGAACTGGACGAGCTGTGGGCGACGCTGCGTGAGGCAGGATTCGACGATACGTTCCTTGTGCAGGAACTCATCCCCGGAGACAACACGCAGATGCGTTCCATCACCGCGTACGTCGATTCTCACGGTGACGTGACAATGATCGGGTCGGCACGCGTGCTGCTGGAGGACCATGCGCCCACCATGATCGGCAACCCTGTTGCGATGATCACCGAGCCATTCGACGATCTGTGGGACAGTGCCCGTGCTTTTCTGACCCACACCGGCTATCGCGGCTTCGCCAACTTCGACGTCAAAGTGGATCCGCGTGACGGCCGAGCCGTGTTCTTTGAAGTCAATCCGCGCATCGGACGCAACAGTTGGTACATGAGCGCCGCCGGCGTGAACCCCATGTCTATCATGGTGCGCGACCTGATTGACCATGAGCACGTCAAGCCGCAGGAAGTACACAACAAAATTCTCTACTCCCTGGTTCCCGATGCACTGCTGCGCCACTACGTGCGCGATGAAGAACTGCGCCAACGCGTCCACGCGTTGCAGCGCAGCGGCAAGCGCAAGAATCCGCTGGTCTACACCGCTGAAACGTCACTGGTACGATCGGCGATCGTCGCTCTCCAGACGCTCAACCATATCCGCAAGTTCCGACGTTTTTACCCTGAGGCCACAGACCGCTCATTCTAAGGAGGAGCCATCATGGCAACCGAGCTGCGTGAACTGACCGCAGATCAGATGAGGATCGCCGCCGCTGGCGTGATACCGCTGCCGATCGAACAGGCAGCGCCGTGGGAGGCATTCGAACAGACGCAGGGACGGCGACTATGGGGCCGTTTTGCATGGGAAAAAGACGATAAAGACCAGGCGATCATCGCACTGTACGAGTATTCGCTGCGCGGAGTGAAGTACTTGTGGGCCAAACACGGACCAGTCTGGCTGAAAGAACAGTCACCCGATAGTGAAGCGGCCTTGCGGGCCGACCTGGTACGCATGGTCAGGAAACGCGACAGAAGCATCGCCTTTATCCGCATGCACGCCTTCTTCCAGGCGCCGGACCTGCATGAGCCACTCCAGTTCATCACATATGACCGCACCGCAATCATTGACATCAGCAGCGGCACTGAGGATTCGATTCTCGCGACCATGACGAAAGACGGACGCCGTGCAGTTCGCAGAGCCAAGAAGAAGATGGCCGGGGGAGGCGCGCGAGTCGTTGAAGAAACAGGCCTGACGCGCGCAGCATTCCGTGAGTACTACGAGGTGATGAAGGAAACAGCGCGCAGGGATGGGTTCCATCCACATCCGCCGCAGGTCTACTGGTCGATGCTGGACTCCATGCCCGAATCTTCCCGACTGTTCGGCGTGCGTCTGCCCGATGACACACTGGTGTGCTGGGATCTGGTGTTGGTGCACGATAAGCAGGCCGTTGCCTACTATGGCGCATCGACAGATCAGGCGCGCACCGTGCTGGGGCCTGACGCATTGGATTTTGACGTGGCTGTTCGGCTGGCGAAGGAAGGCGTCAAGGGGCTTGACCTGATGGGCGTGTATTCGCCACGTGTGCCGGAGCTGTATTCGGTGGGCCGCTATAAGCGCCGCTGGTGCCAGTCATTTACCGATGTGGACGGCGCGTGGGACGTGCCGGTGATCCCCGGTGCACTCAGCGCTCTGAAGGCTGCGTTGGCCACGAAACATGCAGTGGAGAACGCTGTTCGCCGCGTACGCGTTACGATGGGCTAGGAAACTAGAAGCACGCACCCGTACAGCGTGCCAGAGAAGGAGCATCATCGTGTCAGAACTGACCGCGACTATTGACGGCAACATTGAACAGATTGACGAAGGAACAACAGGAGCTACGTGGTACTCCTCCAACCGGCGGGTAATCGCCATGAACGTCAACGGCGCACCGACCGATCTGACCGCTGAAATTCCCAATGGCGCTGAAGTCAGCGCTATTACGCTGGATTCTCAGGAAGGTCTGCAGATTCTGCGCCACTCCACCACGCACGTGCTGGCCCAGGCAGTGCAGGATGTATTTCCGGACGTCAACCTGGGAATTGGCCCGTTCATCACGGACGGCTTCTACTACGACTTCGGCAACATCGATGCAGTGACCCCAGAAATGCTTCGCGACCTCGAAAAACGCATGAAGCGGATCATTAAGGAAGGCCAAACGTTCCGCCGCCGCGTCGTCACCGAGGACGAGGCGCGCGCCGAACTGGCTGACCAGCCTTACAAGCTCGAATTGGTCACTACGAAGGGATCAGGCGCAGAAGGCGCGTCCGTTGAGGTCGGCCACGGCGAACTGACAATCTACGACAATGTGCGGCGCGACGGCAGCGTCGCATGGAAAGATCTGTGCCGCGGCCCGCACCTGCCGTCCACCAAACTGATCGGCAATGGCTTCGCATTGACGAAGTCGTCGGCAGCGTACTGGAAAGGTGATCAGAACAACGATCACCTGCAACGCATTTACGGCACCGCGTGGGCCAGCAAGGACGACCTCGTCGCCTACCAGGAACGAATCAAGGAAGCACAGCGCCGCGACCACCGGCGACTGGGACAGGAACTTGACCTGTTCTCATTTCCCGAGGAAGTTGGCCCCGGCCTGGTTCTGTTCCACCCCAAAGGCGGTATTTTGCGTCACGTGATCGAAGAGTACGTCACGCAGCGCCACCTGGAAGCAGGCTTTGACTTCGTTCATACGCCTGAGATCACCAAGTCAGGCGTATTCCACACCTCGGGTCACCTCCCGTACTACGCGGACACGATGTTTCCGCCGATGATGGTCGATGAAGAACGCGCAGAAGACGGGCACGTGACGCGTGAAGGCCAGGAGTACTACCTCAAGGCCATGAACTGCCCGATGCACAACCTGATTTTCCGTTCACGAGGGCGTTCCTACCGTGAACTGCCTCTGCGATTTTTCGAAATGGGACACGACTACCGCTACGAAAAGTCCGGAGTGGTGCACGGCCTGACACGTATGCGCGGATTTACGCAGGATGATTCGCACACGTACTGCACACCTGAACAGGCGCGCGACGAAATCACGATGCTGCTGAACTTCTTCTTGTCGATTCTGCGCGAATTCGGATTGACGGACTTTTATCTGGAACTGTCCACCCGCAGTGATGACGAGTCGAAGAAAGACAAGTTCATCGGCTCGGATGAGGACTGGGATGCGGCAACTCGGATCCTGGAGGAAGCATGCGCGTCAACAGGGCTGGACCTGGTGCCAGATCCAGGCGGTGCCGCGTTCTACGGTCCGAAGGTTTCCGTTCAGGTCAAGGATGCGATCGGCCGCACATGGCAGATGTCCACCGTCCAGTACGACTTCAATCAGCCTGAACGCTTCGGCCTGGAATACACTGCGCCCGATGGTACGCACCAGCGTCCGGTGATGATTCACTGCGCCAAGCTCGGATCCGTTGAGCGCTTTATCGGCGTGCTGACTGAGCACTACGCCGGCGCATTCCCGGCATGGCTGGCACCTGTGCAGGTCAAACTCGTTCCCGTAGCAGACGCATTCGATGAATACGTCGACCAGGTGGCTGCGAAACTGCGCGCGCGCCACGTGCGTGTTGAGGTCGACCATTCCGATGATCGTTTCGGCAAGAAGATTCGCAACGCCTCGAAGGAAAAAGTGCCGTTCGTGCTGATCGCGGGCGGTGAGGACGAAGAAGCAGGCGCTGTCTCGTTCCGCTACCGTGACGGAAGCCAGGATAACGGCATTCCGGTTGATGAAGCCGTTGAACGCATCGTGCACCACATTGAGACTCACAACAACGAGGACAAAGCGTAGAAAAGGGGAGCAGCGACATGAGGAACGGTCAGCCTCATCCGGGTGACCCGCAGGCGGAAGACTCAGGCGATTTTGCCGGTGAATTGGATGGCTTTGACCGGCTGTGGACGCCCCACCGCTGGGTCTACATCCAGGGAGATCACAAGCCTGCGGACTCGTCAGCAGGAGAATGCCCCTTCTGCGCGGCGCCGGACAAGACAGATGAAGAGGCACTGATCGTTCACCGCGGACGCACCTGCTTCGTATTGATGAATCTGTTCCCCTACAACTCCGGCCACATGCTCGTGTGCCCGTACCGCCACGTTGCCGACTACACGGATTTGACGGACGAGGAACGCATCGAGCTGGGCGAGCTGACCGCCACGGCCATGCGTGTGGAACGTGAGACGGCGGGTGCGCAGGGCTTCAACCTGGGCATGAACCAGGGACAGGTTGCCGGAGCCGGAATCGCCGCGCACCTGCATCAGCACGTGGTGCCCCGATGGGGAGGAGACTCAAACTTTCTGCCGATCGTGGCCCGCTCACGTGCACTCCCCGAACTGCTCGGTGATGCGCGGCAGCGTCTGGCCAAGGCGTGGCCTCAGGGAGATGACAAGTAGATGCTCGGTAATCATGGCAGGTCGGTGGCGACGACGATCTTCACACCTTTCGCCAAACTTCTGCATCGCCTTCACGTCACACCGAATATGGTGACAGCAACATCGACGACACTGGTCGTCATGATTTCCTGTGCGGTGCTGGCACGCGGCTACGTCTGGCAGGCTGGCGTCATACTCGGCGTGATCCTGTTTTGTGATTCCGTTGATGGAGTGCTTGCACGCTACAGCGGACAGACCTCACGGTTTGGCGCGTTCCTGGATTCGACGATGGACCGCCTCGGTGACGGGGCAGTGTTCGGTGCGCTGCTGGTCAATGCCGTATTCCACCTGGAGCCGTCACCTGAACGCACGACCGCGATCATCGCCGGAACGGTCGCGATGGTGGGCGTGGCAGCCGTTCCCTATGCCCGTGCCAAGGCTGAAATTATGGGGATTACCGCGTCGGTCGGTATAGCTGAACGCACTGACCGACTCATCATCGCGCTGGTGTGCGCAGCCCTGACCGATTGGAACCTGTGGTCGTGGTTCTACCCGATCGGACTGATATGGGTGGCATTCGCCTCGCTTATCACGGTGACGCAGCGCGTGCTGTACACGAAGAAGCAGATCGAGGCAGGCGACGCGGGTGAGTAACGCCTGGCAGCTGTCAGCATTTCGCCTCGCTCCGCGCCTGCCACGCTCACTTCTGTTCGGTGCGGCACGAACGGCAGGTGACATCGTCGCCGCACTCCCGCTAGACGTGACGGCGCGGCTGCGCTCCAACCACGAGCGAGTCGCCGGGCATTCGCTCCCTTCGAGCCACGTGCGCCAGGCCGTCCGACTGAGCGCGCAGACCTACGCCGAACAATTCGCGCTCACACACCTCATTGACGGCAACTTGGATGACATGGTGGACGTGCCGCGGATGGACATGCTGCGCGAACTGGCTGCTGACGGCCCCGTTGTGCTCGCCCTCGCACATGCCGGAAACTGGGACCTGGCCGGCGCATGGATGTGCCGCAACGGCCTTCCCGTGTTGACCGTGGCTGAAAAGCTCGACCCACCGGAATTGTTCCAGGCATTTGTCGACCTGCGCGAAGACCTCGGTATGGAAATTATCGGGGTGGGGAAGAAGGAATCCGTCTTTCACCAGCTCGCTGCCCAGGCGAAGGGACGCGCCAACCTTCTGGTACCGCTGCTGGCAGACCGCGATATTTCAGGCAGAGGCGTTGACGTTGATTTTGGAGGCCGCCGCGCACTTGTCGCAGCAGGCCCCGCAGCTTTGGCACAGCGCCTGGACCGCCCACTGGCAGCCGCGATGATCTATCACACCACAGGTAGCCACATCCGCATCGATATTTCCGACGTGATCGACAATCCCGGCGCTACCCAATCGCGTACCAGTGTGGAAACACACACCCAGGCGTGGGTCGACGCGCTTGTCCCTATGATTCGTGAACATCTGGCACACTGGCACATGATGCAACCGCTATTTGTCGACGACCTCGATCCAGAACGCCTGGCCAGGGCCCGCCGACGCGTCGAGGACTCACAGTGAAAATCGGAATCGTCAACCCCTACGCATGGGACGTGCCTGGAGGCGTCCAGTTCCACGTGCGTGACCTTGCTGAAGAGCTTATCCGCCGAGGCCACACCGTCTCCGTTCTGACTCCGGCCAAACACGACACAGACTTACCGAGCTGGGCCGTCGGCGCGGGTGAGACCATTCCGATCCCCTTCAACGGGTCCGTCGCACGCCTCTCATTTACTCCACGTTCAGCCAAACGCACCAGGAAATGGCTCGACGAGGGCGACTTCGATGTCGTCCATATCCATGAACCAGGGGTGCCATCTGTGTCCTTCCTGGCCTTGATCAATGCGGATGTGCCCATGGTGGGAACGTTCCATTCAGCAATGGAGCGCTCCTACGCCAGGGAAATCACCGCGGGCATGATCCGCCCTCTCATGGAGCGCCTGAGTGCGCGCATCGCAGTGTCGGCTGAAGCGCGCCGCACCCTGATCGAACACCATGGTGGTGACGCTGTGATTATCCCCAACGGCGTTGAGACGGAGAACTTCCGTCGCGCTCAGCCGCTGCCACAGTGGGAAGCCACCCAGCACAGGCCGGTGGTCGTCTTCTTGGGACGCCTCGATGAGCCGCGGAAAGGACTGGGCATCTTTGCCGGTGCGATCCGCACAGTGCTTGAACACGTCCCCGGGGCGCGCTTTATGATCGCAGGACGCGGCGATGCCGGCCAGATACGAACCGATCTGGAAGGCCTGGGAGACTCAGTGGAGTTCCTGGGCGAAATTACGGACGAGGAAAAAGAATCACTGCTGGCTGGCGCGACAATCTATGTTGCTCCGCAAACAGGGGGAGAATCCTTCGGCATTGTGCTGGTCGAAGCGATGGCTGCAGGGTGTGCCGTCGTCGCATCCGATATCGAAGCCTTCCGAGCCGTTCTCAACAATGGTGACGCCGGAATGTTGTTCCACAGCGGCGATTCGGCTGCACTGGCGGACGCCCTCGTCAATGCCTTGAGCGACGCGGACGCTTTGGACGAACTTGCCGTACGAGGGCAGGCCGCATCAGCCGCCTATGACTGGTCGACCGTCACTGATCGCATTATGGCTGTGTACCAGACCGTTGTGGCCGGGGCGCGTGAAGATCCTGGCAGGCAGAACGCCTTGTCGCTCATGCGTGGCGGACGGCTGCGGGAGGTCGACCAATGAGCCTGTGGCAGTGGATCCTCCTGGCCGGTGTCATCGTGGTTGTGGCGGTATTGATCTGGCAGTGCGTCATGTTGGCTGGGCGCCTGGACAGGTTGCATTGGCGCGTGACGATGTCACGAGTCGCCCTCGACACGCATTTGATCAGACGAGCCGTCGATGCAGGGCTGCTGGCGGCCAGCGGACTGGCAGGACAGGGAAGCGCCGACTTGGACGATGCTGCCGCGCGCTGCCTGGCGTTGAGCGGAACCCCACTGGTGGATGACGATTTCGACCGCAAGCGTGACATTGACGGACTGTCTGACGGCGATGCGCAGATGGCTGCAAGACGTCTGAATGCCGAGTCGGCCCTGTCGCGACAGATTCGTGCGTGCATGACACCCCAGCTGCGCGACGAGGCGCGTGACGATGCCGATGCTGCACACCTGATCAGCGCTCTCGACGCGTCGCACTACCGCGTGCATGTGGCTCGTTCAGTGCATAATCTAGACGTGACACAAATTAGGCGACTGCGTGCTCATCCGTTGGTGCGCATCGCTCACCTGTACGGCCATGCACGAGTGCCATCGAGCATCGACTTCGACGACGCGCAGTAACTAAAGGCGGTGAGACCCGTGAGCGAGCAACGTATGAAGTGGGGAGGTCCCGGCGAGGACTACCGCCTTGCCAGGATTGGTCGCGTCGGCGGGAATCAGTGGGCTGACGCCCCGGCAGGCGCGCCGGCAACGGGTGTGTCCAGTCCGCAGGAAGTCGCTCCCGTGTGGTCTCCGCCCACGCGCAAGCGCTCGATTGCGTGGTTTGAAATCATTTTCACCATTGTTGGCGTGGCGGCACTGGGTTTTGCGCTGTTCGGATACGTGCGCACCGGTGGTTTACCGTCAACAGTTCTGACCGGAGTGCTGGCATTGATTCCCTTGGGATTCATCATCGCAGTGCTGCGTTTTATTGATCGCTGGGAACCCGAACCGTGGGTCGCGATGCTCGTGACCTTCGTGTGGGGAGCGGGAGCTGCAGCAGTGGTGGCGATGGTGATCAACACTGCGCTGCAGACGAACATCCAGTTGATCACCGGGCACTCAGGCCTGACGATGGTAGCTACGGCCTCGATCGTGGCACCCATCGTGGAAGAGACCCTCAAGGGCGCGGGCGTGGTGTTTGTTCTGGCCTGGCGACGTCACCGCATCAACTCGCTGATTGACGGTATCGTCTACGCCGGAATGGCAGGCGCAGGTTTCGCGTTTATCGAGAACATCCAGTACTTCCTGCGCAGCTCAGAAGAGGGCCAACTGATGATCACGTGGTTCCTGCGCGGCATCATGAGCCCGTTCCTGCATCCGATGGCCACCTCGTTCATCGGGCTGGCGGCAGCGTGGGGCGTGGTGCGCCACAAGTCGGGTCTCGCATGGGTCTGGACCTTGCCGCTGGGGTGGATCGTCGCGGTCCTCATCCACGGATCGTGGAACTACCTGGCCAGCACGTCGATGGAACGGTGGTTCGTGTTTTACCTCTTCGTCGAGGTCCCGATTTTCATCGCGTGGATCGTCGCGCTGCTGGTCATGTCCGCGCGGCAGGCGCGCACCATTGCCAACGGGTTGGAGCCCTATGTGCGTACCGGATGGATCCTGCCGGGCGAAGTGACAATGGTGGTCAACCGCGGTGCCCGCCGTTCAGCCGTTAGGTGGGCAGCTCAGGGCGGTCGCGCTGCCAAACGCGCCATGAAGAATTTCCAGCGACTGGCTGCCGCATTGGGAATGGATGAAATGATCCACCGTAAGGCGGGCAGGCACGCAGATCGCGTGGCACAGGATCAGGACATGCTGCAGCAGTTGATCGCGTCCCGAGACGTGTTCCTGACGCGCACGCGCAGTGCTCACGCCAACAGGCAGATTGGACGATAACGAGTGAGTGACCTTGGACCGGAATGGATTCCAGACCAAGACGGCATACCGTTCCGACGCGCTGCCCGCGTAGCCGTATTCGACGAGGACGGCAAGCTACTCCTCGTGCGCGGACACGATTCAGAAAATGTCACACGCTCCTGGTGGTTCACCACAGGAGGCGGGCAGGAAGAAGGCGAAACACTGCAGCAGACGGCGGTGCGCGAAATTCGTGAAGAGACGGGGATCGCCCTGGATCCGACTCGTCTTGTCGGCCCTGTCCTGCATCGGCGCGCGCTGTTCGATTTTCTCAACGTGACAGCGCGCCAGGAGGAATGGTTCTTCGTTGCGCACGTGCACCGCACAGAGTTGAACTGGGACGGCTGGACTGAACTGGAGCGCAGCGTGCTCGATACGATGACGTGGTGGGACTTGGACGATCTTGAGGTCGAAGCCCGAAGAGCGGAAGTCTATCCACGTGACCTGGTCGCGATGGCTCGTCAATGGAAAGACGGGTGGGATGGGACCATGATCGAGCTTGACGAGTCATCCGTCGGGTAAAGTAGCCACCACATCAGCCACTGAGGAGAATGTCATGTATTTGCCCGTAATTCCCACTGTCCGACATGCCGATATGTCCGAGGGTGCAGGACGGTTCTCACCTGTCACGACGAAACTGGTTCAGGACGCGACGCAACTGGGTATTGACACGGCACTGGAGCCATTCCAGGAAAAGGAGGCGTACGCCCTGACGATCGGTGAGGACGGCACTCATATTCGGGCCATCACCGAGGTTGGTGTGGTGCGCGCCAGCCGCACACTGAATCAGCTCAAGAGAGGCGGAGCTGCGCTGAGCGGAACGATTGTGGACTGGCCCGAATTCGAATGGCGCGGCCTCATGATCGACACTGTACGCCACTTCTTTTCCCTCGATGTCCTCAAGGAGATCGTCGATTTGATGGCAAGCCTGTCACTGAACGTCCTTCACCTGCACGTGAGTGACGACCAGGGGTGGCGAGTCGAAATTCCCGCTCTTCCCGAACTGACGGAAAAATCATCACAGAGTGCCGTGAATGGCGAAGGTGGCGGATACCTGACTGTCGAGCAGTACAACGACCTGCGACGCTACGCGAGTGCCCGCGGAGTTGACGTGGTGCCTGAGGTTGATATGCCGGGACACACCAACGCCGCACTGCACGCGATGCCGGGTCTGAATCCCGACAGTCAGGCGCGGGATGTCTACGAAGGTATCGACGTGGGAATGTCGACGCTGAGCACGCAGGCAGCCGACACCGAACGCTTCATGGACGAAGTGATCGGACAGCTGGCAGCTGACTCGCCGCTCGGTATGCATATCGGCGGCGACGAAAGCCATTCCACACCTCACGACGAGTTCCGCGCCCTGGTCACAATGGCGGTGGAACGCGTTCACGCATGCGGCAGGCGGGCGATCATGTGGCAGGAAGCGGGCGCAATGGCACACGAGGGCGACATCGTGCAGCTGTGGGATACCACCAACAATCATACTGAGGGCGTGCTGGCGGGCGTTGAGCGCGGTGCACGCGTCATCGTGTCGCCTGGACAGAAATCATATCTGGATATGAAAGAGAATGCCGATGAGCCGTGGGGCCAGGACTGGGCCGGGCCTCTACCGTTCCGGACAGCGCTGGAGTGGAATCCGCGCACCGCGCTCGAAGGGCTGGATCCGCGGGCGGTGATCGGTGTTGAAGCATGCGTGTGGGCAGAGTACATCCGCACGCGTGAACAGCTCTTTGAGAAGCTCCTGCCGCGTCTGACTGCCATTGCTGAGGTCGCATGGACCGGCAGTGGTGACGACAAGTGGGAGGAATTCTCCCGGCGCGTCACCTCGCTCACGGAACTGTGGGATGCCAAGCGGCTCACCTGGCACCGTTCAGAAGGCGTCGACTGGAAGTAGCCGAACCTAGAACAGGGCAGCGACGAGCGCGTCGAGGCGACGCACGGCCAGAGAATTGGGAATCGCGTCGCGGACAGCGGACTTGGCGCAAAAAGCGACGCCCCATCCTGCGGCCTGCATCATGGGGATGTCGTTCGCGCCATCACCAATGGCAACGCACCGCGAGGGGGATACTCCCAGCTGAGCTGCCCATTCAGTGAGCTTACGGACCTTCACGTGCGATGTCACGATCTCTCCGAGGACGTGGCCAGTCAGGTGCCCGTCACGCACTTCCAGTCGGTTCGCACAGTAAAAATCGATGCTCAGTCGCGTTGCCAATGGACCGACGACTTCCTCGAACCCGCCGGAGACCACACCAAAGGCACCGCCGGAAACGGAGTGGACACTTTTGATGAGTTGCTTGGCGCCGGGAGTGACGGTGAGGGAGCGGGTAACGTGGCGGAACACGGTCTCAGGGACGCCGGCAAGTGTGGCGACCCGCTCTCGCAAGGACTGCGCAAAATCGATCTCACCGTTCATTGCCCGCGCGGTCACTGCCGCCACTTCCTGACGCGTACCCGCCCACTCGGCAAGTTCTTCGATCACTTCCTGAGCGATCAGCGTTGAATCCACGTCGGTGACGATCAGCGCTGGCCCGCCTTCTTCACGAACAGAAACAGGGACGACCAGAACATCTCCCCACCGTGACAACGCGGCGTGCGCACCGTCAAGATCCAGCATGCCCACACCGTCATCACCCTCGCGCACGCAGGCCACCACGCACGCAGGGACGTCCCCGCCAATCGGGTTCGCCACGAACGGCAATGCTCGCACATGTATTTTTGAACGGCGCACACCGGCAAAATCTGCCAGTGCGCGAACTGCCGGAGCCTCGTACGGAAAACTTGCGACGTCATGCGGGGCAATGACGCAAAGTGCTGCGCCAGCCCGTTGGCTCACTTAGTCACCACCATACCCTTGGGGACGACGGTGATGCCGGACTCGGTGACGGTGAAACCGCGAGCGCGATCATGTTCCAGGTCCACACCGACCGTCGCTCCTTCTTCCACGACGACGTCCTTATCCAGGATCGTCTTGGAGACGATGGAGTGGCGACCCACGCGGGTGTTGCCCATGACGACCGAGTCAGTGACCTGAGCCCACGAGTGCACGTACACGCCAGGCGAAATGATCGAATGGTAAACCTCGCCGCCCGAAACAATCGAGCCGGGGGAGACAAACGAGTCGATGGCGTGCCCCATACGCGAATGCTCATCGCCGTAGACGAACTTTGCCGGCGGCAAGGAGCCATCGATGAGGGTCATCGTCGGCCAGTCGCGGTTATAGAGGTTGAAGATCGGGTGGACGCTGATCAGGTCCATATTCGCGTCGTAGTACGCGTCCAGTGTGCCGACATCGCGCCAGTAGTCGCGGTCCCTCTCTGTGGACCCGGGCACGATGTTGTCCTTGAAATCGTAGACACCGCACTGCTGACGTTCGACGAACCACGGAATGATATTGCCACCCATGTCGTGATTTGAATCCTCGTTTTCCGCGTCTGCACGAAGTGCGGCGACGAGGGCGTCCGTATCGAACACGTAGTTACCCATAGATGCGAGCACTTTGGACGGATCATCCGGCAGACCCTCAGCGTTTTGCGGCTTCTCGAGGAAGTTCTTCACCACGCCGCCTTCGGCGTCGATGACGCCCAGAGCGGGGGCGAGTTCAACCGGTTGGCGGATGCCTGCCACAGTTGCCGGAAGACCGGACTCAATGTGGTGCTCCACCATCTGAGAAAAGTCCATGCGGTAGATGTTGTCGGCACCGATGATCACCATGTAGTCAGGGTGCTCGTCCTCAATGACGTTCAGGGACTGGTAGATCGCGTCGGCACTGCCCAGGTACCAGTGCGGTCCCCGTCGTTGCTGCGCCGGTACGGGAGCAATGAAGTTACCCAGCAACGGCGACATATACCACGTCTTTGTAACATGTCGGTCCAGCGAATGCGACTTGTATTGGGTGAGCACGACGACACGCATGTAGCCGGAGTTGACGATATTGGACAGCGCGAAGTCAATCAGTCGGTAGTTTCCACCAAAAGGTACTGCAGGCTTGGCTCGATCCATGGTCAAGGGCATGAGACGCTTGCCTTCGCCACCCGCAAGAACGATTGCTAGGACATGTTTTTTTGCCATGTCTCAAGGGTAGGCAATAATCAGCGTGAATGTGCGCAAACGACACGAGATGCGCTGCTGTTCGATAAGCTCTCAGTAGGAGGCAGCCATGCGTATAGATTTATTGACACGTGAATATCCGCCGCACGTCTACGGCGGTGCGGGTGTTCACGTGACTGAACTGGCTCGCGTATTGCGAAGCCTAGGTCCTGACATTCGGGTTCACGCATTCGATGGTCCCAGGAAGCCGGGGGACGAGGGTGCCCTCGACGGTGTGCGGGGATACGACGAACTTGCCGAACTGGACGGCGCAAATGCAGCGTTGCGCACACTCGGGGTGGATCTGCAGATGGCGGCCCACACCGACGGAACTGACCTGGTGCATTCGCACACGTGGTACGCCAACTTTGCCGGATATGTGTCGAAGTTGCTGTACGACGTCCCTCACGTTGTTTCCGCACACTCGCTCGAACCGTTGCGCCCGTGGAAGGCCGAGCAGCTGGGCGGTGGCTACCGTCTGTCCAGCTTCGCTGAGCGCATCGCCTACGAGAATGCTGACGCGATCATTGCGGTGTCCAACGGGATGAAAGATGACATCCTGCGCTCGTATCCCAGTGTCGAAGAGGACAGGGTTCACGTCATCTTTAACGGTATCGATCTGAATGAGTGGCGCAAACCCTCCACCGAGGATGAGAAAGCCAACCAGGCGCGCGTGCTCAAGGAATTCGGTATTGATCCTGACCGGCCCACAGTGGTCTTCGTTGGGCGGATTACCCGTCAGAAAGGTCTGCCGTACTTCCTGCGCGCAGCTCGCCAGCTTCCACGAGATGCTCAAATCGTGCTGTGTGCAGGAGCGCCGGACACCAAGGAAATCGCCGCTGAGGTCGACACGTTGGTCAAGGAACTGGCGGCCGACAGAGACGGGGTCGTGCTCATCTCCCAGATGCTGCCGCGAGCCGATCTGTGTGCAATCCTGGACGTGGCGACCGTCTTCATCACTCCGTCTGTGTACGAGCCGCTGGGCATCGTGAACCTGGAGGCTATGGCGATGGAGTTGCCGGTGGTGGGCACACGCACCGGCGGAATTCCCGACGTTATTGTCGAGGGAGAAACCGGCTACCTTGTTCCCATCGAGCAGAAGACTGACGGAACCGGAACCCCCATTGATCCAGAAGCGTTCGAATCTGCGATGGCTGAACGCATCACTGCCGTGCTGGCTGATCCAGGGCAGGCGCGTCAGATGGGCAAAGCCGGCCTGGAGCGGGCGCGCACTGAATTTTCGTGGGACACAATCGGCCAGCAGACACTCGACCTTTATCGCGCGCTGGTGGGCTGATGAGGCAAGGTTCTGGCTACACTGAAGACATGGAGAACGTTGTTGATCTACACGACGTCACGCTTGAGCGCGGCGGATCCCACCTTGTTGATTCCCTGACGCTGTCGACGCATCGCGGTGAACACTGGGTCATTGTTGGCCCGAACGGTGCAGGCAAAACCAGCTTGATCCGACTGATTAGTGGGCGCGAGCGCGCAACCAGCGGTTCCGTGACCATTCTGGGCACGCCGATCGAAGAAGCCGACCCCGGGGAATTGTCCGCGCGCATCGGCTTTGCTTCACAGTCACTGACGGCACGAATCTCAGTGTCCATGCCGGTGCGCATGGCGGTGATGACCGCAGCATGGGGCAGGTCGATTACCTACGGCGAACAGTACGACACTGAGGACGAGGGGCGCGCAGATAACCTGCTGCACCTGTTCGGCGTCTCGCACCTGGCGGAGCGCCGTTTCGGAACGCTGTCAGAAGGGGAGCGCCAACGCGTCGCACTGGCTCGCGCACTCATGGCGGACCCGGAAATTCTGATACTTGACGAACCGAGTGCCGGACTTGATCTGGGGGCGCGTGAACTGTTGGTGGAGGCGCTGACGGAGCTGAGCGGGGATGCTCGTTCACCGCAACTGCTGCTGGTTACCCACCAGATTGAAGAAATTGCACCCGGCTTCACGCACGGCGTGGTGATGTCACAGGGCCACATCGTTGCGAGCGGGCCAATTGAACAGACTTTGACCAGTGAGACCCTGTCGACGGCATTCGATCTGCCGCTGGAGGTCGGTCACGGTGACGGGCGCTGGTGGGCGCGTATGAACAGGGACCGGAAACCCGACAGTTCCCGTCGACACTGAAACGGAGGAAACAGTGGTCTTTTATTGGTGGCTTCTCATCGCACTAGGCTTGGGCATCGTCGAGATGCTGTCACTCGACCTCTTCTTCCTCATGCTGGCTATTTCGGCACTTGCAGGCGGAATTGCCAGCGCTGCCGGAGGGGGAACAGGCGTGCAGGTGGCCGTGTTTGCGGTCGCCAGCCTGCTTCTTCTCCTTCTCGTTCGTCCATGGGCTAAGGCGCATCTGACACGCACGAACCCGAATATTCGAACCAATGCACAAGGGCTGATTGGAACAGACGCCCTCACGCTTACTCGAGTCAACAGAATCGACGGGCGTGCCAAAGTTGCCGGCGATACGTGGAGCGCGCGCTCGGCGGATGGGCGGGAAATCCCCGCCGGCGTCCACGCGCACGTTGTCCGCATCGATGGGGCAACAGCCATTATTGAACGTAACGAACCCCCTATGCAGTGAGAGGCTGTCATAATGTTTAACTCATTCGGGCAGACAATCGGAATGGCGCTGATCTTCCTCATCGTGCTGTTCGTTGTCGTCACCGTAGCCAAGTCAATCCAGGTGGTCCCGCAGTCGCGGGCCCTGGTGGTGGAACGTCTCGGTAAGTTCCAGTCGGTGCTCTACGCCGGACTTCACGTCCTGGTACCTTTCCTTGATCGCATCGCAAGCAAGGTTGACCTGCGTGAACAGGTCCAGTCGTTTCCACCCCAACCTGTCATTACCGCTGACAACGTTGTGGTCTCCATCGATTCGGTCATTTACTACCAGGTCAACGATCCGCGTAGCGCGACCTACGAAATCGCGAACTACATTCAGGCTATCGAGCAGCTCACCGTCACGACGCTGCGTAACGTGATCGGCTCAATGGACCTCGAGCAAACACTGACCAGCCGCGACCAGATCAACTCTCAGCTGCGCGGCGTCCTGGACGAGGCAACCGGCCGCTGGGGTATTCGCGTGAATCGAGTCGAGCTCAAGGCCATCGATCCGCCGCCGTCCATTCAGAACGCGATGGAGCAGCAGCTGCGCGCTGAGCGCGACAAGCGTGCCGCCATTTTGACTGCTGAAGGTGTGCGCCAGTCTCAGATCCTCAAGTCTGAAGGTGACAAGCAGTCCCAGATTCTGCGCGCTGAAGGTGCCGCACAGGCCGCAGTGACGAAAGCTCGCGGTGAATCCGAGGCCATCCAGACCGTGTTCAACGCCATTCACGCCGGCAAGCCGACCCCGGATCTTCTGTCCTACCAGTACCTGCAGATGCTGCCGCGTATCGCTGAAGGTGAAGCATCGAAGGTCTGGGTTGTGCCAACTGAGCTGACAGCCGCCCTCGACGCTGTGGCGAAAGGCTTTTCAGGTGGGGGAACGGATGGAGAATCCGGGCCGGCTAAGCCGACCATGCCGCCCACCCCTGTGAGGCACTCAAGCCAGGCACCGATTGTAGACACCCGTCCCAAAGGGCCGAGCGTCCTCGATGAGCCAACGCAGGCCCGCCCCTCCGAAAAGCTCAAAGACCTGATTGAGCCGATCGAAGATGTGGAGCTGCCTCCAGAGGAGAATGAGAAATAGATGGATCAGTTGTCCGACTCGGTGATGCGTGAAGTTGCCGATCAGGAAATTCGCTTTATCCGCCTGTGGTTCACGGATGTGGCCGGCGTACTCAAATCGCTGGCCATTGATCCAGGTGAATTGGAGGATGCGCTCAGCGAAGGTATCGGCTTTGACGGTTCCTCGATCGAGGGGCTGACACGCGTCCATGAGTCGGACATGCTCCTGAAACCAGATCCCAGCACCTTCCAGGTTTTACCGTGGGGTAGTGAGGACGACAAAGTTGCACGCATGTTGTGCGATGTCCTCACCCCCGACGGTGAGCAGGCCCGATCCGATCCGCGAGGAACGCTGGAACGTACTGTGCAGCGTGCAACCGACATGGGATTCACCGTGATGGTGCATCCCGAGATCGAGTTCTACCTGCTGCATAAGCCTGCAACCCCCGATCACCTCGTTCCCATTGACGGTGCCGGCTATTTCGACCATGTCACGCGATCCATTGCCCACGATTTTCGTCGTCGCCTGGTTCACATGCTCGAAAGCATGGACATCGCCGTCGAACTGTCCCACCACGAGGGCGGCCCTGGGCAAAACGAAGTTGACCTGCGGGCAGTCGATGCGGTTCGGGCAGCCGACAACATCATTACCGCCCGCACGCTCATTGAATACGTGGCACTGAGCGAGGACGTCGTCGCCACGTTTATGCCTAAGCCGTTTGCCGATTACCCCGGCTCAGGCATGCACACCCACCTGTCACTGTTCGAAGGTGACCACAACGCATTTTACGATCCGGCCGGCACGTATCAGCTGTCAGCTACCGGACGCCACTTCATCGCCGGACTGCTGGCGCATGCCCGCGAAATCAGCGCGATCACCAATCAGCACGTCAACTCGTTCAAACGTTTGTGGGGCGGGGGAGAAGCTCCCTGCTACGTGTGCTGGGGTCACAACAATTCATCGGCACTGGTTCGTGTGCCACTGTATAAGCCGGATAAACGGCGCTCAGCGCGGATTGAATACCGCGCACTTGATCCGGCGTGCAACCCCTACCTTGCGCTGTCAGTGCTCATCTCCGCAGGCTTGGATGGCATTGACAAGAAGATGGAGCTCATGCCTGAAGCTGAGGACAACGTGTGGGACCTGTCCGAACACGAACGTCAGGTTCTTGGCATCGATTCCCTGCCCGCCTCCTTGCACAGCGCCCTGGAATGTATGAAGAATTCCGATCTTGTTGCTCAGACCCTGGGTGAAGAAGTCTTCGACTACGTGCTGCGCAACAAGTTCAAGGAATGGGCTGAGTACCGCCACCAGATCACGCCCCAGGAAATCAGACAATTCATTAAGGCCAATTGATGCGCAGCGAGCGCATTGAAGCGCACCTGCGCAGTGCAGGCTTTCACGATGCCCGCACCAGCGCGGACTATTTCAGTCAGCTTCCTGACAGTGCCGACATCTGGATGCGGGCAGCTCAGACCAGTGCCGATCCAGACCTGGTTGCCCTCCAGCTCGTGCGACTGCACGAAGCGGACCCGAATGCTCTGCGCCACGTACTCAACCACGGTGCGGCGCGCCAGCTTGCCGCCGTGATGGGCGCATCGCGTCCCCTCGGCGATTTTATTGTTGCCCACTCTGACGCCATTGACGCGGTGTGGGTCGAGGCATGTGATGCTCGCCAGGTCATCCTCGACGCTCTTGCCTCGGCCACCGCAACAGCAGATGACCTGCGACGAGCGTACAGAAACGTGTTGATTTCGATTGCCGCCACTGACCTGACGGACTCCGACCCGGTTGGGCACTTGCCTGAGGTGGCTGCACGGCTGACCGATGCTGCTGACGCGGCGTTGGAAGGTGCCCTGTTGCTGGCACGGCGCCAGATCGACCCCGATCACACCGTCAAGTTCGCGATCATCGCTATGGGTAAGACGGGGGCGCGTGAACTGAACTATATTTCCGACGTTGACGTCATGTACGTGGTGGGCGTGCAGGAAGGCCAGTCAGAGCGCAGCGTTATTGAAATCGCCACGCGGCTGGCAGCGATGACCGCTCAGGCGTGTTCTGGTGCGGGCAGTGAGCCACCGCTGTGGGCAGTTGACGCCACGCTGCGGCCGGAAGGCCGTGACGGCGCGCTGGTCAGAACCGTCGAATCCTACGTCGCCTACTACCAGTCCTGGGCGCACACCTGGGAGTTCCAGGCACTGCTCAAAGCGCGCCCGGTGGCAGGGGATCGTCATGTCGGACAAGACTTCATTGACGCGATTACTCCATTTGTGTGGTCCGCCGCGGACCGCGAAGGGTTCGTGGACAACGCCCGCACCTTGAGGCAACGCGCCGAAGCCCTGGTCCCGGCTGCGGACAGCGACCGGGAACTTAAACTCGGTGCCGGAGGACTTCGGGACGTCGAATTTACGATTCAGCTGCTCCAGCTTGTTCACGGGCGCACAGACGAATCGATCCGTATTGCCGACACCGTCGGAGCAATCCGGGCACTGTCCGACGGAGGATATGTTGCCCGAACGGATGCGCGCGACCTGACGCACTGCTACTGCTTCCTGCGCACTGTTGAGCACCGGGCCCAGCTGGCACGCATGCGCAGAACACACATGATCCCCTCATCAGGACACGAACTGCGGCGTATTGCCCGAGCGTTGGGGCCGGAGCTCATGAGCGCGGAAAACCTCATCGACACCGTGGACGGCGTGCGTGAGCGCGTCCGCAAGCTGTATGACGATATGTTCTACCGGCCGATTATTGCGGCCACCGCCCGCCTGGCTCCCGACGAAGCCGCGCTGGATCTGGAGGCTGCCAAGGCTCGTTTGGCGGCGCTGGGGTATCTGGATCCTGCCGGAGCGCTCGGTCATATCAAAGCTCTGACACACGGCACGTCACGCCGTGCCACCATTCAACGCCACCTGTTGCCTGTCTTTATGACGTGGCTTGGGCACGGAGCTGACCCTGACCTCGGGCTGTTGAACTTCCGTACCCTGTCCGAACGCATCGGCGATTCGCATTGGTACCTGTCGCTTCTGCGCGATTCAGGTCTGGCGGCCTCACGACTGTGCGAACTCTTGCCGTCCTCACGCTGGGTTGCCTCCGCTCTTGCTGAGTTGCCTGAAGCAGTGCAGTGGCTTGACGGTGATGAGCAGCTCAAAGCGCGCGACCGTCAGCGCCTGATCAACGAGGTGGACGCGCTTATCTCGCGACACAGCGACACTGAACAGGCCATGTGGCGCGTGCAGGCGGTACGTGTACGTGAAGTGACGCGCGCAGCCCTGGGAGATGCACTGGCACATGTTGCCCCTGTGCGAACCGCCATTGCGGACGCTTCGGATGTGGCGCTTCATGGCGCACTGACTATCGCGACTCGCCAGTGGAGCAGTGAGCACGCAGACGCGCAGCCGCCACGCCTGGCTTTTGTTGCGATGGGTTCATACGGCGGACGCGAATCTTCGCTGATGTCCGACGCCGACATTATTGCCGTTCACGAGGGGGACGCCGGTGCCGCCGTTGACATCACCATGCGCGTGAAAAAGCTGCTCAGCTCTGTCCACGAGGGATCGGGGCTGAGCGTGGATATGGATCTGCGACCGGAAGGAAAATCCGGGCCAGTTTCGCGCACGGTGAGCTCCTATGAGGAGTATTACCAGCGGTGGGGATCAGTATGGGAACGTCAGGCACTGTTACGAGCCAGACCCGCAGCAGGTGACGGGGAGCTGCTGGCCGACTTCTTTGCCGCCATTGATCCGATCCGCTACGATCAGTCACCCTCGGACGCTGATATCCAGCAGATTCGCCTGCTGAAAGCTCGAATGGAACGCGAGCGACTGCCTCGTGGCATTGAGCCGACGCGGCATGTCAAACTTGGCGTGGGGGGAATGAGCGACGTGGAGTGGGTCGTGCAGCTCATGCAGATGCGTCACGTTCACAGCTGTGAGGAGCTGCGCACCACTTCCACGCAGCGCGCGCTGGCGGTCCTACGACACAGCAACCTGATCAGCGGAGAGGACGCTGATGACCTGGATCGCGCGTGGAGTTTAGCTCGACGCATCCGTACGGGAAACGTGCTGGCAACCGGGCGCACATCCGGGGTCAAAATCGACGTGCTGGCGCGCTCGGGTGCGAAACTGGCTTCGCTGGCGCACTTGTTAGGATATGGGGCAGGCGGCTATCACGCCCTGGAAGAGGACTGGCTGCGTGCGGCCCGGCGTTCACGGGATGTGATGGAACGGCTCTTCTGGTCAGACTCACGGTGAATGGCATCTTGAGGAAGTAGGAAATGAAACTTGTTCTTGTCCGGCACGGACAAACCGCCGCCAATCGATCACACGCACTGGATACGGGCCGTCCCGGCGCACCCCTCGACAAGCGAGGACGTAAACAGGCCGAATCGCTGGCAGCGCGGTGGGAAAACGATATTGCACCGGCACCAGGCCTGGTGGTCGTCTCACCTTTGATCCGAACGCGGCAAACAGCAGCACCGCTGATCGCCCGCTTCAACCCACACGTGTGGATTCGACCCGGCATCCGTGAAATTGAGACAGGCGACGGTGAAATGGCGGTGGACCGCGCCTCGGAAATGACGTACGTGCGCACCATCGTCCACTGGGCTCAGGGCAATCTGGATGCCAGAATGCCGGGTGCGCAAAACGGGCATGAAGTGCTGGCACGGGTGCGTCCCGTCATCGGAGAAATTGAACAGTGGGCCGAGGAGCACAAGGACGGAGTCGTCGCACTTGTCGCGCATGGCGCTATTTTGCGCACAATCACACCCGTGCTTGCCTCGAATGCGGATGCGCGCATGACGGTAACCAATCCGATGCGCAACACCGGCACCACGGTGCTCGATCGTGAAGGCGGCCAGTGGGTTGCGCGCACATGGAACGACCGTCCGATCGGCCAATGGCCCGTGCCCGACGGCGAGATTCCACTGGTGCGATCAGAACTGAGTGCTTAGAGAACCTTCGAGAAGAACGCCTTGGTGCGTTCGCGCGTGGGATGCTCGATGACGTCGGAAGGCTTCCCCGCCTCCACAATCACACCCTCATCCATGAACACGACCTGGTCGGCCACTTCGCGCGCAAACCCAACCTCGTGCGTGACAGCCACCATCGTCATGCCGGAGCGGGCCAGATCTTTCATCACGCCGAGCACTTCGTCAACCAACTCAGGGTCGAGGGCTGACGTCGGCTCATCGAACAACAACAGCTCCGGGTCCATGGCAAGTGCGCGCGCAATGGCAACACGCTGCTGCTGGCCACCGGACAGCTGCGAAGGATAGTGCTGAGCACGGTCAGCCAGACCGACACGATCCAGCAGCGACAGCGCCGTTTTCTGCGCCTCTTTTTCCTTGACGCCCTTGACGTGCACAGGTGCTTCCATCACATTTTCGAGGGCGGTCATATGGGGGAACAGGTTGAAACGCTGAAACACCATGCCAATGCGAGAGCGTTGCTGAGCGATGACCTTGTCGGGCAGGTCATGCAGAACAGGCTGACCAGATGAGTCAGTGGTTTCGCGGTACCCAATCAGGTCGCCTTCAACATAAATCCTGCCTGCGCTGATACGTTCCAACTGGTTAATGCAGCGCAGGAGGGTTGATTTTCCTGAACCGGACGGCCCCAGGATCACGCACACCTCGCCGCTGCGTACCGTCAGGTCGATGCCGCGTAATACATGAAGATCACCGAAGAACTTGTGAACTGCCTGCACGGAGACCATCGGGGCAAGTGAAGAGCTCATGGTGTGACCTCGATAAATGGATCGTTTTTCGTGGTGTGAGAGGAATTGATGGCGCTCTGGCGTCCCGTCTTGTGCGAGGAAGTGCCGGTCGTGCCTTCCGGGCGGTCAGAGGTAAAGCCACGCCCATAGTGCTGCTCAATGAAGTACTGAATGACCATCAACAGCGAGGTGATCGCCAGATACCACAGTGCGGCCGCGATCAGCAGGGGGATCGGCACGAACAGCGCCTGCCCCTTGGTGCGCGCCACGAACGTCAATTCCAGAGTGAACGGAATGGCGGCAACCAGAGAGGTGGTCTTGAGCATCGAGATCGTCTCATTCCCGATCGGCGGGACAATCACGCGCATTGCCTGCGGCAGGATAATGCGACGCAGGATCAGACCGCGATGCATACCGAGCGCGGTCGCTGCTTCTTCCTGTCCCTTATCAACGGACAGCAGACCTGCGCGGATAATTTCAGCCAGGTAGGCACCCTCGTTGAGTCCCAGGCCAATGAACGCCATCCAAAACGGCGTGAAAACCTGAGCGGTGTCGAAGGTGACGAACTCGGGGCCAAAGGGAATACCAAGTGAGAGCTGAGGGTAGAGGGTTGGAAGCAGAGACCAGAAGATGAGCTGCGTGTAGATTGGTGTGCCGCGGAAGAACCAGATGTAGAACGTGGCGACCCACCGCAGGATCGGGTTGGGCGACTGACGCATAATTGCCATCGTCACCGCGAGGACCGTGCCGAGGATCATGGCGACGATCGTCAGGAGGATCGTGTACATCACGCCGCTGACAATGGTGCGTGAGAACAGCCATTGCCACACAACGTCCCACCGGAAGTTCGGGTTGGTCAGCAGCGTGTTGATCGCCATGGCGACAAGCACGGCGACAATCGCAGCCGACACGAGCCGACCGATACGTGGCACGGGTTTGGCGTGAATAATCTCAACGCCGTTACGAATGTCTTGCTTCGGCACTGGTCACTCTTTCTCTGGTTAACCGACAGGTCACTCAACCGGCGGATTGACAGTGGCCGTGTCGAGGGCGGAGGAGTCCGCGCCGTAGGGCGCGAGGATTTTCTCTAGGTATCCGCTGTCCATCAGGTACTGCATGGCCTTGGCAAGGGCATCTGTCAGAGCCTGATCAGACGTGGAAACCGCAACGCCCTGTGGGGCTGCTTCGATGACGTCTCCAACCTGTTCGAGCTGTCCCTGGGTGAGCTTGACCGTGTAGCTGATCACTGTGGAATCTGCCAGGGTTGCGTCGTACTGTCCACCCACAACCTTCGTGGCGACGTCAGTCTGCAGATCCATCGGCATGACCTGAATGGCGGGTTTGCCGTCGGCTTCACACTTTGCGGACAGCTCGTTGGCGTACTCGTGCTGGAACGTGCCGTTCTGAACGCCGAGGGTGGCGCCACAGGGGTCAGCGGGGTCGAAGTTCTTCGGGTTGCCTGTCGATACGGCGTATGCGGAACCAACCTCGATGAACTGAACGAAGTTGGTTTCTTTCTCACGTTCTGGAGTAATCGTGAACGCTGACATGCCGATGTCAAACTTGGTGCCCAGTGCCGGAATGATCGTGGGGAACTCGGCGTGCGTGGTGGTGCCTTCCGACAGACCCAGCACCTGTGCGAGGCCGCGCACCAGGTCAACTTCGTAGCCAACAGGGGTCTGACCATCGTCACCGCGGAATTCCGCCGGCGCGTAGTCCGTGGAGGCACCATTTCGCAGGACGTCACGATCCTTGATTTCCTGTGGAACGAGGGCAGCGATATCATCCTGGACTGGAATCTGGCTGGTATCGAAGGGGGTGATCCCCGTGGATGCCATTGGATTGTCGGCAGATGAGGTCGCTGATTGTGCTCCGGATGATGCGCCGGCATTCGACTGATCGGCAGGGACGTCATCGGGATCAGAGCACGCGGCCAGGCCACAGGCGGTCAGGGCAGCAATTGCAGTGACGACAGTAAACTTACGCATGATTTCCTCCAATATGCGAGCAACGCGAAGGAACTATTTCTCCACGTCGACCAACATATACGAGTATGCGCATAAAAGTATAGTTATGTGTCGCCGTCTCAATATGTGAAGCGACCGGCGCGGCGGCATCGCCGCTCAGACATGGTCAGTGGCCACGCAGGGCACGACGCGACGGGCGCGCCTTCATGGGATCAATGCTGCGAGGAACGCGTTGGTGCGTCTTGTTCTCCAACGCTGTCAACCGCTGAGAGATCGCAGGAACTTCCTCACGAGTCAGCGTCTTCTTGAGCTTCCGGATACGACGGTCAAGCTGCCCGAGGGTGATCTGTCCATCACCATGGCCCACCTCAATCAGGTGAATCGGAACGTTCTGGGCGACACGCTGCGTGTTGCGACGCTCCTGATTCAACATCGGGCGCACACGCGAGGAGGGTCCCTCGGAAATGAAAACCACACCGGGCCTGCCGACAAGGCGCCACACCAGATCCTGATGGCGATTCGCTGCAACAGGCTCTTCGCTGACAATCCACCCGCGCTTGATCTGACTGATAACCGCATACACGGATCCGATCGTGCCGTCGATCTGCTGATACATTGCGCGGCGCACAAGTGCGGCGAGCAGACCCATGCACAGCAGCAGTGCCAACATGACTCCCGTCAAGATCCACATGAACCATGAGTTGGTGAGGAATCCGAGGAGGATGCCAAGAGCGATGAGAACGATGGAACCACCGATCATCACCCATCCGATCCACGGATATGAGCGCGCAGTGATCTTATAAGCGTCAGCGAAGTTCTGATACCACCGACGCTTCTTTTCCTGGGGTGCGTTTTCCTTTGCCATAACGGTCCTATCCTACCTGTGATTGGAGCCGTGCGGGACCACGGCTTCCTGCGCGACGCAAAATCTCACCCGTGAGTGCGATAACAAGTCCGGCGCACACTGCGATCGCATACGCCCACGGCGCACCGGACGAAGACGCCACCATGCCACCCGCGGCTGATCCACAGGACACGCCGATTGTGACCGAAGACTGCATCGACGTCATCGCCACTGAAACACCTTGTGGGGGAGCCAGGCGTTCCGACAATGAAAAGGCCGTCACCATTGTGGGCCCCACGAAGAGTCCGGCAATGAGCAGCATGAGAGCAGTCAGGATAATGCTCGAGGCCCCAGCTGTTGCCCCCATCGCTGCCGCAATTCCGACCCCGCCGATGATGACGCGCCACGACAGTCGCACGGATTCGGGAATCAAGACAACCATCAGGGCCATTGCGGCTGACCCGATACCCATGACCGCGTAAATCAAACCGGCCTGCGTCTGCATTCCGGCCATTGCTGCTCGTTGGGTGGTGCCGGCCTGAACGGAGCCAAATATCGTACCGATACAGGCCATGATGAGGATCGCCGGAAGGACAACGCGCAGCACCGAGGCGATCGACACCGGCGGGGTTTGCGTGCGATCAGCGTCGTCCTCGTTCGGCAGGGAAGCGGGCGTGCGAATAGCGAAAGGAATCCCGGCGCACAGCATGAGGAGGACGGCCAGTGCCAATGGCGCGGCAGGTGCTGCGGCGGACGCGGCGATGCCAACGAGGGCTGGGCCGAGGACGAAGACGAATTCATCAGCGGTGGACTCATAGGAAAAGGCTGCGGCCAGATGATGGGGGGAGGTAGTGCGCGCCACCCAGCGTGCACGCGTAAATGAGCCAATCGGAACGGCAGTCAGGCCCACGCATAAGGCAGCTAGCCACAAACCTGGGCCACTGTGAGCAGTCAGCGCTACAGCGCATAGTCCAGTTAGGGAGAGCGCGTTGAGGGGGAGCAGCGTGAGCAGTACCGGTCGTTGTCCGCCAAGGTCAGCCCAGCGTCCGATCAGCGGCGAAGCGATGGCTGTTGACAGAGAGACCACACCGGTCGCCAGTCCGCCGGTTGCGACGGATCCAGTAGAGGCGGTGATTGCCGTCATCGTCCCCAACGGAACCATGGCGTAAGGTGCGCGAGCCACAAACGCGATGATGAGCTCGGGCCACCCAACCAGAGCGGGCAGAATACGATAATGCGCCAGAGCGCGAAATGGTGATGTCTGCACGAAAGCATGTCCCAACATAGGCGTGCCCTCAAGGGTCTTGCCAGGCAAGAGCAGGAGGGCTTGCTGCGCCACGGCAGCGGTGCCATTCTAGCGTGTATCCATGCGCCATCCACAGATTGCGATTGCGTATTGTGTCATAGGGGAAGGCCCGTCACAGTAGGGGCATGGATATCAATTCCTACGAGTTGCGGTCATTGGCCTCGATGAGCCATGCCGGCCCCATGTGGCACACACTGACTCGCGATGGGAACGCAGGCCTGCTGGCACTGCGGTCAGCTGACGATGCGCAGCGCCTGGAGTCACGGTGGCGCGCCTGGGCGCAGATTGACTGTGACAACGTGGTACGGCTCCACGACGTGGCGCGCCATGACGATGGACGGTGTGCCGTTGTGATGGAGTACGTCACCGGTCGCACACTCGACACGCTGATCGGGACCCCCTCACTTCGTCGCAGGCAGGTGCGCGAGCACATCAGCGCGTCCATCCGGCGCGGTGTGGAGGCGCTCCACGAGCACGGCATAGTGCACGGCGACCTGTCTCCATCCAATATCGTGGTGCGCCCCGACTATCAGGCGGTTCTCATTGACATTATCGATGGTCCCGAAGGCATCATCGGCACTGAAGGATGGTCCGATGGTGAGGGCACAGTCGAGGGCGACTGGGACAGCGTTGCGCGTATTGAACGCAAACTCAGCGGCCCCGGCAGTGTGGGCGACGAATTAGGGGAGGTGCTGCGTCGCGCGGCGAACACGGAGCTCACACAGCATGAGAACGCGCCGGCACGGCATAAGCGACCTCGGTCTTCTCACGCAAAAGTCGGTTTTGCAGCGTGTATGGCGTTCGGAGTCGGCGCATGGGTGATCGGGCATGCAGTGCGCAGCGATGCTGAACAGAGCGTCTCCGAATCGGGCGCGGTATCAGCGTGCCCGAGCAGTGATGAGGCTCGTGACGTCATCACCGATGTGCTGCGTTCACGTGACAGCGCATTGATGAATCGCGATGTTGACGGGCTGACGTATGCAACCAGTGGTGTGTTGCTGGAGTCGGACCAGGCACTGATAGAGAATCTGGTCGCAGGCGGTGTGGAATTGAAGAATCTGTCGACAGCCGTTGTGGGCGATGTGACGGTTCGCTGCGACGGGCAGATGGTGACGGTCAGCACCCGCATTCAGCAGGCCAGCCACCAGCGCTGCGAGGCTGGACTGTGCCGCAGCGTCGGCACCCAGCCTGAACACAACGTGGAACTGACACTGGGCGGACATCCGCTGAGTGTTCACGACATAGCAAGCGGGGATGCGCCGAGTAACTCGAGCGCACCCCCGCCTGGTGAGGATTTCTAGAGACCCAGATCTGCCTGGAATGCTCCCTGCTCCAGACGACGCTTGACGTCCATCAGGTAGCGGGCCGCGTCGCCGCCGTCGACCAAACGGTGATCGTACGACAGGGCCAGGTACACCATCGAGCGGATGCTGATTGAATCATTGCCCATCGCGTCCTTGACAACCACAGGGCGTTTCACGATCGTTCCGACGCCCAGAATTGCGGTTTCCGGCATGTTGAGAACCGGAGTGTCGAAGAGTGCTCCACCCGATCCCGTGTTGGTAATCGTGAAGGTGGATCCGCTCAGGTCATCGACACCTGCGCTGCCATCGCGTGTGCGCTTGGCCAGGTCATTGATCGAGGCTGCAATTTCAGGAAGTGACTTGCTTCCTGCATCCTTGATGACCGGAACCAGCAGCCCGCGCTCGGTGTCCACGGCAATGCCGATGTGCTCGTGATCGTGGTACGTCACCTTCTTGTCGTCGATCGTTGCGTTGATCTTCGGGTGCGCAACGAGGGCTTCGGTAGCGGCCTTGACGAAGAAAGGCAGGAACGTCAGCTTCGTATTGTGCTTTTCCTGGAACGGAGCCTTGGAGGCTGCGCGCAGGGCAGCAATACGGGTGACATCCACTTCGACCACTGTGGTCAGCTGAGCAGCTGTCTGCAAAGACTCGATCATGCGCTTTGCGATCGTCTGGCGCAGACGCGTCATCTTCTCAGTCTTTCCACGAAGTTCAGACGGCTCGAAGACGATCGGCTCATCGGATGACTGCGGTGCAGGAGCCCCACCAGATGCGGCCGGCGCTGCCTTCGACGAGGACGACTCAATGGCTTTTTCGACGTCTTCGCGGCGAATACGGCCACCAACACCCGTGCCAGTCACGGTGGACAGGTCGATGCCGGCCTCACGTGCCAGCTTGCGCACGATCGGTGTGACGTACTGACCAGAAGCAACGGACTGTTCAGGCTGATCCGCAACCTTCGTGCCGGACTCGGTAGCTTTCGGCGCCAGCGTTTCAGGCGTCTCGAATTCCTTCTTATCCGAATCGCCTGGCTGATGCGGCATCGGAGGAGCCGGGGGTGCAGGCGGTGCGGGTGGCGCAGGGGGTGCCGGAGGCGCCTGACGAGGTGCGGGCGGCTCGGCCGATGGGGATGGAGCCGATGTATCTTCCGACGGCTCATCGGGTGCGACAGCATCTGCCGTCTTCTTTTCCGCCGACTGGTCAGATGCTGCGCCGCCGGCCTGATCGGAGATCACGGCCACCACGGTGCCGACCTCCACCGTTTCGTCTTCTTCCACCCGGATTTCCACCAGGTAACCGGATGCGGGGGAGGGAACTTCAGAGTCGACCTTGTCAGTGGACACTTCCAGAAGCGGCTCATCTGCTTCGACCTCGTCACCGACCTGCTTGAGCCAGGTTGTCACCGTGCCTTCAGTGACTGATTCGCCCAAGGCGGGCATGGTGACCTCGGTGGTGTTACCGCCGCTCGAGGCAGGGGCCTGCCTGGATTCGGCTTCCGGCTCTGGTTCAGATTCCTCGGAGGCAGCTTCCTGTGATTCATCGGCGCTCTGGTCGCCCTCGTCGCCTGCCTCGTCCGCTGAAGCCTCTTCACCTTCCTCGCCAATCAGGGCGATCTCGGTTCCGACCTCAACGGTTTCGTCTTCTTCAACCAGAATCTTGAGCAGAACGCCGCTGGCGGGGGAGGGAACTTCAGAGTCGACCTTATCGGTGGACACTTCCACAATCGGTTCGTCAGCTTCAATCTTGTCGCCCACCTGCTTGAGCCACGTTGTCACTGTTCCTTCAGTGACGGACTCGCCCAGAGCGGGCATCTTCACTGCTGTCGCCATCGTTCAATCTCCTTTATGCGTGACTCAGTTGTGGGAGTGAAGAGGTTTGCCGGCAAGGGCCAGAGCTGCTTCACCAATTGCTTCGTTTTGGGTGGGGTGAGTGTGAATCAGCGCGGCCAGATCCTCCGGATACGCTTCCCAATTCACCATAAGTTCGCCTTCACCGATCTGTTCACCCATACGGTCACCCACGGCATGGAACCCGACGATCGGGCCATCCTGGACGTTGATCAGCTTGACGAAACCACTGGTATTCAAGATATTTGATTTGCCATTGCCAGCCAAGTTGTATTCGACTGTGTGAACGGCATCGTCACCGTACTTTTCACGAGCCTGCTTTTCAGTCAGACCAACAGAGGCGATCTCCGGTTCACAGAAGGTGACGCGCGGAATTCCTGTCTCATCGATGACCTGAGGATTGAGCCCCGCGATCTCCTCGGCGACAAAAATTCCCTGCAGGAAGCCACGGTGAGCCAGCTGCAATCCGGGGACGATGTCGCCCACAGCGTAGACGTTGCCCACGCCGGTGCGCAGACGCTCGTCGGTAATTACGAAACCACGATCCATCGTGATGCCGGCCTCTTCGTAACCCAAGTCGTTGGTAACAGGACCGCGTCCGACTGCGACCAGCAGAATGTCGGCGTCAATTTCCTTACCGTTTTCGGTCGTGACGTGAACGCCGGAATCATCCTGCGTGGCACCGGCAAAACGCGTATTCGTGTGGAACTTGATGCCGCGCTTGCGGAACTGGCGCTCCAGCTGCTTTGAGACCGCTTCATCTTCGTTATTGGCCAGGTGCGGCAGTGCCTCGATGATCGTGACCTGAGCACCCAGTGAACACCACACGGAGGCAAACTCCAGGCCGATCACACCGCCGCCCAGGACGACCACGGATTCGGGCACCCATTCCATCTGCAGCGCCTGCTCAGAGGCGATAATACGGCCACCGATCTCGAGACCGGGGATTGAGCGCGAGTATGACCCCGTCGCAAGGACGATGTTCTTTCCCGTCACGGTGCGACCGTCAACGTCAATCGTGGTGGGGGAGGTCAGACGGCCCCATCCCTCGATCACGTCGATCTTTCGCTGGGAAATCAGCCCCTGCAGGCCCTTGTAAAGCTTCTTGATGACAGAGTCGCGGTACTTCATCAGCTGTGGCATGTCCACGCCTTCGAAGGAGGACTTCACACCGAAGTGCTCGGATTCCTTGACCGTGTCGACGATCTCAGCGGCATGCAAATAGGCTTTCGTTGGAATGCAGCCGCGGTGCAGGCATGTGCCCCCGACTTTGTCTCCCTCGATCAGTGCAACTTTCAGTCCTAATTGGGCGCCTCGTAAGGCAGCGGCATATCCGCCGGATCCTGCTCCTAAGATGACGATGTCGTAATCGGGCTCGCTCACTTATTCACTCCTCAAAGTTGGACTCGTGTGGACCGTCATGGACCAACTGGGTCTATTGTCCCACTTGCAGCGGTTTTTTTCTGACTTGTACGTGGGAACTTTTGGTGCGCCATCCCATATCTGGCGCCATCGCGCCAAGAACGGCCGTTTTGTCGCTTCTGGGCCGTACTATGTCATATGCGACAGCACCGCCGTTGCTGAAAGGAGACACTGTCCATGGGTGTTACGCCGGCACCACAGCCAGCAGAAAGCGTGGCAGATGATCGCGGCCCGTCATGGGGCTTGGGCCGCCTTGTTCCTGCCGCGTACTGGCTTTTCGGTGCGTGGACAACGGTCGTGTCGATTCGTAGCCTGACAAGTCGGGGCGAGGAACCGCTGGGGCCCTATGTGCTCGCCCTGGTCGCCTCACTGCTGTACCTCGTTGCAGCAGCGGCGTTGACTCATAACGGGCGCCGCATGCGCATGGTCGGATGGGCCAGTGTCATCACTCAGACGGTCGGCCCACTGATCGTCGGACTGTCGTTCTGGGGAATCAACGAGCTCACATCCGAGCGATCCCCGTGGAGTCGTTTCGGCGCGGAATACTATTATCTGCCGCTGCTGCTGGCAGTCGTCGGACTGGTGTGGCTGTGGTGGTCAAATCCGCGTCGTATCGTGGAACTTGCCGAACAGATCGAACGCCAGCCGAGGCGCCGCAGTTAGCACGAGTGCGGGAATCCGATCTGACGCCAGGCCTCATACAGGCCGATAGCAGCCGAGTTCGCCAGGTTGAGTGACCGGATCCCCTCGCACATGTGGATACGGACCCGCGACGTCACACGCGGATCATCCATCACGTCCTCAGGCAGACCGGTCGGTTCGGGGCCAAACATCAGCCCGTCGCCGTCGCTGTAGGACACATCGGTGTACATCGTGGTTGTGTGTCCGGTAAATGCCCAGATCTTTCCGGGAATGCCGGCCAGTGCATCGTCGAGGTTGGGGTGAACCTTCACGTGCGCCAAGTCGTGATAATCCAGGCCGGCGCGACGCAGTTTCGCGTCATCCATGTCGAAGCACAGTGGCTCAACCAGATGCAGCATCGATCCGGTGCATGCGGAAAGCCGGATGGCGGCTCCCGTATTGCCCGGGATGCGCGGTTCATAAAAGATCACATGTAACACGTGTTCAATCTTGCCCCCTATCGGGCGCTGACAGCGACATGGCGCGTCGTGATCTTTTACTCCTGAGGCGTGGCAAAGACTGCCGTCAGTCTCCCTCGTGCAATCGTGTGGAACATGGTTGCGAAGGCAACCTGGGCGGCCGAGGCGTCCTCGTCCACCTCGAGGGTTTCGACGTCCAGTGCGTGAACGGCAAAAATGTAGCGGTGCGGGCGATCTCCAGGCGGCGGGGCGGCTCCGTAGTACGAATGGTCGCCGTGGTCTGCGCGAATATGGAAAGCGGCGCCGTCAAGGTCAAGGTCGGAGGATCCGGCACCTTGTGGAAGTTCGGTCTGCGTGGCAGGAATGTCCACGATTATCCAGTGCCACCAACCTGACGGTGTGGGGGCGTCCGGATCGAAACATGTGACGACGAATGAGCGGGTCTGCTCGGGGAAGCCGCTCCACGCCAGATGGGGTGAGACGTTTCCTCCCTCGGCGCTGTGGATGGCGGGAAGAGTCTGGTTGTCAACAATGTCGTTGGAAGTCACGGGAAAAGTAGCGTCAACAGGCAGGAGATCGTAGGGATCGGGGGCTGTTGGGCGATCGTTGAGGTTCACCATTGCTCCTTTCGTTTGAGATATCCACCATAGTCGTGCTGTGCGTGATTTTCGAGGGCGACTGGCGGATGAGCTCCAGATGCCGGGGGAGTGTCCTATGATATCGAACATCTGTTCGAAAGGAGGGGGAATGGCATTGAGTGCACGCGAACGACTGGAGGGCGCACGCGCAGCGCTTGCTCAGGCGGAAGAAGAAACTGGCGTGCGTCATCGCGACGAGTATGACATCCAACGCCATCTGAACTCACGTGCTCACGACGCCGAGGCTCCGGTGGGCTGTATTTTTCACGTTGAGCCCTCTGCGACTCACCTGATCCGCGCCGTTATTGACCTGGCACCGCACGGAGCGTGGTGCGCATTTGTCGGCGTGGCGAATATGGGGTGGGAAGCGGCATCGAACATGGGACTTGAACTCGAACGCGTCATCGATGTGCCGCACCCGGATCGCTGTGCTGTCCAGATCCTGAGTACCCTGATCGACGGCGTGGATGTCGTCGCAGTGGGGCGGGTCGAACTGACCGTGCGCGAACAGCGCCAACTGGCAGGCAGAGCGCGCACACGCGGGATACGGATCGTCACTGCCTACCCGTGGATCGGTCTTTCGCGTCCGCTGGCTGCAAGTCTGGTGGCTCCAACGAAGCAGGCGGTCTGAGATGGCGGCCAGCAGACGCGTGGTGGTGTGGGTTCCCGACTGGCCTACCCAGTCACTTGCAGTTAACACGCCGCCAGGAGGGCGAGCCATTATTGCGTCAAATGGTCGCGTGCAGGCTGCGACACTGGCTGCGCGCCGCGCAGGTGTGCGCACGTCGATGCTCTTGACGACTGCGCAGTATCTGTGCCCCGACGCACTGATCTACCCAGATGATCCGCTTGAGCAAAATGCCGCATTCGAACATGTGCTCGATGCATGCGACCGGGTGGCCGCACATGTGACGTGCCTGCGGCCAGGACTGGCATGGGCGCCTGCTGCAGGCCCGGCGCGGTGGGTTGGATCGGAAGAAAAACTCGCACAAAAACTGACTGAAACGATCGTTGAGGAATGCGGGGTCGAATGCCACGTGGGGATTGCGACGGGGATACTGACAGCAATATGGGCCGCCCGCTCTGATGAGATCGTTCCCGCCACCTGTGCCGAACAGTATGTGAGTGAAATACCGCTGGCGCATATTCCACGCATCGTGCCGTGTCAACGCACACAGGACGCACATCATGCGATCGAGGTGCTTGAGGACCTGGGGGTGACAACGTGTGCTGATGTGCTGCGTGTCGGCAAGAAAGCGCTGCTGTCACGATTCGGGCGCTCAGGGGAGGACCTGTGGAGCCTGGCCAGCGGGGGCGACCTGTTTATTGCGCCGCGTGCACGCACCACCTCAGCGGTGAACGTGGAACGCACATTCGATGACCCAGTGACCAGTCTTGACATGGTTGCCTTGCAGCTTCGAGCAGTGGCGGAAAATCTGCGGCAGAAACTGTGGAGCCAGGGTGTCAACGCGCACGCGCTGAGTATCCGCGTCGCGACGACAACAGGACAGGACTGTGAGCGCACATGGTGTGGGGTGAACTGCCTGGACCCCAGTGAAGTTGTTGATCGTCTGCGCTGGCAATTACGCGGCTGGCTTGACCGCCTGCTTCCACAGGACGATGGCGATGCCGGTGGGTTGAGCACGATGCAGGTGGTGGCCTGCGACCTGTACGACACAGTAATGCCGGACCAGCTGTGGGCAGGGCCGGAGAGCAGTCGACGCGCTGAACGGGCCGCTTTGCGGGTGCAGTCAGTGGTCGGCACCGAGGGAGTGCGCGCGGTATGTATGCAGGGAGGATTCGATCCACGGTCGCGTGTGCACTCTTCCCCTTGGGGAAGCCCGGGACAAGAGCCCGTCAGGAGCGAAGGAGAATGGGACGGCGCTCTGCTGCGCGCGCCCACAGTGATGCTGGACAAACCCGAGCAGGTTGAGGTGCGCGCCGGGCTGACTCCTGTCGTGGTGACTGAACGCGGATACCTCAGCGCACCGCCCACACATATCGTGCGCGCCAGGGAACAGATCTCCATCGTGCAGGTGCAGGGCATCTGGGTTGTCCAAGGGCGCTGGTGGGAGGAACAGACAACAGAACGTTCGGCACGTGTCTATGTCATTGCAAGTCGGGACGGAAGCGACGTCCTGCTGAGCTTTCAGTCAGGCAGATGGTGGATCGAAGGTTTCTTTGAATAAAACGAGCTCGGGTACCATCAGGCTCAGGAGGACACGGTCGACGAGGAAAGGGAAGCTGTGGCGAAACTGTACTTCCGATACGGAGCGATGAACTCAGGCAAATCAACCGCACTGCTTCAGGTTGCCTACAACTACGAAGAACGTGGCCAGCATGTCCTGGTGATCAAACCGCGCGTCGACGTGCGCGGCAACGACACAGTGGTGTCCCGTCTGGGAGTAACGCGCACCGTTGATGTCCTTCTGGACTCCACCGATGACGTCTTTGAAGCGCTCGAGGCAACCGGCCGCATGGCTTCCACCTCCGCCATCCTGGTGGACGAAGCGCAATTTCTCACCCCACGTCAGGTTGACGATTTCCTGCGGGTAGCCGTCATCGATGGCATCCCCGTCCTGGCTTACGGCATTCGCACCGATTTCCGGACCAACGCATTTCCCGGTGCTCGCCGCCTCCTGGAAATCTCGCACAGCCTCGAAGAACTCAAAACGATTTGCCGATGCGGAAAGAAAGCAGTCTTCAACGGCCGCATCGTCAATGGCTCCTTCATCTTTGACGGCGGACAGGTCGCGATCGACGGTGTCGACTCAGGATATGAATCACTGTGCGCACGCTGCTACCTGCGTGAATCAGGCGGGAAGCTGGGAGACTGAGCATCTGCGCGCGCGGCGTCATAAACTGGAAAGATGGCTCCACGCGACATCGTGACGTATGTTCACCACCTCAGTGACGACGACATCATGATGCGAGTAGGTCCGGCAACGTGGGCAAAAGGGTTGGCGTTCTTTACCCGAGGCGACGTCCTGGACACCGACCTCACGTCAGAACGCGAAGCCCAGTGCCGCGTCAAAGGCCCCGGATTGACCTACCGCACATGGGTGAGCCTGCGTGACGGCGCCCCTGTACACCTGGATCTGAGCTGCGCGTGTGCGATCGGACGTGACTGTCCGCACAGTGTGGCAGCCTTACTTGCCGTGCGCTCCGTGCCCGCAGAATCGGAGGAGGGCCCCACATGGCGTGACAGGCTGCGCACCCTTTCCGGCACCACGGCGATGGAGGGTCAGTCACTGGCGTTACTGGTTGATACGCATAACCCTCGTGAACCTATTGCACTGACACCGCTGCGCCCTGGAATGCACAGCGCGTGGACCACGAAGCGTGCAACGTGGCAGGACCTGACCGCCACGCAGTGGGAATCGGTCACAGATGGACTCAACCCCACACACGTCGCGCTGATCAGGCAGGCCTACCGCCACTCACGTTCAGATGGAACGTACCGCTCACCAAATGACGTCACACTGGAATCGCTGGGCGTGCAGGCAGGGCCGTGGATTGAGGCAGCTACGCGAGCCGGCCTTGACATGTTCGTTGACCTCGACCCGCTCACACCACTGAGCGTCGACCCGACTCCCTGGCACGTCAGTCTCGACACCACTCGCACTGGCGAAACAGGCGACATTCTCATCAAACCCGTGCTCACCGACGGTGCGCGCATCGCCGCCCGAGTTCGCATCAGCGCAGCCACGCAGCTGGCATTCTTCAACGCCGGGCGCACAGTCGCACATATTCGTTCAGGGGCGCATCTGCTCGACGCGTTCGAAGGTGCCTCACCGCTGATCATTCCGGCTGAAGACGCGGCCGAATTCCATGCCCAGTGGCTTCCTCGGCTCAGCGGCACCAACCCGGTCATGTCCAGTGACGACTCAGTGAGCGCAGACGTTTCAGTTAAGACAAGCATCGTCGGACGCGTCAGTATGGATCACATCGAACACGTCGTGATGCGCTGGTGGGTCGATCAAGCTGTCGGCACCTCTCATGTGCGCACCGCCTACGACAGTACAGACCCCGATGTCACGCACCTGGCACGCAGCGTACAGTCTGCAATCGGCCAGATCTCGCTTCCCACCGGCGCGCCCTTGACCGTCGGCACACCCATCCATATGCCCGCCTGGAAAGCCCCGGAACTGCTTGCCACCCTCGACGAGGTGACCGCCGACGCTCTGCAATGGGACGTGGACCCTGATGTGCGGGCACTGAGCATCAGCAATGAGGAACTGACGATCCACACGGACGCTGAACCGTCCTCATCCACCGACTGGTTTGATGTCCATATACGCATCCGCATCGGTGACAGTGATGTCGCCCTATCTGATGTCCTCACCGCACTTGCCGATGGACGCGATCATATGCTGGTTGAGGGGACGTGGGTCGCCCTCGACAGCGCTCGTATCAACAGGCTGCGCGCCCTGCTCCACAACGCGCAGGAACTGGGCGGCAGCTTCACTGAATCTGACCTGCAGCTATCGAGCATGCATGTGGGGCTGTGGGAAGAATTCGACGACCTGACGGACTCGCTCACCGTGCCCAACTCCCTGCGCCGCACTATCGACGTGCTTACTGCCCGAGGTGCGCGCGATCCGTTGCCGCTGCCTGACACCCTTAATGCGGATCTTCGGCCCTACCAGGTCGACGGTCATCAGTGGATCACCTCCCACATTCACAACGGATTGGGTGGCATTGTCGCTGACGATATGGGCCTGGGCAAAACCTTGCAAATCCTCGCCTCGATCGCGTCGCAACGCGCTGGTGGCACCGAGCCGCCAGTTTTGGTGGTGGCACCGACCTCCGTCGTCGGCACATGGGTTGAACAGGCCGAACGCTTCCTACCCGAGCTGCGAGTCGTCGACATTACGTCAACCTCCAAACGTCGCGACGAATCACTTGACAGTGCCATCCGCGATGCCGACATCGTCGTCACCACATACACCATTGCGCGCCTGGAATCAGACCAATGGGCAGCGCGCGAATGGGGCGGCCTGGTGATCGACGAAGCGCAGCATGTGAAGAATCCGCGCACTGTCATCCACCGCCTGCTCATGCAGCTGTCCCGGCCGTGGACACTCGCAGTGACCGGTACACCCGTGGAGAATTCCGCAGCGGATCTGTGGGCGCTCGCAGCCCTGGTTGCTCCCGGCTTGTTGCCCGGCTGGAAAACGTTCAGCACACGTATCTTACGGCCCATTGACGAGGGGGACGCGAACGCCGCCGCAGCGTTGAGCGCAGCGATCCGACCGTTCATCATGCGACGCACCAAGGAAGCAGTGGCACCTGATCTTCCCGCCAAGACTGAAACAACCGTCGGTGTGGAGCTGGGAGTTGAACACCGCCAGATCTACGACCAGTATCTGACGCGCATACGCGTCCAATTGCTCGATCTGCTTGACGACGCTTCACGGCACCGCATCGACATTCTGGCCGCGCTGACGCGACTGCGCCAGCTGGCCCTTGACCCGGCATTGGTCGATGAACACTTCCAAGGTATTGGGTCGGCAAAGATCGACGTGCTGGTGGACCACTTGACGCAGATTCTGCCTGCAGGTCACAAGGCTCTGGTGTTCAGCCAGTTCACGTCCTACCTGGCACGAATCCGGGAGGAGCTGAAGCGGCGCTCCATTTCCTGTGTCCAGCTCGACGGTTCAACCCGCAATCGCCGCTCAGTGATTCAACAGTTTCGCGAGGGGGACGCTGACGTGTTCCTCATCTCCCTGAAGGCTGGGGGGACAGGACTGACATTGACGGAAGCGGACTACGTGTTCGTCATGGATCCATGGTGGAACCCGGCCGTGGAAGAACAGGCAGTGGATCGTGCGCACCGCATCGGGCAGGAACGTCCTGTCAGTGTGTACCGTCTGGTCGCCCTCGACACCATTGAACATAAAGTCGTCGAACTGCAGGAACGCAAACGTGAACTTGTGACATCCCTGGTTGATGCGGCTGTTGATCAGAAGGACGCGGGGCAGTGGACGCGCCTTAACGTGGCTGACCTGCGTGCGCTGATCGACGGATAAGACCGCTACAGAATCGAACAGATGTTCGATATGATGGTGGAGTGGTCGAACCTGCTCGTTACGCGGAATTACATGCTCACTGCGCATTCACATTCCTCGACGGCGCCAATACGCCCAGCGAGATGGTCGATGCTGCCTGCGCGCTGAACCTGGAGGCGCTCGCGGTACTGGATGTCGATGGTATGTATTCTGCAATACAGATGGCCACTGCCGGTCGAGCGCGCGGACTGCCGATTGTGTGCGGGGCGGAACTGACCCTGGATCCGCAGCAATTTTCAGCCCAGCCTGGATGGGGACTGGTTCCCGGAGCCGAAGAACCCGGCATCCGTCTTCCCATCATCGCCACGAATCCGTGTGGATACACGCAGCTGTGTGCGGCAATGAGTCGGCACACCCTTTCTCATCCAGGTCGGCGCACGCCGATACACATGCTGGACGAACTGGGTGCAGGGGAGTGGATAGTGCTCACCGGCACGTCGCGTGGCCCGCTGCGTCGAGCGCTGCGGGCGGGTGGCATGTCGGCCGCCCGCTCCATGTTGACACGCCTGATCAGTATCTTTGGACGTGACCGCGTCGCCGTCGAAAGCGCGCTGAGCCCCACGGAGCCACCTGAGACCCTGCGTGCACTCAGTGAATTGGCCACAGGTGCCCACGTGCCGCTGGTTGCCACAACGGCCGCGCGATGTGCCACCCCGGTATCCGGGCCCCTCGGTGATGTCCTGGCTGCCACCCGACTGGGAATGTCACTGGAAGAAGCTGAACCGCACCTGCCGGCCTTTCGCTCCTTCCTGCGCAGCGCAGAAGAAATGCTGCTGATGTACCACGACTACCCGGATGCTGTTCGCATGGCGGCAGACATCGGATCTCACGCAAGTTTTGACCTGCGCCTCGTTGCCCCCCGACTGCCTGAAACGAAGGTGCCCGAGGGATTCACGTCCGCGACATGGTTGCGTCATCTGACTGAACAGGGCGCCCTCGAACGTTACGGAACGCGGGCAGACAACCCCCATGCGTGGGAGGTGATTGACCACGAACTGTCCATCATCGAACGCATGGATTTTCCGGGATATTTCCTGATCGTCAAAGAAATCGTTGACTTTTGTGCCTCCCGCAACATCCTGTGCCAGGGACGAGGATCAGCCGCCAATTCAGCCGTATGTTTCGCCCTCGGCATCACTGCAGTTGACGCGGTGCGTCACTCAATGCTTTTTGAACGCTTCTTGTCGCCTGGACGTTCCGGCCCTCCTGATATCGATGTCGACATCGAGGCAGGGCGGCGCGAAGAAGTCATCCAACATGTCTACGAGCACTATGGGCGTGAACGCGCCGCACAGGTTGCCACCGTCATCACCTACAGGCACCGCTCAGCGATCCATGATGCTGCTCGCGCATGCGGATATGCCGCCGGTATTGCGACGAAGTGGAGCAAGAGCGAGGGCGACCCGCCCCCTGATCAGGTCACTCGAATCGCACAGAAAATGTCCGACCTTCCGCGTCACATGGGAATCCACACCGGAGGAATGGTGCTCACGCGCACACCGGTCAGTCATATCTGCCCCGTGCAGTGGGGAGCCATGGAGGACCGTTCCGTTCTCCAGTGGGACAAGGACGACTGCGCTGATGCCGGACTGGTGAAATTCGACTTGCTGGGATTAGGAATGCTCACCGCCATTCGCCGGGCATTCGACTGGCTGGGGGAGCGCGGCATTACCGGCAGGAACGGGCGCGCGCTGGGACTGCATAATCTGACAGAAGAGGATCCACGTGTCTACGACCTGCTGTGCGCAGCTGACACGGTGGGAGTGTTTCAGGTGGAGTCGCGCGCGCAGATGAATACATTGCCACGCCTTCGGCCGCGCTGCTTCTACGACATTGTGGTGGAGGTGGCGCTGATCAGACCTGGCCCCATCCAGGGGCAGGCAGTGAATCCGTATCTGCGTCGAAGACAGGGCGCAGAAGCGGTGACGTATCTGCACCCGCTGCTCAAGCCTGCGTTGGAAAAGACTCTGGGTGTTCCGCTGTTTCAAGAACAGCTCATGCGCATCGCGCAGGATGCGGCAGGTTTCACCGCGGCGCAAGCTGACCGCTTGCGCAAGGCGATGGGGTCGAAGCGTTCACTCAAACAGATGGACATGCTCAAACCTCCGCTGATGGAAGGAATGCGTCAACGCGGAATCTCTGAGCAATGCGCACACAGGATTTTTGATCAACTCCGAGGCTTCGCATCGTTCGGTTTTCCTGAGTCGCACTCCTTTTCCTTCGCTCACATCGTCTACGCGTCAGCCTGGCTGAAAGTGCACTACCCGGAGTTCTTCTACGCAGGTATCCTGTCCAGTCAGCCTATGGGGTTTTATTCTCCAGATAGCCTGATCCACGACGCGCGGCGTCACGGCGTAGCAGTTGCTCGGGCCGATGTGCAGTTTTCTGACGTATCCGCATGCGTCCAGCCCTACGACCCGGCTGTCGAGCGATGTGCAAACGAACGCGTTGAACTGGACATGGATGACGATGCCATGATTCGGATCGGGCTGGAATCGATACGCGGACTGGGGGAGGGTGCCCACCGCATCGTCGATGCGCGAGCTGACGGTCCGTTTTCCAGTATGAGTGACGTGGCGCAGCGTGCTCACCTCACCGAGCGCCAGGTGGAAGCATGCGCGCGAGCCGGTGCTTTCGATTCGCTGGCAATCAGCAGAAGAGACGCACTGTGGGGTGCCGAGCGAGTGGCAGAAGAACACGCGTATCAGCCGTATATTCCCGGTATCGAGGTGGGCACGACGCCAGGGAACCTGCCGCAGATGAGCGATGTTGACCAGATGCGCGCCGACTATCAGGCCACCGGCCTGACCGTGGCAGAACATCCGCTGGCCCTGATCCGCTCATTCCTTGATGATCGCGGCGTCGTGAAAGCGCGTGACCTGATGGAGAAAGGTGACGATGGGTCCATCGCGTCAGTCGCTGGTATTGTCACGCACCGCCAACGTCCCCACACAGCGCGCGGCCTGATTTTCGTGTCTTTAGAAGACGAAAGCGGGTTTGCCAACATTGTGTGCTCACCGGGACTGTGGACGCGTTATCGCACCACCGCCACGACAGCGCAGGCACTGATCGTCAGTGGCACTGTCGAAAGAGGCGAGGGTGTCGTCATGATCCGGGCACATTCGCTCAAAGAGCTGCACATGCCGATGCGCGTCCGATCACGAGACTTCCGCTGAAGCCTCGGTTTTCTGGCCGTCAGCCTCGGATTCGTCGTCGCCGCGGTTGCGGAAAAAACGCACAATTCTGGTGCCGATCTTGTTCTCGTGCTCTTCCTCAACGTCGGGCGCATTGCGGCGTTCAGGCAACGGATCTTCGATCGGTGCATCACGCTCATACAGTTCAGAGAAGACAGACCAGATCACGCCGATAATCGGGATCGCGATGACGGCACCCAGCAGGCCCGCCGTGAGTGTACCGACGGTGACGCCAACACCGACAACCACAGGGTGCAAAGACACCTGCTTGCCCATGATGAGGGGCTGGAGAACGTGCCCTTCGAGCTGGCCGATGCCGGCGATGCCGAGGCCAACGATGGCGGCCTGCATCAAACCGCCGCTTGCAGCAGCCACGATCATCGCAATGATCATCGCTGCGGGCGCACCAATCAGGGGAATGAAGGCACCAATGAACACCAGGACGCCCAATGCGGGCGCAACCGGCACGCCCAGGATCTGCAGGAAGATCCCCGCCAACAGACCATCGGTCGCGGCCACGATCATCGTGCCGCGCGCGTAGCCCGAGAAAGTGTCCCATCCTGCCAGAGCTGCGCGATGGATAGGCTCACGCCTGCGTGCCGGTGTGACATCCAGGAACCAGCGCCACATTTTTTCTCCCGACAGCAGGAAGAAGATCGTGATGAACAAGCCCAATGCGGCGATTGTGAACGTGATGGCAGCGGCTGAGACATTTGACAGGAGGTCGGATGCCAGCCTGCTCCAGTTTTGCTGGACGTATTGCTGGCCCTTGGCGATCATGTCGTTCATCCATGCGGACACATCCTGCGGCGTGACCTTGATGTCGAATGGCAGGGAGGACAGGAAATCGGAGATCACATCCAGACCGCGTGAGAACTGATTGGCCAGCCTCGTCCACTGTCCCATCACGGAGTTGATGACCAATGCCATCAAACCTGCGAAGATGCCGAAGAATCCCAGCAATGTCAGAACCACTGACAGGCCACGCGGAATGAAGCGCGAAAGGAAATTGACCACGGGATTGAGAATCGCAGTGACCACCAGTGCGACGAAAACAGCGATGAAGACCGGGGTGACGCGTGCCAGAGCATAGACGACGGCGGCGACGATGATCATGATGCCGATCAGGGCCCACGCTGCCAGGCCGGATTTACGCAGCCAGTCAGGCAGATCGGGTCGCTTCACGGCAGTATTGGCCCGCGAATGCTTGGTCGGAGGCGAGGAGACGCGTCGCCGTCGGGGTGTGTGATATGAGGCAGGGTGCGCCGGCGTGGATGTGCGCGTCGTGGCCGGCACCTGAGTGACGTGCGGAGAACGTACGAACCGGCTCAGGTTCTGCTTCAGATTGCCGAACTTTGAGGTGCGTGATGAATCAGTCATGAGTGATCTCCCATCAGCAGCTGGCGCAGTTCGTCGGCATCGTGGGCAACTGCCAGTGCCTGATCGAACTCGCCAGGATGCGAATAGCCCCAGCCTGCCCCGATCGCCGGCAGACCGACTTCCAGAGCACCTTCCAGGTCCCATGAACGGTCACCTACCACGACGGGGCGAGAAATGTCGAGGCCTTTTTCCTCCAGGCGCTTCAGTGCATCGCGGATCACATGAGCTTTCGAATAGGCGGGATCTGGGATGGCTCCCGCAATGACATCGATGAAGCGATCAAAACCCAGATGAACCATCTGGTCGCGCGCCATGTATTCCTGTTTTGAGGTAGCCGTAGCCAAGGCGTATCCGGCGGCATGCAAATCTTCCAGAAGCTGTCCAATGCCGGGATACGGTTCTGGCTGAAGGAACAGTTCACGATAGTAGTGACGGTAGATGGTGGCAGCATTGTCAGCCTGCTCAGCATCCATCCCCAGATCCATGAAGGAGTCCCACAACGGTGGGCCGACGTATTTCCCCAGCTCATCGCGTGAACGAGACGGATAGTTCAAGTGTGCAAGTGTGCGTTGGAACGAGTCGATAACGACACTTGCCGAATCGACAATTGTGCCGTCCACGTCGAAAAGTACACAGGTCCAGCGAGAAGTTTCCACGTCTCTACTGTAGAGCAGAGTTAAAAATAATCGCGACACCGCAAGGTGTCGCGACCATTCTGCTCATTGTGCGCGGAGGGGGACTTGAACCCCCACCCTCTAAAGCGAGGACTAGCACCTCAAGCTAGCGCGTCTGCCTATTCCGCCACCCGCGCAACGCTCAATGAGAGCGGATAGAACTTTAACACGACAATGGTACCTGTCGGCAAATCGAAACGTCCAATATGAACGAGCGACACGTCACATTTGCTCATGAGTTAGGTGACAAAGGCCCGGGCACCCTGACAATCGAGCAAAGTTATGAGACAGTTGCCAACATGCACATCGACATTTGGTCTGACGTGGCATGCCCGTGGTGCTATCTGGGTCTTCACCACCTGCGCACGGCCCTGGGCTCATTCGAGCATGCTGACGAGGTTGAGATTCGACTTCACGCCTACTTCCTTGACCCTGACTTAGCAGAACCGTTGGAGCTATCTCAAAGCGAATACCTGACAGCACATCGTGGAATGTCAGAAGAAGATGCAGACAAGAGCCTGGCTCAATTCACTGAGTTGGGGATGGCTGAGGACATCACCTTCAACTTCGAAACGATGGTGGTGGCGCCCACCTCGAACGCACACCGGCTCCTCGCCGCAGCCTACGAACACGACCTTGCGCACGACACGCTGACAGGTGCGAATACCACTCAGCTTGCTCTGGCTGAAGCGCTTGACCGTGCCCACTTCGAAATGGGTCAGGACGTCTCCGATCCGGAGGTGTTGATTCAGTGTGCGAAGCGAGTCGGTATGTCAGCAGAAGATGTGGTGGCCGCCCTCGCTGATGAGCAGCGAGCAGCAGATGTAGTTTCCGACTACCAGATCGCCGTTGAAATGGGTGTTGAGTCGGTTCCCACCATGCTCATCGATCAGAAGTTTGTGATCCAGGGCGCACAGAATGCGCAGGCCTTGGGGACTATGCTGGCGACCGCGTGGGAACACACTCACGCTGAAGCCTGAAGCGATCATCCAAAGGAGGATTCAATGTCGCTCGCTCCCTTCACGGTCACTGGCGCGCGCATCTCCCTGGTGCCACTAGCTTGTGACGATGCCAACGATATCTACCGTCTGTGCCAGGACCCTGCCATCATGCAGTGGACGACGGTTCCCTCGCCATATTCGCGTGACCAGGCCAGGGAATTCGTTGAAAAAGTCGCGAACGCCGGCTGGGAGAAGAACGAACCACACTGGGCGATCCGCACCGTGGCCACCAACACGCTCGTGGGCACCCTGTCGATGCGGATTCAATCCGAGGACGGGACGCTCGATGTGGGCTACTGGGTAGGCGCCGACAGCCGTGGATCAGGCTACGCTACCGAAGCACTTATCCTGGCTGCGCGCGTCGCATTCGATACGCTGAACGCGCCGCGCCTCGTGTGGCGCTCACGGGTCGGCAACTGGCCATCGTGGCGCGTGGCGTGGCGACTGGGCTTCCACGCAGGCAAACGAGGGCGGCAAGTCGAAAACGACAAGGGTGAAGAAATCTGGGAAGCATTCCTTGAACCAGATGACACGATGGAGCCTGCTGCACCGTGGGACGGGCCGGCTGCACCCGCACCGGTGATGGGGCGGCGCAGTGGCACCTCGCACACACCGGGCCGCAGCACGCGTAGCCCCCAGGAACTGGTCAGCGAGTTCCACTCGACCTACCACATGCCCAACCGTGTGGCAGACGGCGGGGAACCCACACTGGACTACGACCGTGTCATGATGCGCATGAGCCTGATCGCTGAGGAATTCAGCGAACTGATTGGAGCCATGTGGGGACCTGACGCGAGGACACTCATCGAGCAGGCCTATCAGCAGGCAGCTGAAGGCGATCATGCCACCTCCGATATCGTCGAGACCGCTGACGCTTTGGCCGACCTGGTCTACGTCATCTACGGGATGGCACTGGAATCAGGCATCGACCTGGATGCGGTCCTGGAAGAAGTTCAGGCATCGAACCTGTCCAAACTCATGCCGGATGGGTCGGTGAAGCGTCGTGAGGACGGAAAAGTTCTGAAGGGACCGAACTTTTTCCCACCCAATATTGCTCGCGTGCTCCACCTGGACGACTGACACGTGAGATGATGGCATCATCATCAACGAAGGAGATCAACTGTGACCAAAGTGGTAGTTGTCGGCGGTGGGTACGGTGGTGTCACCGTCGCGAAAGGACTGGATCCAGTCGCTGACGTGATCCTCATTGAGCAGAAGGACCAATTCGTTCACCACGCGGCCGCACTTCGGGCAGCGGTCGACGAGGTGTGGGAGCACGCCATTTTCATGCCGTACTCGAACCTGCTGAAGAATGGGCAGGTGATCCAGGGCGTCGTCTCGTCAGTGACGGGGACGACGGTGCATGTCTTTGGGCACGACCCCATCGAAGCGGACTACGTGATCCTGGCAAGTGGATCAACGTATCCGTTCCCCGCAAAGTACTCCTCCTCGAAAGCGACTGTGGCGAAAGCGCGCCTTGAACAGCTCCACGACGCACTGACATCGGCCGGCTCGGTCATGTTGGTAGGCGGAGGCACCGTCGGCATTGAGATGACAGGTGAGTTGGCCAGCGCGTTCCCTGATCTGGAGATCATTCTGGTTGAATCCGGTGACTCCATTCTGTCCACGCCTGGCTACACGCAGGAGCTTCGCGACGCGATCACGGAACAGCTCGACGAACTGGGTGTGCGCGTGGTGACAGGCTCCCCGCTGGCATATTTGCCGCCGATTCAGGCCGGCCAGCTAGGACGCTTCAGTGTTCAGACGCATAACGGTGACCAGATCGAGGCAGATATATGGTTCCAGTGCTACGGCGCGACAGCGAACTCCGGATACCTGGCGGGAACGGAATACGAAGAACTACTTCACCCGAACGGAACAATTCGTGTTGATCCCACGCTGCAGGTCAAGGGACACTCCAACGTGTACGCCATTGGTGATATCACCGACGTGCGTGAATCCAAGCGCGCAGATGCGGCACGTCAGCAAGCCCGAGTTGTCATTGCCAATATCACGCATCAACTGGAAGGCGGAGAGCCCGATATCTCCTACCAACCCACCAAGGAGTGGGTCATCTTGCCGCTCGGGCCGTCGATGGGTGCATCGCAGCTGATCGACGCAGACGGGAATATGCGTATCCTCGGTGCAGAACAGACAGCGGAGATCAAGGGCACTGATCTGATGGTTTCCGTTATCCGCTCGCAACTGAATCTTCCCTGAATTGAGCACGTCAATTTAGGCGTGAACAGGTAGGCTGGGAACATGACACAAGATCCTCGCGACGCGCTGAACTTACTCATCGCAGCATTTGAGCACCACTTTGATGTCGTCCAGGGCGGCACAGCCGCGTCGGATGCCGTCATTTCGCAGGCAGAAGAACGCCTCCGTGATGCGTTCTTCACCTACGACGACGTTCTCTTCACACGATTCGACGCTGAACTGCCGTTCGACATTCTGGATGAAGATGATGACGACGAAGATGATGACGACTATGAGGACGACGGCGACGACGAAGATGATGACGATGACAGCTTCGACGGCTTCGACGATGACGAGTACGACCAGATCGACCTGGACGACGATAACGACGAGGACGACTAATCTACGCGCGGATCAGATACTTCGCTGAGTACCGTTCGGATCTGCTCAGGAAGTGGATCCTGACATTCGAGTAGCTGATCGAGCTGTCGGACCGTGCGCGGACCGACGATCGCGCTTGCCACACCCTCAGCGTCACGCACCCATGCCAACGCCACATCCATACTCGTGCGATCAAGCCCCTGAGCAGCGCGTTCGAGGGCGTTGACCGTGCCAGACAAAGCAGGATCCAGGTAGCGTTCAACGGTATAACGCAAGTGCGGTGACGCGGCGCGTGAATCTGGGGGAGTGGCATGGCGATACTTCCCGGTCAGGACGCCGCACGCCAGTGGCGAATGCGCCAGGATTCCCATCCCGGCTGAGCGTGCCGGTGCAAACACCTGAGACTCGAGGCCGCGATCCAGCAGTGACCAGGCATCTTCCAAAGCAACCACAGGCATCCCCGCCAGGGCCGCCCTCGTCGATGCTGATGCCGCCGTCCACGCCGATGCGTGAGCGATCCCTACGTAGCGCGCACGACCCGAGCGCCAGGCGACCTCCAGCGCGGACAGTGTTTCGTCGACCGGAATGTGCGGCGTGAACTCCGCGAGCCACAGGTCAACGAAATCGGTGTGCCACCGGGCCAGCGCATCGTCCAGACTGGCGAGCATGTCGCCGCGCGCCGCACTGGCACGCCACTTAGTGGACGCATCCAGGTGTGCGCCCCCTCGAAGTGCGATCACGAGCTGATTGCGACTGACTGTGCTGATGAGCGACCCGAGGACGTCCACCGCCGCGCCGTCTCCGTGCGTTGGTGCAATTTCGATCAGGTTCCCACCAGCATCGACAAAATGGCGCAGCATGTCTTCAGCTTCGTGCTCATCGGTGTCGCGGCCCCACGTGAGTGTGCCGAGTCCAACATCAGAGACGCTCAGGCCCGAACGGCCGCAAAAACGAGTGCGCATACTGTAACCGTAGTGTGGTGGTGACCGGGTGGCGCGGTAGGGGAATCGGCGTGGTGCCCGTACAGTAGGCCTCATGAGTTGGCTTGATGCAATCATCCTGGGGCTGGTTCAGGGCCTCACGGAGTTTCTTCCTATTTCCTCATCTGCTCACCTGCGCATTGTGGGAGAGCTGATCGGACAGGCAGATCCGGGAGCTGCCTTCACCGCGATCACGCAGATCGGAACTGAAACCGCAGTGCTGGTGTTCTTCTGGAAAGACATCGTGAGGATCGTGTCGAAATGGGCGCGTTCCCTTCCCGTAGTCGGCCCCGCCAAGCGCGTCCGCGGTGCCGATCCCGATGCGCGCATGGGGTGGATGATCATCGTCGGATCCCTGCCGATCGGAATCCTTGGACTGCTGCTCGAAGATTGGATCGACACATCATTCCGTAACCTGTGGATCACGGTGGCCATGCTTGTTTTCTTCGGTCTGCTGCTCGGCGCGGCTGATCGCTTGGGGCGCAGGGAACTCAGCCTTGACCGCATGAGCTGGCGCGATGCCATTGCTTACGGCTTTGCTCAGGCGATGGCTCTCATTCCCGGCGTCTCCCGTTCAGGTGGCACCATCACGATGGGGCGCGCGCTGGGCTACACGAGAGAAGCTGCAGCGCGCTACTCATTCCTGTTGGCCATGCCCGCCGTCTTCGCATCGGGGTTCTACAAGATGGCCAAGGTGATCGGTGGTGGTGACATTGTTGCGGTCGGGCCGACGATCCTGGCCACGCTCATCGCTTTCGGCGTGGGATACGTGGTGATCATGTGGTTCCTCAAGTTGATCTCCACCCGCTCGTTCAGCCCCTTCGTCGTGTACCGCCTGGGTCTGGCCGCCCTCGTCGCGATCCTGCTGCTGACCGGCGTCCTGACGCCCGGGGGAGTCGCAGCCTGACGAGGGTGACTTACTGACTCGCACGCATGGACAGTACACGCTCGATGCCTTCTTCAGGAATATCGGGCACCTGACCGCCAAAGATGGGGCACATGGACTGCACGTGGCACCAGTTGCACAGCGGGTTTTTTGTCGGAACAAAACGACGTTGGCGAGCTGCACTTTCGATGCGCTCCCACAGCTGTGCCACATCGGCGCGAATGTCCATCATGTCGGCGTCGGTGGGGTCCAAGGTGAGGACCTGACCGGACTTGATGTACACCAACTGCGTGCGGGCCGGAAGTTCGCGTGTGAGCTGAAGCAGCAATGCGTAGAAGCGCATCTGGTAGAGAGCTTCGTCCTGGAAACGTGGACTGGGAGCCTTGCCAGTCTTGTAGTCCACAACGCGCAGTTGGCCTGTGGGAGCCTGATCGATGCGGTCGATGAATCCGCGCAGACGAATGCCTTCCGGCATCACCACAGTGATCAGTTCTTCACGTCCAACCGGTTCAAGCCACCGTGGATCCTCGATATGGAAGTACTGCTCGATGACGGTTCGCACGTCACGCATCCATGACTGCAAATCCTCTTCAGAATCGAACAGATCCATCACTGTATGATCGTTGCTGCGTAGCACTTCCCATTGCGGGGCAACCAGTTCCTGAGCATGCTCAGGGGTGCGATCGTGCTGCGGCACGTCGAAGAGATGCTCGAGGACAGCGTGTACGAGGGTGCCCATCGCCGTGGCACGTGTGGCGGGCGAGGGAATGCGATCCACAACTAGCAGGCGGAACTTGAGAGGGCATTTCATGAAATCGCGGGCGCGCGACACCGACAGTGCGGGCGCCCACTGTTCAGACGATGATGAAGACGGCATGTGCCTACCGTAACGCCGCGCACCGGCATCTGCGTGCTCGCCTGCTCCAGTTGTGGATACAATCCCAGCGATGAGTACTCATAGTGAACTAGGTCAGGAAAACCGGCGCGGGCCACTGCGCGAAGGCGATCGGGTGCAGGTACGCGACCCGAAGGGACGATTCCACACCATCACGCTGGTGGCGGGCGGACGCTTCCAAACCAATCGCGGATGGCTCGATCACGACGCCGTGATCGGTCAGCCCGACGGCCAGGTGATCACCACGCCTGAAGGACGCTCATTCCAGGTGCTGCGACCCCTGCAAAGCGACTACGTCATGTCGATGCCGCGCGGCGCAACGGTGATCTACCCCAAAGACACCGGCACCATCATTCATATGGGGGACATTTTCCCCGGCGCACGCGTAGTGGAAGCAGGTGTGGGATCAGGTGCATTGACACTGGCACTGCTCAACGCGGTAGGCGAACACGGCCACCTCCACTCAGTGGAACGCCGCGAAGACTTTGCGGACATTGCGCGCGCCAATGTGGATCTCTGGTTCGGCTCTCACCACCCCGCGTGGACCCTGGAAGTAGGCGAGGTGGCTGATGTGCTCAATCGATGCGAGGCGCATAGCGTGGATCGCATCGTCTTCGACATGCTGGCCCCGTGGGAGAACCTTCAAGCCGTGGAACACGCATTGAACTACGGAGGAGTATTGACGTGCTACGTCGCCACAGTGACCCAGATGTCCCGTCTGGTCGAAGACATCCGCGCATGCGAACGATTCACAGAGCCACTGGCGTGGGAAACGATGCAGCGCGAGTGGCATCTCGAAGGGCTGGCTGTGCGCCCCGAACACCGCATGGTGGCCCATACCGGCTTTCTGGTCACCACGCGTCTGTTGGCACCGCACACCCGTCCGCAAACCGCCCAACGCCGCCCCGCTCCGGCTGCTGAAGGACAGGGTGGAATGTGGGACGACGAAGATGGGTGGACACCCTCGTCAATCGGGCAGCGAGTGCCCAGCGACAAGAAAGTACGGCGAGTGCGTCGTGACGCAACTGCGCGCAGCGAACATTGGGTGGGAGAAACATTACAGACCACGGTTCGGAAGGATCTGGAGGAATCCCACTGATCGTCATAGTGTTGAATGACCACTAAAACTGACTCGCGAGGAGGGTACGAGTGAGCACGTCTGCCGACCAACAGACCGTTGACGCGTTGCGGCGATCTGTCGCTTCTTTGGAAGAGAAGAACGAACGCCTCTCACGTGCCCTGTCGACGGCCCGCGGACAGCTTGTCCAACTCAACGAGAAAATCCACCGCTCTCAGCAGCCTCCACACACATTCGTCTCAGTTCTCGCGGTCGATACCGCCGCGCGTCAGATCGATGCAATGGTGGGCACCAAACGCATGCGCCTGACCGTTGACTCCAGTGTTGACCTGTCAACGGTGGCCGTCGGACAGCTGGTACGCCTCAACGAGGACATGGTCGTGGTGGGTGTGGACCACTTCGAGCGCACCGGGACACTGACATCGGTGCTGGAAGTACTGGGCGCCGATCGCGTACTGGTGTCCCTGGAAGGCGGCGCGGAACAGGTTCTGACGCTGGCCGGACCACTGCGGCACGGAAGCGTACGGGCAGGCGATTCCGTCATGGCGAATCTGCGCGCCGGTCAGGCCATCGAGCGCGTCACCCGCTCGGATGTCGAGCAGTTGCTCACCCCGCAGGTCCCGGACGTCACCTACGACGACATCGGCGGACTGGATCAGCAGCTGGCCAGTGTGCGTGACTCGATCGAGATGCCGCTGCGTCACCCGCAGCTCTACCGCGATTACGGCTTGCGCCCGCCCAAAGGCATCCTGCTGTACGGGCCGCCAGGTTCGGGTAAAACACTCATTGCCAAAGCAGTGGCAAACGCCTTGTCGCAGACCGAATCAGGCGTGCGCGGCCACTTCCTGTCTATCAAGGGCCCCGAACTGCTCAACAAATTCGTGGGGGAGACGGAGCGCCAGATTCGGGCAATTTTCTCCCGTGCTCGTGCACTGGCGGCAACCGGGATCCCTGTTGTCGTGTTCTTCGATGAGATGGAAGCTCTGTTCCGCACGCGCGGCGCAGGTATCTCCTCTGACGTGGAAACCATGATTGTCCCGCAGCTTCTGGCTGAAATGGACGGAGTGGAAGCCCTCGACAATGTCATCATCATTGGCGCATCCAACCGAGCCGACATGATCGACCCTGCTGTACTGCGGCCCGGACGCCTCGACGTGCGTATACGCATCGACCGACCCGACCGGACGGGCGCGCGCGACATCTTCACGAAGTATCTGACCACGCACGTCCCGATTGCAGCGAGCGAGATTTCCCGCTATGGGAGCCACGAGGAGGCCCTCAATCAGATGATCGACGCCGCCGTGGAGCGTCTGTATGCACGCGATCAGTCCACTGCACTGTTCCACGCGACGCTGACCTCAGGCGCGCAGACGACGCTGTACCTGAGTGACATCGTTTCAGGCGCATTGATCGCCTCGAGCGTGGAGCGAGCCAAGAAACGCGCTATCCGCGCCACGCTTGGCGGGAGCGAGCAGGGGCTGAGTCAGGAACACGTGCTGCGCGGCGTGGAAGAAGAGATGCGCGAATCAATGGAGCTGGCTGCTACGTCTTCGCCAGTGGACTGGGCACGCACCGTGGGAGTGCGTGATGATATTCAATCCGTGACCCCCATTCAAGGAGATCCACAATGAGCGTCCACCGCATCATGGGCACCGAAACAGAATTCGGTGTCTATCAGCCAGGCAACCCGTGGGCAAATGCGGTCGCACTGTCCACGCAGGCAGTCGCTGCAGGCGGACAGCTGTCGCGCGAGGGCGACCCTGTTGGATGGGATTACACGGGTGAGGATCCGCTCAATGATCTGCGCGGTATGCGCCTGTCCCGTGCCGCAGCCGACCCGTCACTGTTGACCGATGATCCCTACCACCTGGCACCGTCAGGGGGCGTGGAAGCGTTGGAACGCCCCAGTGACAGTGAGCGGGCACTGCCAACCCCGACGGTGGCGGTGCTGACCAACGGTGCGCGCCTGTACGTCGACCACGCACATCCGGAGTATTCCGCACCTGAAACCTCGTCACCGCGCGAAGCAGTGCTGTGGGACAGGGCCGGTGATGAGATTGCGCGCCGAATCATGGCACATATCGATGCCAGCTCGGAGGTGCCGCTCGTCCTGGTCAAGAACAATACCGACGGTAAAGGTGCGGCCTACGGCACTCATGAGAACTACCAGGTGGAGCGTTCAGTTGATCTGGATGACCTGATCCGCGGCCTCATCCCATTCATGGTGACGCGCCCCGTCACCTGTGGTTCGGGTCGGGTCGGGCTGGGTCAAAAGTCACAGGCTCCCGGCTTCCAGCTCTCGCAGCGCGCTGACTTCGTGGAAAACGAGGTCGGCCTGGAAACCACTTTCAATCGCCCGATCATCAATACGCGCGACGAACCTCATGCCAATCCCGCACGGTTCCGTCGCCTGCATGTCATCGGAGGCGATGCCAGCCTCTTCGACATCTCGGCCTACCTCAAGATGGGGACGACCGCGATTGTCCTGTGGGCCATTGAACAGGGCACGTCGATGCACTGGGATGGACTGAGCATTGACGATCCGGTGCAGGAAACATGGAACGTCAGTCACGACCCGACGCTGAGCCACAAAGTTCCGATCGCTGCCGGACGCGCACTGAATGCCGTTGATATTCAGCAGATCTACCTGGATCTGGTGCTCGAAACACTCGACGAGACTGGCCAGAATCCGGATGAGGACACACGCGACCTGCTTGACACCTGGCAGCGAGTCCTGGACGGTCTGCGCACCGACATGTTCTCGGTGGCCAGCGACGTTGAATGGGTGGCAAAATACCAGCTTTTCGATCGCCAGCGTGAGCGGCTGAACACCGATTGGGCCGACCCACGTCTGGCGGCAATGGATCTGCAATGGGCGGACCTGCGAGAAGAACGCTCCCTGGTGAACCGCCTCGACCGTGCGGGACGAGTCCGCAGACTCTTCACACCTGACGACGTGATCCGTGCGGCCGATACGCCGCCGCAGTCAACCCGCGCCAGAGTACGCGGACACGCTGTTGCCTCGATGCCGAACGTCGTTCGGGCATCATGGACATCAGTGGTAGTCGACGACCCCGAACACAACCGCCTGGTCCGCATCTCACTGCCTGACGCATCTGATACCACAACCGACATCTCTGACCTTGTCTAAGGAGCATCCATGGTTCAGTCACTCACACATTCACCTCACTCAGACCCGCTCGACGAGGACGACGCCCAGGCCGGGCAGGTTCAGGCGAACACCGATTCCCTCGATGACCTGCTGGATGACATCGACACCGTCCTGGAAGAAAACGCGCAAAGCTTCGTTCAGGGCTTCGTGCAGAAGGGCGGCCAATAAAGTGAGGCGCCGAGTCGTCGGAATCGAAACGGAATACGGGCTGACCGCAGCTTCCACCACCTCCGCGCCCTCACCAGTGGATGCGGATCAGGCGGCGCGGTACCTGTTCGCCCCGCTCATTGACCAGGGACGTTCTTCGAACCTGTTCCTGCGCAACGGCGGGCGCCTGTACCTCGACGTCGGCTCACACCCTGAATATGCGACAGCCGAATGCGACCTGCTGGAGGACCTCCTGGCCCAAAATCGTGCAGGTGACCTTCTACTGGCTGACCTCGCCTCTCGCGCAGACGAGCAGCTCCAGTCCGAGGGCGTCCCAGCCCGACTCCACCTGTTTCGCAACAACGTGGACTCCCAGGGAAACTCCTACGGCTGCCACGAGAACTATCTGCTGCACCGCCGACGTGACTTCAGAGAAGTCGCGGACGCCCTCGTCGCATTCTTCATCACCCGACAAATCGTTGTCGGAGCTGGACATATCCGCACCATTTCAGGACGCAGTACGTACGTCTTTTCCCAACGTGCAGACCAGATGTGGGACGCAGTTTCGGCAGCAACCACTCGTTCGCGCCCAATCATCAACACGCGCGACGAACCACTGGCAGATTCAGGCTCCTACCGGCGTATGCATGTGATCGTGGGGGATACGAACGTGTCCGAGCCGACAACCGCCCTGAAGGTCGGGGCAACCGAGCTGCTGCTGAGCGCGGTCGAAGATGGTGTGAAGCTGGCAGACCTGGCGCTGGCCGATCCCATGTCGGCTATTCGCTCCATCAACGCGGACCTGACGGGACAGGCACCTATCCCATTGGCCTCGGGAACATCCATGTCACCTGTGGCAATCCAGCGGGAAATCCGGCGCAGGATCCTCGACCACACGGACACCAGCGCCCTCGATCCCATGCACATCTACGTTCTGGACCTGTGGAAGCGTGGACTGGATGCGATCGAATCAGGAGACTGGTCCGGCGTCGAGACCGAACTGGATGTGGGAATCAAGCGCCGCCTGCTGCGCCAGTACTGTGAACGCCGCTCAGTGCCGCTGTCCGACACGCGCGTGGCGCGCCTGGAGCTCAGCTACCACGACATCACGGCGACAGGCCTGCGTGACCGCATGGAAGGCGGCGGATTGATGCGCCGGCTTATCGCGGCCGACCAGGTGTCAGGCGCAGTCACCACGCCTCCTGCCACAACGAGGGCGTCCCTGCGCGGCCGGATCATCGGTGCAGCACAGGACGCGCGCCGGGATCTGTCGGTCGACTGGGTGCACGTGCGGCTCGGAGATATTTCAGCCACCCCACTGACACTCAATGACCCGCTCTCGAACGAGGATGCGCGAGTGGATGCGCTGATCGAGCACATTAACCAGTCAGCTCCTGACTTGCCGGCGTGATCACATGACACTGTCTTCGCGCAGAACGGTTGCCACAGTGACTGTGCTGGTGGTCGTCGTCCTCATCATGGTCGGGTGGTGGACCCTAGGGCGCCGCAGCTCACCTGACGTGGTGCAAAGCGCTGATGACGCACAGTCAGTGGGCAATCAGGTTGAAGTATTCGGTAACCACGGCGCCATACCGACTGTGACCATTCACGGTACCTTGACGGTGACGGCACCTTTCGTGAGAACGATTATCGAGGGGCAAGGACGGGAAATTACCGAGGGGTCGCCCGTGATCGCCGCGATCACACCGTTTGACGGAGACACGGGGGGAGTCATCACGGCCGACGGGCAGCCCGCGATCTTTACGGAGCGTGCAACGAGTGACGAACTGGATGCCACGCTGGTTCAGGCTCTGATCGGGTCTCGCGAAGGGACGCGCCTCCTGTTCGTCAGACCACTGACACCGGCGGCGGATAAGGACGGGGAGACACTTGCCGGAACGACCCCTGCGCAGCCGCGCATTGAAATTGACGTCGTCGATGTGATCTCCTCGACTGCAACTGGCACACCGATTGATCCCGAACCAACCCAGCCATTCAGCGTCGAATTCGCAGAAGATGGCTTCAAGGTCACTCACACGGGGGAGGCCCCCAGCCAGATCGTCATCGCCCCACATATCAAAGGCGACGGTCCTCAGGTCGGGCCCGATGACCGGGTCCTGGTGCAATACGTGATTGCGGGGTGGAACAATCCGGACAAGGGTCGATCAACGTGGAACGACGGAATGCCGGAACGGTTGGACATGGCGACCATCATGCCGGGCCTGCAGCAGGGGCTGGTCGATCAAAGAGTCGGCTCACGCCTGGCGATCACCATTCCTCCTGATCTGGCCGAAGGTGACGACACGCTGTGCGTCCTGGTCGATATCCTTGCCACCTACCCGCCGTCGTCATCCACTTCCTGAGCCGGTGCCAACCAAGAGCGTGCACATGGCTACGATGGAAGCATGTCAGTGACCTGCCGAATCATTCCATGCCTGGACGTCAACGCCGGACGCGTCGTTAAAGGTGTCAACTTCGCAGATTTGAAAGATGCGGGCGATCCTGTTGAGCGTGCCCGTCACTACAGCGACGAGGGCGCTGATGAAATCACTTTGCTCGACGTATCCGCCTCGACCGAGCAGCGCTCGACAATGCTCGATGTCGTCTCTGCCGCTGCGAGCCAGATTTTTGTGCCGCTCACTGTCGGTGGCGGTGTACGCAGTGTGGACGACGTGTCACGCCTGCTGGACTGCGGAGCCGACAAAGTATCAGTCAATACGGCGGCGATCGCTGACCCGAGCCTGATCGAACGGGTCGCCTCACGCTATGGCGACCAGATCATCGTGCTGTCCCTAGACGCACGGCGCACGCCCGAGGGTGTCTCAACGACCTCCGGATTCGAAGTCACGACACACGGTGGAACGCGCTCAACCGGCATCGACGCGGTCGAGTGGGCAAACCGGGTCGCCGAACTGGGAGCAGGCGAAATCCTGTTGAACTCGATGGACGCAGACGGGGTTCAGGGCGGATTCGACCTGAAAATGCTCGGCGCGATTCGATCCACAGTGTCCATTCCTCTGATCGCTTCGGGCGGGGCCGGCACAACTGACGATTTCGTTCAGGCAGCTCAGGCAGGTGCGGACGCAGTTCTGGCTGCCTCAGTGTTCCACTTCGGTACCTTGACGATCACGCAAGTCAAGGACGCGATGGCGCGTGCCGGAATCGCGGTGCGACTGTGAAACGGTCGGCTGAGAACCTCGACCCGCGCATCGCGCAGCGACTGAAGCGAAATGAGCAAGGTCTCGTGGCAGTCATCGTCCAGCAATACGACACTGACGAAGTTCTGATGCTGGCATGGATGGACGACGAAGCACTGCGACGCACACTGGAAAGCAGGCGTGCCACCTACTGGTCACGCTCCCGTCAGGAGTACTGGCGCAAAGGCGACACGTCAGGACACGTGCAGCACGTCAAGAGCATTCAGATTGACTGCGACGGGGATGCCCTGTTGATGAAAGTCGATCAGATCGGTGCTGCGTGCCATACGGGGACACATTCATGTTTTGAAGCGGGAGGAACAATTCAATGACACGTCACGCCACTGACCTGCATCTGGGACAGATATGGCCATCGCGTGAAGAGTTCCATGAGCTGGCGCGCAACCGACGCCTCATTCCCGTGGCACGGAAAGTCCTGGCGCCCGATATCACACCGGTGGGCCTGTACCGCCACCTGTGTGCCTCGAAGCCGGGGACGTACCTGTTTGAATCAGCCGAACACGACGGCAGGTGGGGACGCTGGTCATTCATTGGAGTGGATTCCGCCTCGTCAGTGATCACCCGTGATGGCGTCACGTCCTGGCAGGGGGTGTGCCCGAGGGGCGCAATGGAGACCGGATCATTTCTCGAGGTGATGCACTCGGCTCTCGAGGTGCTGCGAGCTGATCCCATCGAAGGTCTGCCACCCTTGACGGGCGCTTTTGTCGGCTCGATTGGCTGGGCAATGGCCCGCGAATGGGAGCCGAGCATCACGATGTCGGCTCCGCGCGAGATGGACGTACCGGATGCATCGCTCATTTTGGCGCGCGACGTGGCTGCTATCGATCACAGTGACGGCTCACTGTGGCTGGTGTCGAATGCGTGGAACATGGACGGTACCGATGAACGAGTCGACTGGGCGTATGACGAAGCGTGCCGTCGAGTGGGCGACATGTGTCATCGCCTGGAATCCAGCATGAATCCAGCTGTATGGGTCAGTGCATCCCCCTCGTCGGATGATCTGGCGATCCAGCACCGCACACCGCAGGACGATTTTGAACAATCCGTCAGGGATGCGAAAGAGGCGATCGGGCGAGGCGACGCTTTCCAGATTGTGCTGTCGCAACGCATGGATGTGTCCACCCAGGCGGATGCGCTGGACGTGTACTCGGTGCTGCGCACCCTCAATCCTTCGCCGTATCTGTACCTGCTGCGCCTGCCCGATGGCGTGGGCGGTGACTTCGACGTGGTGGGTTCCTCGCCTGAAACACTGGTGCGTACGCAGGGACAGCGCGTGTGGACCTATCCGATTGCCGGGTCACGCCCACGCGGAGCGAACGGGAGCGAGGACCACGACCTGGCCGTAGACCTACTGAAGGATCCGAAGGAGCTGGCCGAACACGCCATGCTGGTGGACCTGGCGCGCAACGACCTGTCGAGAGTCTGCAGGCCTGAATCGGTGGAAGTGTCTACGCTGATGGAAATCAAGCGCTACTCCCATATTCAACACATTTCCTCCACCGTTACGGGCATCGTGAACGAGGGGGTGGACGCGCTGGATTGCCTGGTGGCAACGTTCCCGGCCGGAACACTGTCAGGTGCGCCCAAGACGCGCGCCATTCAACTGATCGACGAGCTCGAACCGTGTGCGCGCGGCGTGTACGGGGGAGTGGTCGGCTATTTTGACCTGGGCGGCGACACAGATTTTGCGATCGCGATCCGCACGGCATGCCTGAAAGACGGCCGCGCCAGCGTGCAGGCGGGAGCTGGAATTGTGGCCGATTCGGTTGAACACACGGAGTATGTGGAGACCCGTAATAAAGCGGCCGCGGCACTGGCATCCGTACTGACCGCAGCGAAGCTGACGGGGGACCTGGACTGAGCCCATCATGTGAGCCAATTGGGGAAAACACGCTGACTTTGGTTAGCATCACAGTAGGCAACGGTGAGGAGGAGCGATGGCAACAGTCCTCGATGGGATCATCGCGGGAGTGCTGGAAGATCTGCGTGAGCGGGAAGCACGCGTGCCGATGGATGACATCAAGAAGCGTGCGCAACGCTGCGCCGACGCGAAAAACGCGGTATCAGCACTGCGCAGCAGTGGTGCCGTCTCGCTGATCGCAGAGGTCAAGCGGTCCTCGCCCTCGAAGGGCGCGCTGGCGCATATCGACGATCCGGCAGCACTGGCCCACATCTACGAGGCGAACGGTGCGGCTGCAATCTCGGTGCTTACTGAACAGCGTCGCTTCTCGGGGTCACTGTCCGATCTTGACTCAGTGCGCGCAGCAGTCGATATTCCTGTGCTGCGCAAGGATTTCATTGTCACCCCGTATCAGGTCCATGAAGCGCGCGCTCACGGCGCTGACATTGTGCTGCTGATTGTTGCCGCACTTGAACAGCCGGCGTTGGTGTCGTTGCTGGAACGAACGGAATCACTGGGAATGACGGCGCTGGTCGAGGCGCATTCGCGTCTGGAAGTGCTGCGGGCGCTCGATGCCGGAGCGCGCGTGATTGGCGTGAACGCACGCGACCTGACCACCCTGGATGTCGATCCAACTGTTGTCGAGCAGGTGATCGATGTTATCCCGCCCGACGTGATCGCTGTAGCCGAATCCGGTGTGCGCGATCGCCACGACGTCATCCAGTACGCCAACTGGGGCGCTGATGCTGTGCTGGTCGGAGAAGCACTGGTAACGTCCGGTGATCCAGCGACCGCCGTCAGCGATATCGTCAGCGCCGGCCAACATCCGGCACTGCTCACCGATAGAAAAGCTCGCGTGCGCATGGCACGCAATGAATCTTCTGACGAGTAAGGAGGAGTCGGCATGTCGAGTACCGCATCGCCGCGCTCGGACGACCTGAGAGGCCCGTATTTTGGAGCCTTCGGTGGTCGTTTCGTGGCCGAATCGCTGATGGCTGCACTGGAAGAACTTGATGAAACGTGGCAGCGTCTGTGGCATGATGACGGTTTCCAGAAACGACTCCATGACCTGTTCGTCAACTATGCCGGACGCCCCTCATTGTTGACAGAAGCATCGCGCTTTGCTGCCGATCTGGGGGGAATCCGAGTCTTCCTCAAGCGCGAGGACCTTAACCATACCGGATCCCACAAGATCAACAACGTGCTGGGACAGGCGTTGCTCACACAGGAACTGGGCAAGACCCGTATCATCGCTGAGACCGGAGCCGGACAGCACGGCGTTGCCACCGCAACGGCCGCGGCGCTGCTAGGCCTGGACTGCACGATCTATATGGGCGCGGAAGACACCGAACGTCAGGCACTCAACGTAGCCCGCATGCAGATGCTCGGCGCGGAAGTCATTGGTGTGACTCAGGGGTCTCAAACGCTCAAGGACGCCATTAACGAAGCGTTCCGTGACTGGGTGACGAATGTGGAGACCACGAACTACATTTTCGGCACTGCTGCAGGTCCGCACCCGTTCCCCGGCCTCGTCCGTGACCTCCAACGCGTCATTGGTGACGAAGCCCGCGAGCAGATCCTGGAGCGCGAGGGGCGCCTGCCGGATGCCGTGACCGCGTGCGTGGGCGGTGGTTCAAATGCGATTGGATCCTTCACTGCTTTTATCGATGATGAGGACGTCGAGCTGATCGGATGTGAAGCCGGAGGCGACGGCATCGAGACCGGTCGCCACGCTGCATCGATTTCAGCGAACGAAGTCGGTGTTCTGCACGGTGCGCGCACATTCGTGCTGCAGGAACGCGACGGGCAGACCAAGGCCTCCCATTCGATTTCTGCGGGCCTGGACTACCCGGGTGTGGGACCCGAACATGCATGGCTGGCCCGTTCCGGACGAGCACGCTACATTGCGATTGACGACACGCACGCCATGGACGCATTCGTGCGCCTGTGTCGCACCGAAGGTATCATTCCCGCCATTGAATCGGCACACGCACTTGCAGGGGCAATTCAGTGGGCCCACGAGCGACTCGAAGCAGGACCGATTGAAAAAGGCAAGGAACCCATTATCGTGGTGTGCCTGTCTGGGCGCGGCGATAAGGACGTGACAACCGCTTCGAAGTGGTTCGGCCTGGGTGAACCCACATACCAGAACATTGATCCGAGCAGGGAGGCCGACAAATGATGCACAGCGCAGATGCGATTGATCGCGCCAATAATGCCGGGCACGCCGCCCTGATCGGATATTTGCCCGTCGGTTTCCCCACTGTGGAAGACTCGGTGCGTGCAGCGAAAGTTCTGGCAGATAACGGCGTTGATGTCCTTGAATTTGGTTTCCCGTATTCCGACCCTGGGATGGATGGCCCCACGATCCAGCGCGCAACCGTGGCCGCCCTCGAACATGGAACACACCTGGAGGACCTGCTGGAAGCGACCAGGGAAGTTGTGGACTATGGTCTGACCACCGTGTGCATGACGTACTGGAACCCGGTCGAATGGTACGGCGTGGACCATTTTGCCCGCGACTTTGCCCAGGCCGGCGGATCAGGCCTGATCACGCCGGACCTGCCGCCCGAAGAAGGCGAGCAATGGGAAAATGCCGCTCGCGAAAATGACCTGGAATGCATCTACCTGGTGGCACCGTCGTCAACTCGCACGCGTTTGGAACTGATCAGTTCCCACGCACGCGGATGGGTGTACGCCGCGTCAACGATGGGCGTGACAGGGGCACGATCCTCGGTCGGCACTCACGCGCGCGAACTGGTCGCACGCACGCGTGAAGCCGGTGCAAAGCGCGTGTGCGTGGGTCTGGGCGTTTCCAGCGGCACGCAGGCACATGAAATAGGCTCCTACGCCGATGGCGTTATTGTGGGTTCTGCACTTGTGCGCACACTTTTTGACGAGGACAGGGAACAGGCTTTCGAAGCGCTCGGAACTTTGGCCCGTGAACTCAGTGATGGCGTTAAGAACTCACGAACTGTCTAACCGGAAGGCGCGGTGACGATGAACGATCTGACTGTGGCAAGCTCACTGATTGGCTCAGCGATACCGTCTCCGCCGCAGGGAGCGTGGAACATTGGTCCACTGACCATCCATATGTACGGCATCCTCATTATGGTGGGGATGGTCGCTGCAGTGTGGATCACCGGCCGGCGGTACGAGCGGCGCGGTGGCGTGGCCGACTTCATGTACGAAATTGCGTTGTGGGCGATCCCGCTGGGAATCATCGGAGCGCGAATCTACCACGTGGTGTCCTCACCTGATGCTTACTTCGGCCCCAACGGCAATCCCATTGACGCGTTCAAAATCTGGAATGGCGGTCTTGGAATCTGGGGCGGCGTCGCTCTGGGCGCTGTTGGTGCCTACATTGCGCTGCGACGCGCCGGCCAACGAATGGGACCTCTGGCAGACTCCATTGCACCGGCCCTCCTGGTGGCACAGGCAATAGGCCGGTGGGGGAATTGGTTTAACCAGGAACTGTTCGGCGCGCCGACGACACTACCGTGGGGGCTGCAGGTCGACGCGGCTCACATGCCTGCCCAGTATGCCGCCGGCACGCTCTTTCACCCGACATTTCTCTATGAATGCCTGTGGAATTTGGTTATTGCCGCACTGATCGTGTGGGTGGATCGACGCGCACGGTTCGCTTCAGGTCAGGTCTTCGGGCTGTATCTGATGGGATACACGCTCGGGCGTGTGTGGATCGAGATGCTCCGCGTTGACGAAGCGCAGCACATTCTGGGGCTGCGTCTGAACGTGTGGACATCGATCGCGGTCTTCCTCGCGGGCCTGGCCGTTTTCTGCGTGGCAGGACGCCTCGGCAGGTCAACGACTGTCAGCGAAGACGAGCATGAGCGCCTGCGGGCACACCTGGGCCTCGACAAGTCGGATGGCGCAGATAATGAGGCCGACGAATCTTTAGATGAAGAGGATGTATCGAAACTCGCGGACGAATCGGGCAGCGTGCAGGGCGCGAAAAACGTCTTTGATAGCGCCGAAGCCGGTGAGGGTTCCCCTGAATCGAGATCGGCACTGTAGAGTAAGAGTATGCGTCGAGCAAAAATCGTGTGTACGTTAGGCCCAGCCACTGAATCTGCCGAACAAGTACAGGCACTCGTGGACGCGGGCATGGATGTGGCCCGTATCAACTGCTCACACGGAACTCACGAAGGACACGAACGTGTCATTGAGCGTGTGCGTCGTGCAGCGATGACGTCGGGCCGGGCCGTAGCTGTTCTTGCGGACCTCCAGGGCCCGAAGATTCGTCTGCAGACATTCAAGGACGGCCCGCAGTTCCTTGAGATGGGAGACACCTTCACGATCACGACTGAAGATGTCGAGGGCACCAAGGAACGCGTCGGCACGACGTTCAAAGGCCTGCCGGGGGATTGTCGTCCTGGTGACCGTCTCCTGATCGACGATGGAAACGTCGCCGTGCGTGTCATGGAAGTAACGGACACCGACGTAACCACCAAGGTAGAGGTCCCCGGATTTGTGTCCGATCACAAGGGCCTGAACCTTCCGGGTGTTGCGGTGTCAGTGCCGGCGCTGTCGGAAAAGGACCGCGATGACCTGCGGTGGGCACTGAGGATCGGTGCGGACTTTATTGCATTGTCCTTTGTGCGCAACGCCCGCGACATTGACGAAGTGCACGCGATCATGGACGAGGAAGGCCGCAGGCGCCCTGTCATCGCGAAGATTGAAAAGCCGCAGGCCGTTGAGGTGCTCGAGGAGGTCGTCGACGCCTTCGATGGCATCATGGTGGCGCGCGGTGACCTGGGTGTGGAGATGCCGCTTGAAGCTGTGCCGCTGGTTCAAAAACGCGCCATTGAGTTGGCACGCCGGGCAGCCAAACCGGTTATCGTTGCGACCCAGGTACTGGAGTCGATGATCAAGAACCCGCGTCCGACCAGGGCTGAGGCATCGGACTGTGCGAACGCGATCCTTGACGGTGCTGATGCCGTCATGCTGTCGGGTGAAACGTCGATTGGTCAGTATCCGATCGAGGCTGTACGCACGATGGCACGCATTGTGGAGAACATCGAAGAAAACGGTGGTGAGCGCATCGCGCCGTTGGGTGGTTTCATCGCAGACCGCTCGGCCGTGATCTCCCAGGCCGCCGTGTCAGTGGGAGAGAAGCTCGATACGAAGTTCCTGGTGACCTTCACGCAGGCAGGAATGACGGCGCGCTATATGGCGCGTCTGCGTAGCCCTATCCCAATGCTGGCTTTCACGCCGCTCGAAGAGACACGCAGGCAGTTGGCACTGACGTGGGGAGTGCAGACCTACCGTGTGCCCTCGGTGATGCACACCGATGACATGGTCTGGCAGGTCGATCAAATCTCACAGACAGCCGGGCTGTGTAAGCAGGGTGACCAGCTGGTCATCGTGGCCGGTATGCCGCCGGGCGTGTCGGGCTCGTCGAACCTGATTCGTGTTCACTCAGTGGGTGACGATATTGATTACTCCATTGGTGGCCGAGTCGGAATGCTGGGCAGACAGTAGATGATCGCGTCGAGCCGTCAGCATCAACGGCGATGCTGCGGGGAGGACGTTTTCTCTAACGGCCGCCGAGGCTTATTCTCACGCGACCCGATGATGTGTTATCGTTGACGTGGATGCAAACTGTCAACCTGGTGTTGAGAGTTGCGCTGATATGACTTCACACTTTCCACCTGATGAGGGGTGGGCGAGTGTGATTGAGAACTGAATGCCTGACGGGGCGGCCTGTGCGCAAAGAGTACATACCCCGTTATGGCGTGAGGAAGAAGAAGAGGATAGAAATATGACAATTGAAGATCGCAATGCAAAGACCGTGTCAGTCCATGACCGGAATTCGGATCGGCAGGCAAACAACGTTCTGCTTGATCAACTTTCCAATGCGGTACGCCCGTGGTTTGCTGATTTCACGAACGGCGACGTACGTCGCGCCATCGAGGCTCTGCGTGTGCCTGCCAGCCGCATCGCTGCAGCAGACTTTCTGGGTCTTGAACTCATTGAAGCTGCATAAGGGAAAGCTACCACAGACGCAGTGTTGGGGGTCGGCCACATGTGGCCGACCCCCAACACTATCCCATCAACACAGTGCGAGTCCTTCGAAAACAGAGCCCCTTCCTTCAGATCCCCGAGCGTAACGGCCAGTCGCACCAGCACGTGTCGTGCTTCATGTTCTGTCCGGCTCGGATAGCTTGAGCATAAGAAACGATTCTTGGGAGATACTTCATTCCACCTGTCAGTTTGCTGGGAATGTGACCAGGCGCAGCGGTTGTGTTCCATTGGTCCACGGCGCTGCCCTGCTTCTCGGCCGTATCGAGTGAGATCTTTCTTGCTTCGGGGGTGAAAAGACATTCACATTGTCGTAGCCTGCTGCAGGACTTTTTCCATCCCATTACGAGCGGATACTGCAGTGAAACACAGCTCAGAAGGGTGATTCCAACTGGTGTGATAAACGCACCCTAAACGCCCTCGTCGAGGGAGTTTTCAGCCGAATAATGCCGAATACTTCTGTACCCCGGGTGGGATTCGAACCCACAACAAGCCGGGTTTGAGCCGACCGCCTCTGCCAATTGGGCTACCAGGGCACACGCGAACGTGCTCATCAAGGATAAGATATTTATTGATCAGACACCAATTGAAGGAATTTCAGATGAGCACAGACGAAAACAAGCCGCGAAAAGTGTTAGTAGCTGAAGACGAATCCCTGATCCGCCTTGATATTGTCGAGACGCTGACCGCAGCAGGTTTCGACGTCGTCGCAGAGGCAAGTGACGGAGAAGAGGCTGTTCGGCTGGCACTGGAGCCCGACAACGAGGATGACACTCCTGATCTGTGTGTGATGGATGTCAAGATGCCCAAAATGGATGGCATCACAGCTGCAGAGAAGATTCTGCGAGAGCTCTCCTGCGCTGTTGTCATGCTGACTGCCTTTTCACAAAAAGAACTGGTCGAACGTGCGCGCGACGCAGGAGCTATGGCGTACGTTGTGAAGCCTTTCAGCCCTGCCGACCTGATTCCCGCAGTTGAAATCGCCCTGTCCCGTCACCGTGAAATCGAGTCACTGGAAGAAGAAATCTCCGACATGTCGGAGCGTTTCGAGACGCGCAAGCGCGTTGACCGCGCCAAGGGACTCCTGATGGAAAAGATGGACATGACTGAGCCTGAGGCGTTCCGATGGATCCAGAAGACGTCCATGGATCGTCGCCTGTCCATGCGTGAGGTCGCAGACGCAGTGATCGATCAGGTGGATGACTGAGACTGCTTGAGATATGTGTATGCGGGTCTTGCACGAAGTTGCAAGACCCGCATTGTTGAGTGAGAGTCGCGCTCAATCAGTCGAGACGCTCTTCGCCGTCGACGTTGCTTTCAATGCGCTCCTTCTTGAGGTCTTCAGACACGGTCTGCGTGTCCTGAACGGTTTGCGTCTCGAGTGACACGCGCTCAACAGGCACGCTCTCCTTGGAGACAACGACACGGTCCTCATGCAGGGTCACGGAAGCAGCACCCTCGGAGATGTCCTGGCCATCCAGGTTCTTTGCCTCTTCCTCACTGATGGGGGTGCGAACCACACGTACTTCCTCGCGCTCGACGGGAACCTCGACAGTCTCGGTTTCGGTGACGACCGTCTTGCGGAGCTGAGCTTCACCAGTCGCGACGCGTTCCTTGGCAACGTTGAGCTGTTCTTCGGAACGAATGATTTCGCCTTGGTCTGCTTCGTCGTGGATCGGCTCCTGGTCAGCCAGGTGACGCGCCTCAGCGGCGCGATCCTCCTCGTGAACTTCCTCGTCGGCCACAGGCGCAACGGGGGCGGCGGCAGGAACGTCTGATTCCGGTGCAGTGCGCGGAGCTTGGTCCTCGATCGGTGCTGCACCATCGGCCAGAGAACCGACACCGTAGTGGCGGTACAGTGTGTCCTGATCCTCAGGAGTCAGGTGACCTTCATCAGCGAGGTCAGGCGCATCCTTGATGCGATCCTTTTCAAACGCGAGGTGCAGGCCTTCCTCGTCGAGGCGGTATCCACGCAGTGGGACAAGGCTGGAGCCCATGCCAAAGAGGCCGTGAGCAACTTCGATGAAATCGGGCTCACCCGTCGCATCGTTGGTAAATACCTGCTTCACGTCGCCCAGCTTGTCGCCGTTGGAGTCGAAAGCTATTGCGTTGGCAAGTTCTTCGATTGAGTGTGTGGTCATGACAATGTCCTCTCAATTGGAGTTTAGGTAGGTGTGACGTAAGTCCCTATCCCAAAAATGAGATTAACAGTGTCTGTGGCATTCGTCTCAGTGAACTCAAGAGGTGTAGACCGCGTATTTTCGTCGCCCTTGTCAGTCTCGCTCAAGACCGAGATCAGCGTCGCTTCAGCACACGATTGGAAATACGTGCGGTTCCAATGAGGCGTTCATCTCCATCGGTGATCGAGACCAGATGAACCGTTGATGAGCCACCCAGATGGGCCGCACGGGTCGTCGCCGTAATCGGCCCCTTGGTGCCTGCTCGAAGATGCGAGATGGACAGTTCCACGCCCACCACGTAGGCATCCGGGCCGCCCACACTGTAGGCGTGTGCTCCCGCCGCAAGCGATCCGGCTGTCTCAGCCAGAGCCGCCGATGCGCCGCCATGCAGAATTCCAATTCGCTGCGTATTGCCCTCAAGCGGCATTGTGATCGACGTGCAGTCAGGGCCATACTGTGTCACTTCCATGCCCATCGCGTCCATCAGCGTCCCTGGCCAATGCTGACCCACCATCGTCGGCCCATAGTCACTGTGAGATTCCTGATGGTCATCAGATTGATGTGAATGTGTGTCATTGGCGTGATTCGTCTCGCTCATACCTCTAGGGTGTCATGTGTGGACGGAAAACTGCTGATTATTGATGGACATTCGATGGCCTACCGCGCGTTTTACGCGATGCGTTCGGGTAATTTCCAGACCTCGACCGGTCAGGACACCAGTGCTGTGTTCGGATTTATCCGCATGCTCACGAAGATCCTCAAGGATGAGAATCCGACACGTGTCGCTGTTGCCTTCGACGTCTCGCGTCATTCGTTCCGCACGGATAAGTACCCGGAGTACAAAGGCACGCGCGATGAGACTCCTCCTGAATTCCACGGACAGGTTGATCTGATCGACGCGTTCCTGGAAGCCATGGGTATCTGCCGTCTGCGCAAGGAGAATATAGAGGCTGACGACATTCTGGCCACCCTTGCACATACTGCGTCTCAACAGGGGCTGGATGTTGTCGTGGCATCAGGTGACCGCGACGCCTTCCAGATGGCGAACGAACACGTCACGATTCTGTACCCCGGTCAGTCGATGTCGGACCTGCGTCGCATGACACCGGAAGCCATTGAGGAGAAGTACGGCGTGCCGCCTCAGCGTTACCCGGAGCTTGCCGCGCTGGTGGGGGAGACCGCCGACAATCTGCCAGGAGTGCCTGGCGTCGGCCCCAAGACCGCTGCCACGTGGATTAACAGATTCGACGGACTGGAAAATGTCCTGGCTCGCGCAGATGAGATCGGTGGCAAACGCGGAACAGATCTGCGCGCCCATATCGATGACGTGCGCCGCAACCGCTCGCTGAACCGCCTGCTCACTGACGTTGATCTGGGAATCACCCTCGATGACCTTTACCGTCGTCCCACCGAACATTCAGAGGCGATGAGTCTGTGCGACAGCCTTGAATTCGGACCCGGCACGCGCCGCGAGATCGTCTCGGTCGCATCGATCGCACTCAACCCCTCTGCTCCGGACGCCCTCGTCAATTCCGGGGGCAGCGCGGCCGACGAGGGTGGCGCGGAAGAATCACTCATCCTTGATGACGTGGAAATTATCCGAGCCGATGCGAACACGAATGTCCAGCAGGTCCTTGCAACCTTTGAGGCAGAGACGTCAGTGGGAATCTGGTGCGAAGGCGTCGCGAACCCGCCCCTGCCTGACCTGGAACATCTTGCGATCGCGAGCGGCATGAAGGTACTCCTCATTGATGCTCGAGAGGTCACCACCGAGCAGACGGCTCAGTGCACGCAATGGCTGGCGCACCTGACACGACCCCTGATTGCCCATGACCTCAAAACACTGGTGCATATGATGCGCGCCTGGGACGTGGAGACCCTGCCGGTGACCTTCGACGTTGCATTGGGCGCCTACCTGCTGCGGCCCGAGCAGCGCTCCTACGCGATCGACGATCTGGCTGAGCAGTATCTGGGCGTGCACATCACGGCCCTGGAAGAGGAAGAATCCGGTCAGCAGATGCTGGATCTGGACGGTGAATCGGAGGAGAAACAGGCTGCGGCGCGTAGACAGATGGCGCAGCGCGCAGCCGTCCTGCCGTATGTGGCTGATGCTCTCAGGCGGGCGATGAATGATGATGAACGAACATTGCTTGACGATGTGGAACAGCCTGTCGCGCGCATGCTGGAACGCATGGAACACGTGGGGATCGCGATTGACAGTGAGGAACTCGACCTGCAACGTCAGGAGCTGTCGAAAGCTGTTGAAGGTGCTGCGCAACGCGCCTATGACGCAATCGGCCACACGGTGAACCTGTCGAGCCCCAAGCAGCTCCAACAGGTCCTGTTTGATGAACTCGATATGCCCAGGACTAAGAAGACGAAGACGGGGTACACGACGAATGCGGAAGCGCTGGAGACACTGTTCGCGAAGACGCGCCACCCGTTCCTGGAGCATTTGCTCACGCACCGCGACCGCATCAAGCTGTCCCAGATGACGCAGTCCCTGCACAGCGCGATTGCTGATGACGGCAGGATTCACACGACGTTTTCTCAGATTGCGACTGCCACGGGGCGGCTCGCCTCGTCGGAACCGAACCTGCAGAATATCCCCGCGCGCACACCCGACGGCATGCGCATCCGGCACGCGTTCGTTGCAGGGGAGGGGTGGCAGTCCCTGATGAGCGTGGACTATTCGCAGATCGAGATGCGCATCATGGCGCACCTGTCCAACGATGAAGGACTGATTGACGCCTTCAACTCGGGTGAGGATCTGCACCGCACGATGGCGTCGATGGTGTTCGACACGCCTGTCGATCAGGTGACATCCGAGCAGCGTTCGCGCATCAAGGCCACGTCCTACGGTCTGGCCTACGGGTTGTCATCGTACGGTCTGTCTGCGCAGCTCGGAATCGGTGTGCCGGAGGCGGCGGAGCTGCGCGAACGCTACTTTGAGCGTTTCGGCGGCGTGCGTGACTACCTGGACGGCATCGTGGAGCAGGCCCAGAAGGATGGCTTTACCCAGACAATGTTCGGTCGTCGCCGCTACCTGCCCGATCTCATCTCCGACAATCGTCAGCGCCGTGAAATAGCCAAGCGTGCCGCACTGAACGCGCCGATCCAGGGATCGGCAGCCGACATCATCAAGATCGCGATGGTTGGAGTCGACAGTGCCTTGCGCGACGAGAAACTACGCTCGCGCATACTGCTGCAGATTCACGATGAATTGATTCTTGAAATAGCCGAGGGAGAAGCTGTGCACGTGGAAGAGCTGGTACGTGAGAACATGGCCTATCCTCCATTGCCGCATGGCCTGCAGACTGCTCGCGCCCCGCAATCCGATGACGATGGCGATGTGGAACCCACCGGCCAGGAGGAAGCCACCGACCATACGCGCGCCGAACACCCGGTGCTGGCGCTGCGCGTGCCGCTGGATGTAGCGGTGGGGATCGGCCATTCATGGAAAGAAGCTGCTCACTAAGTGCACCAGTTGTGAGATTGGTCAAATATGTCACTGCTCACACATCTTTTCAGGAGCTGAGGGTAGATCTTTGATCCTGAACTGGTAAACTTTCTCGGGTGTGTGTCAGTTGCCTTCGCGGTGACTGACGGACACACTCAATTTTGTCCATCTACTAGATCGTCCGTTTCGGAGTACATAACTACATGACCACCAGCACCGAGCAGCCGAGCATCTCTACGCCTCAGGTTGCAGTGAACGACATTGGGTCTGAAGAAGACCTGCTCGCCGCCATCGACAAGACCATCAAATACTTCAACGATGGGGACATTGTCGAGGGAACAGTCGTCAAGATTGACCACGATGAGGTCCTCCTCGACATCGGCTACAAGACCGAAGGAGTCATCCTTTCACGCGAATTATCCATCAAGCATGACGTCGATCCTGATGACGTCGTCGCGGTGGGTGATCAGATCGAAGCTTTGGTACTCCAGAAGGAAGACAAGGATGGCCGCCTGCTTCTGTCGAAGAAGCGCGCACAGTACGAACGCGCATGGGGCCAGATCGAAAAGGTCAAGGAAGAAGAAGGTGTTGTCACCGGCACTGTCATCGAGGTCGTCAAGGGCGGCCTGATCCTCGACATCGGCCTGCGCGGCTTCCTGCCCGCATCCCTGGTTGAGATGCGTCGCGTGCGTGACCTGCAGCCCTACATCGGCCGCGAGCTTGAAGCCAAGATCATCGAGCTCGACAAGAACCGCAACAACGTGGTCCTGTCGCGCCGCGCATGGCTGGAGCAGACACAGTCCGAGGTTCGCACCAACTTCCTCAACACCCTGCAGAAGGGACAGGTCCGCAACGGCACCGTCTCCTCGATCGTCAACTTCGGCGCATTCGTCGACCTGGGTGGCGTGGACGGCCTGGTGCACGTCTCCGAACTGTCCTGGAAGCACATCGATCACCCGTCAGAGGTTGTCGAGGTCGGCCAGGAAGTCACCGTCGAGGTCCTCGACGTCGACATGGACCGCGAACGCGTCTCCCTGTCCCTGAAGGCCACCCAGGAAGATCCGTGGCAGGCATTCGCCCGTACCCACGCAATCGGCCAGGTTGTGCCCGGTAAGGTCACCAAGCTCGTTCCGTTCGGTGCGTTTGTGCGCGTCGAGGACGGAATCGAAGGCCTTGTCCATATCTCCGAGCTCGCCCAGCGCCACGTTGAGATGCCGGAGCAGGTCGTCAAGGTCGGTGAAGAGGTCTTCGTCAAGGTCATTGATATTGACCTGGAACGTCGCCGCATCTCGCTGTCGCTTAAGCAGGCCAACGAGGGCGTCGACCCGAAATCGGAAGACTTCGATCCGTCACTGTACGGAATGGCTGCCGAATACGACGAAAACGGCAACTACAAGTACCCTGAAGGCTTCGATCCGGAAACCCAGGAATGGATGGAAGGATACGACGAGCAGCGCGAGGCCTGGGAAGCCCAGTACGCCGAAGCGCACGCCCGTTGGGAAGCCCACCGTGCCCAGGTTGCCAAGGCACTGGAAGAAGACGCAGAGGCTGCTCCGTCAGTCGAGGAACAGGCGTCCTACTCCTCGCCGGTTGACAACTCCGGCACGTTGGCATCGGATGAGGCACTCGCCGCTCTGCGCGAGAAGCTGACGAACAACTGATGCTGATGCGGTAAGAAGCTGCACGAAAGATCCCGACTCGCCAAGCGAGTCGGGATCTTTCTATATGACAGCGACGGTGGTGCCTACTTCATGCGCACTGCGCACACCGCGAGGGAACCTGAACGTAGGCTGTCCGGAATCTGTACCGCGAGGCCGTTGCGCTCAGCCGGTGACGAATTACCGAGCCAGCGAACAGACGCATCGCTCGGGCACCCTGACGGAATCTCAACGTCGCTGCGCTGAGAAGGATCCACGAAGATGAAGAGCTCACCATCATTGCGCGTGTAGCGTTGCGAGGCTTTCCTACTGTCAGCATCGATAAAGACGCGCGTGCCGTAGATCGCCTCGCCGTTCGTCTTCAACCACTGTCCCAGGCCGCGCAGCGAATTTTGCTGGAGCTCCGGGATAGTGCCATCGGCGCGTGGTCCGACATTGATGAGCAGATTGCCGTTCTTGGAGACAGTGTCGACGAGAAGATCAATCAGGGCTGGTGCCGACAGGGTGTTGTTCTCGTCTTCATTGGTGTTGTAGCCGAATGAATGCCCCAGACCACGTGTTGCTTCCCACGGCTCGGGGATCACTGAGTCGATGATGCTGTACTCGCGCGTCAGGTAGCCATGGTAGGGAATACCCCAACGATCGTTCACGACACCATCGGGAACAGTCGAGAAGTATTTGCGGAAAAGCGAGGCCAGAGCGTAATCCTCATTCGATTTTCCGCTGTCGGGCCATTCGATGTCGTTCCAGAGAATGTCGGGATGGAAGCGGTCAATCAGCTCGCGCAGCTGATCGGCCGCGTAGCGCGCAAATTCAGGGTCATTGCGACGGTAGACGAACAGATCTCTGTCCGATTCGATCGGCGGGAAATGCGCAACGTGCCAGTCATGGGCGCCCGAGAAGTAAACGCCGAACTTGAGTTTCGCCTCGCGCGCACTGTCATGAAACTCCTGAATGATGTCGCGCTGGGGGCCTCGCTGCGCGGCTGAGAAGTTCGTGGTGTCCGTGTTCCACAGGCAGAAACCGTCGTGGTGCTTGGTTGTGGGAACGAGGTAGCGCGCACCTGCCTCAACGAAAAGGTCCACCATCGCGCGCGGATCGAACTTCTCCGCGTGCCACATGTGCGCAAAATCCTCGTAGGAGGTTCCGATTCCGTACTTCTTGTTGTGGCGAATATGCGCCGGGCTGTGCGGAATCCGCACTGTATTGGCATACCACTCGGCGTAGGAATGCATTGCGTATTCGTCATCGGGCTGTACGCCTTCTTCAGGCAGCGATGCCCAGGCGGGAACAGAGTAGAGACCCCAGTGAACGAAAATGCCGAGTTTGGCATCCTGGAACCAGTCGGGCACATCGCGTTGTGGGTAGGTTGGCTCAGGAGAGAAAACCGGGCCGGTGCGATGTTCGAAATTAATCACTATATTTCCTCTTCTAGATAGAGTCTGATTTGGTTTCTGAGAAATGGCGCACTAGGGCGTAATCGGATGCCGCTCGCGCAAGATTTAGACTACAGAGGTCAACGTGTCTCACGGTCGGCACTTGTTGAAGGGTAGAAGTATTTGAAGTGAGCTGGGAAGTAAAACCGGATTCTAGGTAGGGCCAAACTTGAGTTAATTTCCCTCCGATCAAAACTTCCGATAGGCCGAGCAATGTACAGGTCGCTCCGACAGACCGGCCGATTAGGGAGCCAACTTTCTCAACCTTTTCAAGAGCGACACGGGGTTCAGAATCGAGAAAGTCTCGAGCATCCTGCATTGAGTCGAGAGGATGTGAAGTTGTATGCGAAAGCAGCTGGATAAAGGATTCGACTCCGGCGAAAACTTGAAGACATCCGGAATTTCCGCAAGAACATGGGGGCCCTGACGGGTCGACTGAGACATGTCCGAATTCTGTGGAAGTACTTTTTTCCCCGTGAAGGAGGCGATTGTCGTGGACAATGGCGGCACCAACGCCGATGTCCAGAGAGACTAAGAGGAAGCTCTGTGGTCGTGTTGGTTCAAAGGATAAATTCCATAGTGCAAAGTTTTGTACGTCGTTAACTAGGACAAAAGAGTGACCAGTCGCTAGGGAGAGTAAACGTGCGAGAGGCCAGTTTGCTCGATGATGGACCACCGACAGGCTGACATCTTTTGCGTTCGGAGTTATCGTACCGGAAACGGAGGCTGCACCTCCGAGGCAATTGATGCCTGGAGGCAGATCTGATTCAAGAGAACTGACGGCTACTGCAATAGTGCTAGGCATCTCGTCTAGAGATGAATAGTGACAGCGAGACTCCTTCAGGATCTTTCCTGATAGTGAAGATAAGACGAGTGTTGATTCATCAACTCCGATGTCGATTCCAATCGTATATGCAGCGGCATCGTCTATCTTCAATGGCTTCTTTGGTCGGCCTCCGTTGCTCGGTGTTGGATGCATTTCCGTCAAGAACCCTGCATCTAGGAGTCTCCGTACCTGCGTCGTCGCGGTAGGTGCTGATATGCCTAACATAGGCGCAATCTCGCTCCTGCTCAGGGGGCCAACTCTCGAAAGGAGGTGGAGAATCGCGCTCTGGTTCTCAGCATCTAACTGATTCACTTGGTTATGCACCTCCACCCAGAGAGCTAGATTTCTTACTGGTAACTAGCTTAGTGTCTGACACACCGAATGCGCCAAGTTGACAGACAGGTTAATAAGGGGTCTAATTAAGTCTATCGTGCCATAAGGACGATGTTGACTCGATGTGGAGGTTCTCGTGAAATCAATTCGAAAAATCGCCGCAGTAGTTGCCTCGGTCAGCCTGCTTGGATGCATGGCTGCCTGCTCCGACAACTCTGGAGCCGAAAGCGCTTCGGCGGGCGGAGATACTACTATTAACTGGACTTTTTGGAACCAAGGGGACGAGCTAAATAAAATCTGGGAAGGGTTAGCGGCCAAGGCGTCGGAAGCGGATCCGGCGGTCAAGGTGAACCTCACGCAGGCACCGTTTGCTGATTATTTCACGAAGCTACAGTCGCAGCTGGCAGGCGGAACTGCACCTTGTCTGATCTCGATGCAAAGCTTAAGACTTCCTGCCTTCAAGGATGCATTGACGCCACTTGACGACGTCATGCCTGAAGGCTACTTTTCAGCCGAGCAATGGGATGCCGGCTCTCTCAAAGCATTGCAGTATGACGGTAAGCAGTACGCTATTCCTTTTGGAATGTCGACCCTGGTTATGTATTACAACGAGGATATTTTCGCCGCTGCTGGCCTCCCTGTGCCCGATCCTTCATGGACCATTGAAGATTTCGAAAAGGCAGCAAAGACGATCACCGAGAAGACCGACAAACTCGCATTCGGCCAGTCGTTCTCGGATCTTCATATGTTCTCTATGCTTCACTCTTTTAACGGCGCAACGCCTGTTTCCAAAGATGGTGAGCTACAGTTGAGTACGCCAGAGATGCAAGAGGCATTTGAATGGTATTCGGGTCTATCAACAGAACAAAATGTTGCTAGCACTCCGGCAAGCAGTTCTGATGTCCCTTGGGGCGAGCAACAATTCCTAGCCGGTAACGTTGCGATGGCGGTTGATGGGACGTGGAACATTGCAGATAACGCGTCGAATGTTGAATTCAAGATTGGTACGGTGCCACTACCTGCGGGTAAGAACGGCAGTGGAACATTCTCCGCTAACTCTGGCTTCGGTATCTCGTCGTCGTGTGAAAACAAGGAAGCTGCGGCAAAGGTTCTTGAAGTCATCACTTCGGAGGAAGCTGCAATGGAGCAGGCTCAGAGAGGCTCTGCACCTGCACGTTTGAGCGCCATGGATGCGTTCTTCGAGTCGATGGCTGCATCAGTGGATACCAAGAATCCGGGCTACTCTGAACAGGCTCGAGAGACGATGGAAGCTGCATCCCAAAATGCAATTCCCTTCATCTCGACGAGTAATTGGGACGAAACGACTAAGCAGATTGCGCGCTATTTCGTGCTCTCATACTCGGGATCGACCACACCAGCAGAAGCACTTAAGACGGTCGAGGAGGCCTCTAAGTGACTCGCGCTCGCCGGTCGGAGTTGCCTGCCGCGCTCGGTTTCATGACACCGAGCGTGGTGGGACTAACTCTTTTTATCGTGTTTCCTACAGTTCTTGCTTTTGTTACGAGCCTCTTTCATTGGCCGACCTTTGGCGAGATAAGCTTTGCGGGTCTCGCAAATTACAAGGAACTCACAAACGAGCTGAGTGGATTCCTCGCTTCACTGCGTAACACGATTGTCTTCACTCTCCTGATTGTGCCTATCAACTTGATTTTGACTCTTTCAATGGCTTTTTGGATAGCCACTAGCCGTTTTGCAAAGTTCTATCGAGTAGTCTTTTTTCTACCAGTTGTGACACCTTCTGTCGCCACTGCAGTTATATGGAAGATGCTGTATCAACCAGATGGGTTCTTTTCATGGATTGCGAGCATCTTCGGCATTAAGCTTCCAAACTTGCTTGCGACGGAGTCAACTGCCCTTTTCGCTGTCCTCGCTGTCATCATATGGCAAGGATTCGGTTATAACACCTTGATTTTTTCAGCTGCTATCGACCAGTTGCCGAATGAGGTAATTGAGGCCGCCAAGGTTGATGGGGCGTCATCTATAAGACTGCTCTTCCAAATTAAGATTCCGCTCCTGACACCATCAATCTTCTTCGCTACTACCGTCACCATGATCCAAGCCTTCCAAGTTTTCAACGAGCCGTTTGTAATGACGGCGGGAGGTCCAGGTCACGCAACCTCTACAGTCGTCATGAATATCTACCAAACGGCATTCCAGAGTGGGCAGCTCGGTGAAGCCGCTGCGCCAGCCATCGTACTGTTTGGCCTCATCTTGATTGTGACTTTATTCCAGTGGTTTGGACAGAAGAAGTGGGTTCATTATGAGTGAGAAGATTTTAGTGGGCGACAGTTCAATCGCCCTGGAAAAAGGAACTATGCGTAACAATAAGCCTCTTAAGATTGGCAAGTTTCTTGCTGAATTTTGCCTTGCTTTCTTGGCGGTCTGCTATATCTTTCCGATTTTCTTCGCAATCACTTCGTCGCTAAAGCCGAAGAACGAGATCTTCTCGAAGCCACCAAGACTCTTTGGCTCTGAGGTTCGGTGGAGCAACTATATAGAAGTGTTCTCTCAGGCACCATTCGGTCGATACATTCTTAACGGCGTGATTGTTTCCGCTCTCGCGACTTTGATTGTACTGACTGTTTCGTCGCTGTCTGCCTATGCTTTCGGAATTCTCCGCTGGCGTGGCCGAGATGGCACGATGCTTCTTTATCTCTCAACGATGATGATTCCGCAGGAAGTTTTGGTTATTCCTATGTTTTTGCTTATGCAGAAATTGGGATGGATTAACACTTGGCAGGCTCTCATTTTGCCATTCGCTTTTGGTGCTTTTGGTACGTTCCTTTTGAGGCAGTTTTTCCTTAATCTGCCTTACGCCATCGTTGAGGCTTCTCGTATTGATGGATGTTCGCATTGGAAAACCTTTACAAGAATTGTTCTCCCGATGGCGAAGTCGTCTCTTGCTGTTCTGGGTGTCTGGACTTTCATCACGAACTGGAATAGTTTCCTGTGGCCATTGATTGCTATTGATGACGTCCGGAAGCTAGGTACAGTGCCGTTAGGTTTGCAGTCATTTGTCGGCGAACATGGTGCGCAATGGCACTTGATTCTCGCTGCCTCGGTAATCTCTATTCTTCCGACGCTGCTAGTCGTGATCGTGCTTCAAAGACATCTGGTCAAAGGCATCGCGACGGTTGGACTTGCGGGGCGGTAAGCGGTGGTAAAGAACATTGTCCTTTTCGTTGCAGATGATTTAGGGTACGGCGATATCACCCCTTTAGGGGCAGAGAAAATCTCTACGCCTAATCTTGAGCGCCTAGCACAGAACGGGTGGATTGCTCGAGACTGTCACGCAGCTTCCGCTGTTTGCACACCAAGTAGGTATGGAATCCTTACGGGTTCCTTCCCTTGGAGAAGCCCCTTGAAAAAGGGCGTTCTCGGTGGATCCGACCCTGCCATTATTGAGAGAACGGTTCCTACAATCGCGACCTATGCGAAGCGAGCCGGCTTCGTGACCGGAGCATTCGGTAAGTGGCACCTTGGGCTTGGGTGGCAGTCGAAGGCGGGAACCGTTAACAGCGCGTTCGAAGAAGGTTGGACTCCCGATATGCAGGGAGATGGTAGGGAGATTGATTACTCTAAGCCTTTCTTGGACGGTCCACTAGACCATGGATTTGATCGCTTTTTCGGCATCGCGGGTTCTCTGGACATGCCTCCTTACTGTTTCCTGAGTCAAGATCGAACGGTTGGGATTCCAGATCGTGAGAAAGAACCTCGGGTCACTTCTCAAAGGCCTGGACTGCAGGTCGAAGGCTGGAAGGACGATGAAGTTGACACTACGGTTACGCGTGAGGCTCTCGAATGGATTTCCGATCAGGTGTCTGCTAAGCAGGGATTCTTGGCATATGTAGCATCTGCTGCTCCCCATCGCCCCTGCGTGCCCCCCGAGTTTATTCGTGGAAAGTCGCAGGCTGGTCTGCGTGGGGATTCGGTAATGCTCGTCGACTGGATGGTGGGAAGGATTCTGGAGCTTCTGGATGAGCTGGGTGTATTGGACGATACTCTGTTCATCTTCACGAGTGACAATGGAGCGCCGATGATTTTCCCTGAAGACGGCGATGTCGTTCACCACCGGCCGAACTCGTCATGGAGAGGCCAGAAGGCTGATGTTTTCGAGGGGGGACATAGAGTGCCGCTGATCGCATGCGGACCCGGTTCAGAAGCCTTCGAATCTGACACACCTATGAGCCTCCTTGACCTCTTACCCACACTGTGCACCTTAATGGGCCTATCAGACATATCTGAGACCGACGGAATAGATCTAGTTTCTTCGAATTCCGATGCTGAGCGTGTCATCGGAGTTTCGTCTTACGACGGCAGTTTGGTTTTGCGGAAGGGGAATTGTAAGGCAATTTGGAGTTCAGGTTCTGGAGGTTTCTCGGAACCTGTTGGTCGTCCTGCTCAACGCGATCAAACCGGTCAGATGTATAACCTCGAGCAGGACCCGTCTGAGAGGGAAGACCTCGCCGGTTCGGAGTGGAATGAGGCTATGTTGCTGAGGACGGAATTTGAGTCAGTGACTGGCTATGAGGACCCTGACATCATCTTCGAAGAGTAGAACGAGTGGTACGGATCTCAGACTTCAGATGTTTTTAGATGGAAAGCGATGGTGAAATGACTCTTCCGCGAATAGCAATTTGTGGGCTCCACATCGAGTCCTCGACTTTTACCCCATACGTTTCAACTGAAAAGGATTTCCAGGTCAGCCGTGGTGAGGAGCTGCTCGCACGTTACACGTGGATGGAGGAGGACTGGGCGCGCCAGGTCGAATGGATCCCGATCCTTCACGCCCGCGCACTGCCGGGCGGCCAGGTGCTGCGCTCAGACTACGAAGCCTGGCGGCAGGAAATAGTCGACGGCTTAACCGCCGTTGCACCTGTCGACGCAGTCTTCTTCGACATCCACGGCGCCATGACCGCTCAGGGATACGACGATACCGAGGGTGACCTGATCACAGCCGTCCGTGCAGTTGTCGGAGATAAACCCCTGATCTCGACCTCCATGGATCTGCACGGAAACGTGTCCCGAGCCCTGTTCGCAGGATGCGATCTGCTCACCTGCTACAGGATGGCACCCCATGAGGATGCGTTCGAATCGCGCAAGCGAGCAGCGGTGAACCTAGTGGAACGACTGGTCAGTGGCAAAGGCAGGCCGGCTAAGGCACTGGTTCACGTGCCGGTGCTGCTGCCTGGTGAGAAGACATCGACACGTATTGAACCAGCCAAGTCGCTGTATGCCATGATTCCGGAGGTTGAAAAGCGTCCCGGTATTCTTGACGCGGCAATCTGGGTCGGATTCGCATGGGCGGATCAGCCACGCTGCCAGGGGGCCGTTGTGGTCACAGGCGATGACGCTGAGGACGTGAAAGCTCAGGCTCTGCGTCTGGCTCAGCATTTCTGGGATGTACGCGATCAGTTCGAATTCGTTGCACCCGTGGGGACCATGAGCGAGTGCCTTGAGCACGCCCTCGACGCTCCGCGTCCGTTCTTCATTTCGGATTCCGGAGACAACCCCGGTGCTGGCGGTGCTGACGACTGCACGGCCGCGCTGTCGGAGCTCGTGGAGTGGGCACCGGTAAAGGACGAGGCGCTCAACGTTCTGTACGCATCGCTGGTTGATCCGAATGCCGTGAAGGTGGCGGATCAGGCCGGTGAAGGGGCACAGGTCGATGTTGAGCTGGGCGCGCACATCGATACGCGTGAACCTGGACCGCAAAAGGTCCACGCGACAGTGCTCCGAGTAATCGACGATCCGGAGGGTGGTCGCACTTGTGCGTTGAAGATCAATAGCCTGACTGTCATTGTGACCTCTCAGCGCATGCAATACCATTCTCGCGTGCAATATGAGCGACTGGGGCTGTCGATCGATGATCCCGATGTCGTGGTAGTCAAGATCGGCTACCTGGAACCGGATCTGTACAAGGCGCAGGCCGACTGGATGATGGCACTGACTCCAGGCGGAGTTGATCAGGATCTGATTCGTCTGGGACATCGCCGCATTGACCGACCGATGTTCCCATTCGATGAGGATGTGACCGACGCCAAACTGGACGTAGAGGTGTTTATCTCTTGAACACCGTGGTTGCGGGGGTTGATGTTGGCGGTACGTCCATCAAGTCATTCCTGGTGGACTCAGCTGGACACGTCACCGATGCTGTACACCTGGACACGCGTCCGGGCAACGTGGTCGAACAAGCGTGCCACGTCGCCCGGACCATCGTGGACAAGTGGCCAGAGGTCGCCGGAATCGGTGTCATCACACCTGGTGTGGTGGACGAAGAGGCCGGCGTTATCAAGTATGCGTCTAACCTCGAACTGAAGAACGTGAACCTTGCCCAGCGCATGCAGGAAGCATGCTTACGGCCGGTGCGCCTCGGACATGACGGGCGGGCAGCAGGATTGGCTGAAGGTCTCCTGGGCGCTGGCCAGGGCGCACCCACCTTCATCATGGTTCCCATCGGCACCGGCATTTCGGCAGCCATCTGCCACGGTAACCGACCGTGGGCAGGTGATGCCTTCAGCGCCGGAGAAGTTGGCCACACGCCGGTCATTCCGAATGGTGAAGCATGCACGTGCGGACAGCGAGGCTGCACGGAGGTGTACGCATCAGCAAAAGCCATCGCGCGACGCTTCACGCAGAAGACCGGCAAAGAGGCAACAGCTCGCACGGTAGAGGATCTGCTGGGAATCGACCCCATTGCAGATGAGGTATGGGATACCGCCACTTACGCGCTGGCCCTGTGTTTCGCGCACCTCACCTTCGCCCTCGACCCCACTCGCTTCGTTGTCGGCGGGGGCCTGTCCAACGCCGGTGAGACGTTGCTGGAACCGGTGCGCCGTCACCTGCGTGACCTGATGGCGTGGCGAACACCTCCCGAAATTGTGACGGCCCGCCTGGGCGCAGAGGCAGGGAAGTGGGGAGCCGCGATCCTGGGTGCCCAGGCTGCGAACCGGCAGATATGGAACGACTGGAAGATCAATGACGGTTATCGAGCTATGTGTTGAAGACACTGAGGGAGTGCAGATTGCCTCACAGATGGGCATCGACAGAGTCGAACTGTGCGATGACCTGAGCTGCGGAGGCCTGACTCCTTCTGATCGAGTGGTGGACAGCGCGCTCAGCGTCGCACCGTCAGGCGGGATGCAGGTGCTGATCCGCCCCCGTCCCGGCACATTCGTGATGCCCTCCGGTGAGGAACGCGACATTGCCGAGGCGATGCGACGCCTGCGTGAACGCACCGACCACACCGACATACCGGTGGGTTTCGTCGTCGGTGGACTAACCAGTGACCACGAGATCGATCAGGACGTGCTGTCACTGTGGCGCGACGCGGCCGGGGAGAGACCACTGACTTTCCACCGTGCCTTCGACACCGTGCAGAATATGGACCGAAGCCTCGACCAGCTTATTTGTGCGGGATTCGATCGAGTGCTCACCACCGGCGGTGATGCGTCTGTGGTCAACGTGGAGAATATTCGCCACCTGACAGACCGCGCAGCTGGAGAGATGATCATCCTCGTGTCAGGCGGTTTACGCTCGCACAATGTCGCCTCTGTGATCCACAGCACCGGAGCGACCGAAGTGCATATGCGTGCTCCGGCACAGCAGCCAGGACGCACCGATCCTGACGAGGCGCAGCGAATCGTCGCTGTGGTTCGCGGGCAGAATTTGTAAAATCACCTTATGTTGTGGTTTTTCGTCGTCCTTTTTGGCGCCCTTGGCCTCCTGATGGTCATCCGCCCGCAGATCATCTGGAAGCTTCTGGTACGCGGCACGCAAGCATCGGAACAGCCCGCCCCCTCGCGAGCACTGATCTCTCAGCGCATCGCCGGGGTCGGGCTGATTCTCGTGGCCGTTTACCTGGGCAGCACCCTGGTCGGGTGAGCACTTAAGCTGGGTGGATCACCCACCGGACTTCCCACGGGGCCAGAGCCGCGTACTCCCACTCGTCACCATTGTCGTGACGACGGTTCGACAAGATCACGTCGCCGTCGGGGACAGCGCAGGCAATGGAATGCGAGGACATATTCGCCACCGCATCGAGCACCTGGTCGCCCAGGGTGCGCCGCACCCACCACATCGATGGATCATCTGGCTCGACCAGTTCGAAGTCACCCTCGACCAGAATCGGATACTGCTTGCGCAGCGCGATCATCGCGCGGTAGAACTCGAACGTGGAGCCTGCCTGGTCAACCTGTGCCTGCGCGTTGACCGTCTCATAATTCGGGTTCACCGGCAGCCACGGTTCACCGGTCGTGAATCCGGCGTTCTCGGTCGCATCCCACTGCATCGGGGTGCGGGCATTGTCGCGGCTCATCTTCACGATCGCCGGCCACACTGCCTGAGGATCCTGGCCGTCGAGGGTGACTGACTGGCGCCACTGACCAATCGTTTCCACATCCTTGAACTGGTCGATACCGGACCACGGGTAGTTCGACATGCCGATCTCTTCGCCTTCGAACACGAACGGTGTGCCCGGGTGAGCGTGCAGCATCGCGCCCCATGCGGTGGCTGAATGGTAGCGGTGATTCTCCTCATCGCCATAGCGCGACAGGGGACGCGGCTGATCGTGGTTCGACAGGTACAGGGAGTTCCAGCCCTTTCCAGCCAGTTCCTGCGACCAGCGCGCAAGGTTGCGCTTCATGTCAGGCAAATGCAGATCGCGAATGTGGTACTTGTCCCCGTCAGCACTGTCCAGCCCCATGTGCTCGAACTGGAAGATCATATCCAACTCGCGGCGCGCCGGATCAGAGGTCAAAATCGCATCATGGGGTGTGGCACCCGGTGTCTCACCGACGGTGAAGAACACGCGGTCGGGATAGCGGTCGAACACCTCGCGGTGCATTTGCTGGATGTACTCGTGGAAGTGCGGGCCGAAAGCGGCCGATGTGATAGAGCCTTCGCCAGGCTGGTCGAATCCTTCAGGCTTGGAAATCAGGTTGATGACGTCCATGCGGAAGCCGTCAACGCCTCGGTCAAGCCACCAGCGCATCATCTCGAAGATCGCCTGGCGCAGCTGAGGGTTGTCCCAGTTCAAATCCGGCTGCTCAGGCGCAAACAGGTGCAGGTAGTATTGCTGGGAGGCTTTGTGCCACGTCCATGACGGGCCGTTAAATGCCGCAGTCCAGTCGTTAGGCTCATCACCGCGGCGCTGCCCTGCCGGCACCTCGTGGGCGGTTGCTCCCGGGCGCGGGTCGCGCCAGATGTACCAGTCGCGCTTGTCTGATGCGGGGTCGAGCGCCTCCTGGAACCAGGGATGCCGGTTGGAGGTGTGATTAACTACAAGATCCATGATCAGGCGCATGTCGTGTGCGTGCAGCTGCGTGATCAGCTCATCAAGATCATCGAGGGTACCGAACATCGGATCAACATCCTGATAATCCGCAATATCGTATCCCATGTCGGCCATAGGAGAGCGGTACAGGGGAGACAGCCACACGATGTCAACACCGAGTTTCTTCAGATACGGCACTCGCGAGGTAATGCCGGGAATGTCACCGATGCCGTCACCGTTGGAGTCTTGAAAAGACCGAGGATAGATCTGGTAAACAGTCGAGGACTTCCACCATTGGGGCTGATCAGCAGTATGTGTCACGGTAATCCACCTTCATCGAAGACAACTCTGGTCTTATGGCGCATGCAGGCACTCATATAGATACGAGTCTAGGACACTTGCTCCATGGGCGGGAGGCGGTAGCAGTTAGCAGCGACTACGGTGGGACGTATGAGCGGGCAACGAATCTTACGCCAGGAACATCCTTTCGAAGTGATCGCGGAGTATTCCCCTTCAGGCGACCAGCCACACGCGATTCGTGAGCTTGCCGAACGCATCAACGGTGGGGAACAACATGTCGTGCTGTTGGGCGCGACCGGCACCGGCAAGACGGCAACGGCCGCGTGGCTCATCGAACAGATTCAGCGTCCCGCCCTGATCATGGAGCCGAACAAGACGCTGGCCGCTCAGCTCACCGCCGAGTTCCGCGAATTCCTGCCTAGGAACGCGGTCGAATACTTCGTGTCGTACTACGACTACTACCAGCCTGAAGCATACGTGCCTCAGACAGACACCTATATTGAGAAAGACTCCTCCATTAATGACGAGGTTGAACGCCTGCGACATTCGGCAACCAACTCATTGCTGACGCGTCGGGACACGGTTGTGGTCTCGTCGGTGTCCTGCATTTACGGCCTGGGCACGCCTGAAGAATACGTGGCACGTATGGTGGATTTGCAGCGAGGAATGGTCATTGACCGCGACGATTTGCTGCGCGCCTTCGTGGATATGCAGTACGTGCGCAACGACATGTCATTCACCCGCGGCACGTTCCGTGTGCGCGGGGACACCATCGAGATCATCCCGGTGTACGAGGAACTCGCTATCCGCATCGAAATGTTCGGTGATGAAATCGACCAGCTCGCCGTATTGCACCCGCTGACAGGCGACGTAATACGTGACGTTGACCAGGTCTACCTATTTCCGGCCTCTCACTATGTCGCTGGCGAAGAGCGTATGAAGCGTGCGATCAAGTCGATTGAGGATGAACTGGCCGAACGCCTCGAATGGTTCGAATCTCAGGGCAAACTTCTCGAAGCGCAGCGACTGCGCATGCGCACAACCTATGATCTGGAAATGCTCAAGGAAGTCGGCACCTGCTCGGGTGTGGAGAACTATTCACGCCATATTGACGGTCGCGGCCCCGGCACGCCGCCGCACACTCTCCTGGATTATTTCCCGGACGATTTCCTGCTCATTATCGATGAATCTCACGTCACGGTCCCGCAGATCGGTGCCATGTTCGAGGGCGACATGTCGCGTAAGCGCACCCTCGTCGATCATGGTTTCCGTCTTCCCTCGGCAATGGACAACCGACCACTGAAGTGGGATGAATTTGTTGAGCGCATCGGGCAGACCATGTATCTGTCGGCCACACCCGGCCCCTACGAGCTCGAGCGTTGCGACGGAGTTGTTGAACAGATCATTCGCCCAACTGGCCTAGTCGATCCGAAGGTGATTGTGAAGCCTACCTCGGGACAGATTGATGACCTGCTCGAAGAAGTCCGGGTGCGTGTGGAACGCAATGAGCGCGTCCTCGTCACCACATTGACCAAAAAAATGGCAGAAGACCTCACCACGTATCTGGCCGAACGCTCCGTTCGCGTCGAATATCTGCACTCGGATGTCGACACGTTGCGCCGCGTGGAACTGTTGCGGGAACTGCGTCAGGGCAAGTTCGACGTCCTTGTCGGGATCAACCTGCTTCGAGAAGGCCTCGACCTGCCCGAAGTATCGCTCGTGTCCATTCTGGATGCGGACAAGGAAGGGTTCCTGCGCTCAACGCGTTCCCTCATTCAGACGATTGGCCGCGCAGCCCGTAACGTGTCGGGCGAGGTTCACATGTACGCCGACAACATCACCGATTCGATGCGTGCGGCGATTGAGGAAACCGAAAGGCGCAGAGCCAAGCAGATTGCCTATAACGAAAAACATCACATTGATCCGACACCTCTGCGCAAGAAGATCGCTGACGTGACAGACATGCTCGCACGCGAGGACATTGACACGGAATCACTGCTGGAAGGTGGGTACCGTCAGGAACGCTCCGGCAAGCCCATCGGACATGCCCGAGCCAGCGACGACGTGTTGCGCCACGCCAGGGATACCCGTGAGCGACTGGGACTTCAGGCTGAAGCTGAACTGGCGCAGCTCATTGACGACCTGTCAGCGCAGATGCATGCGGCGGCAGGCGATCTTCAGTTCGAGCTGGCCGCCCGGCTGCGTGACGAGGTGGCGGATCTCAAACGTGAGCTTCGACAGATGAAGGAAGCAAACTGATTCCGGGGCGTCTGAACGCGGTAGTATGAGATCCACGAGGGGAGTAATCCTTTAACCCGGTATCGTCATCTCGGGACGCTACGTGCGCGCAGCGAACCCGGTACCGAGGCCTGTCGCAGACAGGCGGACCAGACCTCGGCTGTATCACCCCGAACACGGAAGGTTTTACGTGGACGTTCACGCGCTCGGCTGGGTCGGCCTAGGCCTCGTCGTCATTGTGCTTATTTCTATCGACATCATCGGTCATGTCCGTACACCGCACGCCCCCACCATGAAAGAGGCGGCATTGTGGACTGTGGGCTACGTTTCTCTCGCGATGCTATTCGGAATCGGGATCTGGGCGATTTATGGCGGCCAGTATGCCGGAGAGTTCTACGGCGGCTGGATCACCGAATGGTCCCTGTCGCTCGACAACTTGTTCGTCTTTGTCATCATTATGAATTCGTTCAGAGTGCCGCGAGAATATCAGCAAAAAGCGCTGCTCAGCGGCATCATCATTGCGCTCGTCATGCGCCTGATCTTCATCCTGATCGGCGCCGCACTGATTGAGCGCTTCTCCTGGGTCTTCTTTATCTTCGGTGCATGGCTGCTATGGACGGCATACTCTCAGGCACGCCAGGGGACCGGCGGAGACGAGAAAGAATCCGAACAGGGTGAAAACGGGTTCATCCGCCTCGTGCGCCGCATCGTTCCCGTCACCGACGGGTATTACTCGGACCGGTTCCTCTATCGCCATGGCGGAAAGACTGCTGTGACACCGCTGCTGCTGGTGGTCCTCGCTCTGGGGTCAGCCGACCTCATGTTTGCGTTCGACTCCATTCCGGCAATCTTCGGCCTCACGAAAGAGCCGTACCTGGTCTTCGCGTGCAACGCCTTCGCCCTGCTGGGTCTGCGTCAGCTCTACTTCCTGATCGACGGACTGCTTGATCGTCTCGTGTACCTTCACTACGGCCTGGCCGTCATTCTTGGCTTCATCGGCGTGAAGCTCATTTTGCACGCCCTGCATGAGAACACGTTGCCGTTCATTAACGGTGGACAGGGCTTCGAAAGCGTCCCCGAGGTGGGCACACCGCTCTCACTGGCCGTCATCGCCGGAACGCTGATCATCACGGTGATCGCCTCGATCCTGAAGTCACGCCACTCAAACGCCCTGCGGGCACCTCAGCCGATTAATCGCAGTGCCAAGGCCGAGCAGGATGCGGCACGCTCCTCGGTGCGTGAGGTCGCTGACTCCGACGAGCAGCATACTGAGCCGCGTCCGTCAGTGGACTGATGCCAGCACCCAAGCCATCCGGCCTCACGGCCGCGCAAGTGGAAGAACGCACCCGTCAGGGTGAGGTCAACCATCACCATACGAAGACGTCCCGCTCGCTCGGATCAATAGCGCGAGCGAATGTTTTCACCCTGTTCAACACGATCCTTACCACCGCAATTGTTGTGGTACTGATTGTGGGGGACTGGCGGGACGCAGTGTTCGGCGGCGTGATGGTACTCAACGCCATCATCGGTATCGCGGCGGAATACCGCGCGAAGAAAACGCTCGATTCCCTGGCGATTGTCGACGCGCCGCATTCGCTGGTGTGGCGGGACGGTGAAGAGCGCGAGGTCCTGTCGGAAGACGTGGTACGCGGCGACATCATCGAGCTGCGCCTGGGGGACCAGGTTCCCGTCGATGGAATCGTGCAGACTTCCCACAGCCTCGACATTGACGAATCTTTGTTGACGGGCGAATCCGTACCGATCAGAAAAAAGCAGGGTGACCGCGTCCTGGCCGGCACCGCTGTCGTCTCAGGTGACGGCCTTATCGAAGCCACTGTTGTCGGAAACGCCGTCTATGCCCATACGCTCACAGAGCAGGTCCGCCGGTTCACGCGCACCACGTCCGAGATTCAGCAGGGCATTAACCGCGTCCTGCGGGTCATTTCGTGGCTGATTGTGCCCGTCACCGCGCTGATCGTATGGTCGCAGATCCGCCTCGATCCGCTCAGCGGTGGATGGCGGCACGCACTCGTCCTGGCGATCGCGGCAGTTGTCGGCATGATCCCGCAGGGCCTGGTTCTGCTGACCTCCATGAACTTCGCCCTCGGCGCGGCAACACTGGCACGGCGCAAAGTCCTCGTCAATGAGCTTCCCGCGGTGGAAGTCCTCGCGCGTGTGGATGCCCTCTGCGTTGACAAAACGGGAACGCTGACTACCGGCGGAGTGAGCGTCGATTCTATGATTCCCCTAGGCGCGGGTGACAGCGGTGACCGAATTGACGAGGGTGCCGCCCGCGCACTGTTGACACTCAATGCTTCCACACACAACGCAACTGCGGAAGCGATCGTTGCTCATCTGAAGGCGCAGGCACTCGGGGTGGAGCCAGCTGACCTGTCTGATAACTGGAGCGTCCCATTCAATTCGACACGCAAATGGTCGGGATTCAGTGATGGACAGCAGGCCTGGGTGCTGGGCGCTCCGGAAATGACGGTGACTGACGCGAACGTGCTGGAACACGTCACGCGCGTTGCCGACCAGGGACTTCGCGTTGTGGTGCTCAGCTGTGCGCCGGCAGCTCCCTCGTCAATGGAGGAGGAACTACTGCAGGGACTTCAGCCGAACACTCTGATCGTCCTGCGCGAACAGATCCGCCCCGACGCTGCTGACACAATGGCGTATTTCCGCCGGCAGGGCGTGCGGGTACGCGTGATATCAGGTGACAATCCTGCGACTGTGCAGGCTATCGCGAGCGTGGCCTCATTGCGTGAGGACCAGGCGACGATTCGCGGGATGGATGCGCGCACCCTGCCTGAGGACATGGACAGCGACGCGTTCGTGCAGGCCGTGATGGATCATGATGTGTTCGGACGTGTCACTCCGGAGCAAAAACGCGCAATGGTGCGGGCATTACAGTCTCGCGGGCATACTGTCGCGATGACGGGTGACGGCGTCAATGACGCACTTGCCCTGAAAGATGCCGACCTGGGAATCGCGATGGGCAGCGGTGCCCGCGCCACGAAAGCGGTGGCGCAGATCGTGCTGGTCGATGGAGCGTTTGCAGCTCTGCCAGGGGTCGTCGCTGAAGGGCGGCGCATCATGGCGAATATGGAACGTGTCTCCGCGCTCTTCCTGGCCAAGACGGTCTACGCCAGCCTCATAGCCGTGATCTGCGCGCTTGCCGCCTGGCACTACCCGTTCCTGCCCCGTCACTTCACCTACATTGATGCGCTGACCATCGGAATCCCGGCATTCTTCATCGCGCTGGGACCGAACAGGCGACGATACGTCAGCGGATATTTGAAGCGCGTGCTCGGCCTGGCCGTTCCATCAGGGTGCGTGTTGGCTGCAGCTGCGTTGACTGCGTACTGGATGGTGGGCGTAGGAAAAGTGGAGGGCCAAACCGCTGCCGCGTTGTCGTTGATGTGTGGTGCACTGTGGCTCCTGTCCATTACCGCACGCCCGGTCAATTCGTGGCGCGCCGGACTGATTGCACTCATGCTGATCTGTGCCATCGCGGGAGTATTCATTCCACTCATCCGCGACTTCTTTGCGCTGGAGTGGCCGGCAGCGCACGACGGATGGGTGATCCTCGCGTGCGGCCTTACCGCCTGTATCCTCATCGAAGCGGCGCATCGCGCATACTCATTGCGCCACCAGCGAAAGGCTGAAACGGACGGTGCGCCACTAGACTGACAGTGCGGAGATACCGCGTGAAGGAGTTGAAGATGACTGCATGGAAGCTGCCGCTGACGATCCTGGGAAACGAGGATGCTCCGGCGTTGGTGCTGGGACATTCACTGGGATCAAGCCACGACATGTGGGAGAGCGTCATCCCCTTGATTCGCGACGATTTTTATATCGTCCTCTACGATCTGCCCGGGCACGGAGGAACACCGATTGCTCCGGTCGACCGTGAACTGACGATGACCGACGTTGTGGAAGCATTGCTTGGCGCGTTGGATGATCACGGCGTCGATACGTTTCATTGCGCCGGACTGTCACTGGGTGGCATGGTCGCCATGGCTACTGCAATCACACATCCTCAGCGGGTGCGCAGCCTCACCGTCATGAGTGCCGGGCCGATCAATGGTCAGCCTGATCAGTGGTACGACAAAGCTGGGGCTGTGCGTCGCGACGGCACAGCAAGCCTGGTGGACGCAACGTTCGAGCGCTGGTTCATGCCTGAATTTGCTTCGGGGGAGGGTGCTGACCGCGTTGAGGCGATTCGCAGGATCTTCGAAAACTGTGATGACGAGGGATACGCGCAGTGCTGCGAGGTCCTCGCCAGTACGGACATGCGTGGCGACGTTGCGAGCATCCACACTCCAACCCTCCTGATCAGCGCTGAAGAGGACGGTTCACTGAACTGGGCGGGCGCTGACGAACTGGCCCGCACCATCCGTAGTGGAGGGGCGACTGTGCAGGTGGCACGCATCCCTCAAGCGCGGCATATGAGCGCCGTTGAGAAGCCGGAGCTGGTGGCTCGGGCTCTCAAAGGGCTGGTCGACTAGAGGCAGCCGAAATCTACGAGTACGGGAACTTCGTGTCGAATTCTTCGGCCAGGCTGCCGATGGTCGGTTCCCACTGCATGATGCGCCGATCAATGATGAACCCCTGAACGTAGAACGGATCATCCTCGAGGATCTTCAGCGCCACATTGGCGGACTCTGCCTTCAAGATGATGAGGGCACCCTCATGCATCGCATCGCGGAGCCAACCTGAGGACAGCAGAACATCTTTCGTATACAGATCCCGCAGGAAACGGCGGTGCGCCGGGCGGAAATCCTGCGTCAGAGAATTCAACTTGGTGTCATACGTGTACTCAACGACATAGATACGCATAGGTCAATTATCCCAGCATTGCGATCGCGGCGCGCCTGAATGCATGAACAGATCCTGCGCACCCACCCCACATGGAACAGATGTGCGAGAATCGCGCCGGAGCCGTAGGATCGAGGGGTGTCAGACCAGTTGATCGTGCGCGGAGCGCGCCAGCACAACCTCAAAAGCGTCAACCTCGAGTTACCTCGCGACGCGATGATCGTCTTTTCCGGCCTGTCCGGCTCCGGAAAGTCATCTCTCGCATTCGATACCATTTTTGCCGAGGGGCAGCGCCGCTACGTTGAATCCCTGTCGTCATATGCGCGCCAGTTCCTCGGTCAGATGGACAAACCTGACGTTGACTTCATCGAAGGCCTCTCTCCGGCAGTGTCCATCGATCAGAAATCCACCTCACGTAACCCGCGATCAACGGTAGGCACGATCACTGAAATCCACGACTACCTGCGTCTTTTGTTCGCACGGGCGGGCACTGCGCACTGTCCGACGTGTGGCGCTGAAATCACCGCCCAGACCCCGCAGCAGATCGTGGACAGTGTGCGCTCGATGGAGGAGGGCACCCGCTTCCAGGTCCTCGCACCCGTCGTGCGTGGCCGCAAGGGTGAGTACCGCGAATTACTCGACGATCTGCGCGCTGCCGGCTATTCACGCGCATTGATTGACGGTGAAGTGGTGCGTTTGGAGAACGCGCCGACCCTTGAGAAGAAGCTGAAACACACCATCGAAGTCGTCATCGACCGACTGGTGGTGCGCGACGGTATGAAGCAGCGTCTGACTGACTCGGTAGAAACAGCGCTGGGGCTGTCGGAAGGCCTGGTTGTCATTGACGTCGTGGATCTGGACGCGGACGATCCGAACAGGCGGCGCCGCTACTCTGAAAAGCGCGCCTGCCCGAACGACCATCCACTTGCACTTGAAGAGATCGAGCCTCGCACATTCTCATTCAACGCTCCTTACGGTGCATGTCCTGAATGTATGGGGATCGGCTCGCGGCTGGAAGTCGACCCTGACCTCGTCGTTCCCGACGAAGAACTGTCTCTTGAGGATGGGGCTGTCGCACCGTGGAGCCGGAACGTTAAGTACCACGTACGCTTGCTGAAATCCCTCGGTAAGGAGCTCGGCTTTTCGACCAGGACTGCGTGGAAGGAGCTGCCCAGTCAGGCGCGCCAGGCGATCCTGTACGGCAAAGACTACGAAGTGAAAGTCAAGTTCCGTAACAGGTGGGGGCGCGAGCGTTCCTACACGACTGGCTTCGAAGGCGCTGTCAACTACATCGAACGCAAGCGTGAGGAAACTGAGTCGGATCGAACGTTGGAACGCCTGGAAGCGTACATGCGTGAGGTGCCATGTCCCGTGTGTCAGGGTGCCCGCCTGAAGCCGGAAGTGCTGGCTGTGCGCATCGGTGGCCTGAACATTGCCGAGGTGTCGAACCTGTCGATTGCTGATCTCGAGCGTTTCATGAGTGAGCTCGAGCTCGACCAGCGACAGCAGTTCATTGCGCGCCCTATTTTGCAGGAAATCATCGCCCGCTTGAAGTTTCTCAACGATGTGGGGTTGACGTACCTGACATTGTCAAGGGCGGCCGGAACCCTTTCCGGTGGTGAAGCTCAGCGTATCCGGCTGGCCACCCAGATCGGGTCGGGACTGGTCGGGGTTCTCTACGTCTTGGATGAGCCATCTATCGGCCTGCATCAACGTGATAACCAGCGCCTGATCGCCACCCTGAAGCGCCTTCGCGACCTCGGCAACACGCTGATCGTTGTCGAACATGACGAAGAAACGATTGAATCGGCCGACTGGGTCGTGGACATTGGACCGGGTGCCGGAGAAAACGGCGGATGGGTCGTGTACTCCGGAAGCGTGGAGGAGTTGAAGAAGAATCGGAACTCGTTGACAGGGGAGTACCTGTCGGGGCGCCGGTCCATTGCCATTCCAACCGAACGCAGGCCGGTGGACCGCTCCCGCGTCATCACGGTGAAAGGCGCGCGTGAAAACAACCTCGATAACCTCACCGTGTCATTCCCTCTCGGAGTGTTCATCGCCGTGACGGGCGTGTCAGGATCGGGCAAATCCACTCTGGTTAACCAGATTCTGTATCGGTCCCTCGCATCCCGCCTCAACGGGGCGCGCATGGTTCCGGGACGCCACCGCGCGATCACCGGTCTGGATCACCTCGACAAGGTGATTCATGTGGATCAGTCACCCATTGGACGCACCCCGCGTTCGAACCCAGCTACCTACACCGGGGTGTGGGACCTGATTCGCCAGCTTTTCGCACAAACGCATGAAGCCAAGGTTCGCGGCTACATGCCGGGACGTTTCTCCTTCAATGTTAAGGGCGGCAGGTGCGAAGCCTGCAAGGGCGACGGCACGATTCGCATTGAAATGAACTTCCTGCCCGACGTGTATGTGCCGTGCGAGGTGTGTCACGGCAAGCGGTACAACAGGGAGACACTGGAAGTCCACTACAAGGGCAAGACAGTGGCAGATGTTCTGGATATGTCCATCTCGGAAGCGGCGGAGTTCTTCCAGTCGCTGCCGCGTATCGCTCGTCATCTCAACACGCTCGTCGAGGTTGGCCTGGGGTACGTGCGGCTGGGACAGGCCGCCACGACACTGTCCGGTGGCGAAGCTCAGCGTGTAAAACTGGCGTCCGAACTGCAGCGACGCTCCTCAGGACGATCAGTGTATGTTCTGGACGAGCCGACGACGGGTCTGCATAGCGAAGACATTCGCAAGCTCTTGATGGTGTTGCAGACACTGGTTGATAAAGGCAATACGGTCATCGTGATTGAGCACAACCTGGATGTCATCAAGTGCGCGGATTGGATCATTGACATGGGCCCTGAAGGGGGATCCGGCGGTGGCCAGGTCGTGGCTGAGGGCACACCTGAAGATGTTGCCGCCGTCGACGAATCATTCACTGGTCAGTATTTGAGAAAAATTCTCGACTTCAGCGTAGAGTAGATCTATGAGTGGTGACCGGCGCATAACAGTAGGTTTGGTCGGAGCTGGCGGCATTGCGCGATCCCACATGTCAGCGTGGCGGTCACTCGGCGTTGACATCCTCGTCTATTCGAAGGAAGACGCCAACGAGCTGTGCGCGGAGTTCTCCACCGGACGCGTCGTTGACACGCTCGAGAACCTGGTCGCACAATCCCAGGTGATCGATGTCCTGACACCAACATACGCACACGAGGAAGCTGTGCGCGCCGGTCTGGACGCCGGGCGCCAGGTCATCTGTGAAAAACCGCTGGCACTGGACGCGCCGACAGCACAGCAGCTGCTTGAATTGTCACGCGCACGCGACAACGCACTGTACGTCGCGCATGTCGTGCGGTATTTCCCGGAATATGCCACCCTCCACGATGCCGTCTCCAGCGGATATATCGGCCGCCCGGCGGTAGCACGTCTGAACCGGACCGGCACGTTCCCGCAATGGGCCTCGTGGTTCGCTGACGAGGAAAAATCCGGTGGAATTGTCGATGATCTCATGATCCATGACCTTGATATTGCCCGATGGGTGCTGGGAGAGGTACGCAGCGTGTATGCAACACTGCGCCATGCCACTGCTCCCGATGGACGGCGCGTGAGCGTTGCTCAGGCGACATTGCGTCATGAGGACGAAGCGATCTCGAATGTGCGCGCGACGTGGGGGCCGGTGGGCACACCATTTCGCACTTCATTCTATGTTGCGGGAACCGACGGGTGTCTGGAGCACGATTCAACAGCTCACCCACCTCTGCAGGTCCGCAGCGACGCACCAACTGACGTATCAATGCTGCCGACCACATCAGGATCCCCGGCCGACCCCTACTACGCAGAACTGAGCGAGTTCATGGAGTCCATGTCCACCGGCTCAACGCCGAGGGTGAGTGCAGAAGACGCGGTCGAAGCGCTGAAGCTGGCAGACGCGGTTCGCCTGTCAGCCCATCGCGATGCGGTAGTGGAGTTGTGAGATGAAAACCATACGTATCGGATTGTTGTCGTTCGCACACATGCATGCCGAGGGATACGCCACAGCCCTCATGGGCATGGACGGCGTCGAATTGATGTGCACCGACCCGGATTCACACAGGGCAGGACGCCCCAGCCCTGCATGGCGCGGCAGAAAAGGAGCCCGCGCGCTCGGTGTGCCCTACGTCGACACGTGTGAGGAGTTAGAGCAATGGGGGCCAGACGCAGTGATCGTCTGCTCCGAAAATACCGAACACAGGCGCATGGTCGAATGGGCGGCTGAGCGTGGATATCACGTCCTGTGTGAGAAACCGATCGCCACCAGTCATGACGATGCTGTCGCCATGTGGGATGCATGCCGTCAGGCAGGAGTCTTCCTGATGACCGCTTATCCGGTGCGTTTTTCAACAGCGTGCCGAGAACTCAAGACGCGAGTTGATCACGGCCAGTTGGGCGATCTGGTGGGCTTCGCCGGCTCGAATAACGGGAAAATCCCCAGTGGTGGCCGCACCTGGTTCACTGATCCGGATCAGGCCGGTGGCGGTGCCCTCGTCGACCATGTCGTCCACATCGCTGACATTCTGGACATGCTGCTCGACGGTGAACAGGCATCATCCGTGTGGGCTGCCGATAACCGGATTCTGGGCGCAGATAATCCCGACGTTCATGTAGAGACCAGCGGACTCGTCACGGTGCGCTATCCGTCAGGTCTGGTCGGCACAATTGACTGTTCATGGAGCATGCCGGAAGCGGCGCCAACATGGGGTGGCCTTGCCCTCGACATTATCGGCACAAGAGGTACCGCGCGTTTCGCCCCCTTGGATGCGCGGGTGTCTGGTGCCGTCTGTGGGCAAGCCGCATGGCTGGGATACGGTGAAGATATGGATGGCGTCATGCTGCGCACGTTCACTGACGCTGTGCGCACCGGTCACACACCTCAGCCGGACGCAGCATCGGCTATCCGGTCACTGGACATCATGCTGGCAGCACAGCAATCGGCACGCAGGGGTGCGGTAGTCCACCTCAACTAGCGCCGCAGCCAGGACCGCAGTTTCCTGCTCACCGTGGACGCAGGTCTCGCGTGCGGCTGACGTGCACGTACAGTCGCATTACGCTCGGCCAGGCCTTCCTCGTACAGGGCATCAACTTCCTGTGCGTAATCCTTCAGCACTTTCGAGCGACGAAGTTTCAACGAGGGGGTCAGGTACCCGTCCTCAACGGTAAACACGGTGTCGACGAGGCGGAAGCGACGAATCGACTCGGCTCGCGAAACAGCGCGGTTGGCTCTGTCGATGGCCCGCTGCAAAGAATGCTGGACTTCCGGCATGCGCATTGCAACCGAGGGATCAACAACTGGCAGATTATGTGCGACCAGCCAGTTGGCGAGCATATCTGAATCGAGGGTGATGAGTGCACCAATGTAGGGCCGATTATCGCCCACTACGATCACATGTCCGATCAGCGGATGTGTCTGAAGCTGTTCTTCGAGTACCTCGGGCGACACGTTCTTGCCACCGGCCGTTACCAGGAGTTCCTTGCGGCGCCCCGTAATCGACAGGTGACCAGTGTGCGGGTCAATCGTTCCTAGATCGCCCGTGTGGAACCACCCATCCTCAAACGATTCAGCAGTCTCATCAGGCAAGCTGTGATAGCCGGTTGAAACAGATACGCCGCGCACCAGAATTTCACCGTGCTCGGAGATCTTGATTTCGTTTCCGGGAACAACACTGCCGACCGTGTTAAACGGCGTGTAATCGGCATGCTGCACGGCGATCGGGCCGGTTGTCTCGGTCAGCCCGTAGCCCTGAACCAACGTGAGATCGAGGCCTGAGAAGAACTCAGCAAGTTCCGGTGCCAGGGGCGCGCCACCGGAAATAATCAGCTCAATATTGGGACCCAATGCCGCCTGGATCTTGCGCAACGCCAAAGCCGTCGCGATCCCATGATTGAGTCTCAGCGACAGGGGAGTGCTTGTTTCCGAGCGCTCTGCACGTGCATACAGGCGAGACTGTTTGGCCGACCACTGGAAGATACGCAGCTTTGTGCCCTTCGCCGCCTTTGCTGACGCCGCGCTGTAAACCTTTTCAAGGACGCGAGGCACCGCCAGAAGGATCGATGGTTTAAAGGCCTGAATGTCGGGAAGCAGGTTCTTGATGTTTGGTGAGAAAGCAAGTCGCCCTCGGCCGGCCACGAAGGCATGCATGACCAGGCGCGCCAGGACGTGCGCGACTGGGAGGAACAACAGGAGGCGTGAGTTCTCGTTGTACTGGTACTGCGGCAGGACTTGCCCCAGACCCAGCGTCGTGCCGACGAAGTTGTGATGCGTCAGCTCGACACCTTTCGGGGTGCCGGTCGTGCCCGACGTGTAGACCAGAGTGGCCAGAGAATCACCACGTACATCGCGGAAACGCTCCTCAACCTTGTCCGGCACGATGCGGCCCGCCGCGCGCGCCAGGTTACGCATTGCTCCGCGATCGAGGGAATGGATCGACTCGACGCATTCGGGGCGAACAGTTTCCACCAGATCCGCCTGCTGCACGGTTGCCGTGATGACGTGTCGGATATGGGCATCGGTGAGGATGCGCTCGATCTGTGCGGTTGAATCCGATTCGTAGATGGGCACAACTACGCCGCCCACAGTCATCACTGCCAGGTCAAGGACCAGCCAGTCAAAACTGGTGGGAGACAAAATCGCCACCCGTTCACCGGCCTCCAGACCCCACGCAAGAAAACCTCGTGCGATTACCTCGACGCGATCCAGCAAGTCAGACGCGGTGATGGGAAGCATTGCGCCCACCGAGGAGCGATCTTCAACCACGACATCAAAGGGGAACTCGTCGGCACGCTTGCGCAGCATTGCTGGAATCGTCATCAATGGATCCACCGGCTGGGTGAGGTCAGCTCGATATACGGTCTGATCTCGGTCAGGCATTGTGATTCCCTTTCACGTGGACAGTCATGATGGACGACGGGGCGGCCATCATCTATGTTTCAGACAAGCTTACCGCAGGTGAGCGAGCACCTTACACGTTGAAGTACATGTCGAACTCTGCCGGGTGCGGGTAAGCACGCATCGGCGCGATCTCGTTGGTGGTCTTGTACTCAATCCACGTGTCAATCAAATCCTGCGTAAAGACGTCGTTTTCTGTCAGGAAGTCTGAATCGGCACGCAGGTGATCCAACGCCGCTTCAAGAGAGTGAGGCAGCTTGGCGATATCGGTGTATTCCTGCGGAGGCAGGTCGTACAGATCCTTATCGATGGGGGCGGCAGGCTCCACGCGGTTGCGAATACCGTCCAGGCCGGCCATCAGGCACGCCGAGAAGGACAGGTACGGGTTCGCTGACGGGTCAGGTACGCGGTACTCGACGCGCTTGGCCTTTGGTGAGGTTCCTGACACGGGAATTCGGATACACGCCGACCTGTTGCGCGCCGAATAAACGAGGTTGACCGGCGCTTCGAAGCCCGGCATGAGTCGACGGTAGGAGTTAATCGACGGGTTCGTAAAGGCGAGCAGGGCGGGCGCGTGCTCCAACAGGCCTCCGATGAACCAGCGCGCCAGGTCGGACAGAGAACCATATCCTCGTTCGTCATAGAACAGCGGGTCGCCGTCTTTCCACAGGGACAGGTGGGTGTGCATGCCAGAGCCGTTGTCACCGAAGAGCGGCTTAGGCATGAACGTGGCGGTCTTGCCGCATTCCCACGCGGAGTTGCGCACAATGTACTTGAACTTCATCATGTCGTCGGCGGCCTGACACAGAGGCGCAAAACGGTAGTTGATCTCATGCTGGCCGCCTGCACCGACCTCGTGGTGCGCGCGCTCAATGACGAGGCCCGCTTCAGCAAGATTGTGTGTCATGTGGTCACGAACGTCAGCAAACATATCTATCGGGGAAACCGGCGCGTACCCGCCTTTCAGTGGCGTCTTGTAGCCCAGGTTCATGCCGTCCTCGTTGCGCGCGGTGTTCCAGTAGGCATCATCGCTGTCCAGTCGGAACATGCTGTGGTGAGGCTCGACTTTGTACTGCACGCTGTCAAACATGTAGAACTCGGCTTCAGCGCCGATGAAGCACGTATCGGCAATGCCGGTCGACTTCAGGTAGGCCTCAGCTTTTTGCGCCACCTGCCGCGGATCGCGGGAGAACGGTTCAGAGGTGAACGGATCAACGACCGAAAAGACGACGACCAGTGTCTTGGCAGCGCGGAAAGGGTCGACGTAGGCGGTGGTGATGTCGGGGACGAGCTTCATATCGGACTCGTGAATCGCGGAAAAGCCGCGCACAGATGAACCGTCGAACATCAGGCCGTCTGACAACGCGCCGTCGATGAACTCATTGGGAGGAACAATCATGTGTTGCTGAATGCCGAAAAGATCGCAGTAGCGTACATCGATGAATTCAATCTCTTCACGCGTGATGAAGTCGACTATTTCTTTCTCGCTGGTGAACATTCGTGTGCCCCTTCCGGGTCGATTCATGAGATCACGGCAGTCGCCATGTCTGAGTGTACTCATTTGAACGCCCGCACTCACATCGCGTCCGTCCTGCGTCGTGCCGTTCAATTGGCGCCGTCGCTGCCGGAAGCTAGGCTAAAGGAATGGCGAAGTTGGATCAGTGGCGCCCTCGGACGAGCGACATTCCCACGCAGCCGGGAGTGTACCGATTTCGTGACGACCAGGGCCGCGTCATCTATGTCGGTAAAGCGAAAAACCTTCGCAACCGGCTGACCAACTATTTTCAGGATCCTCAGGTTCTGCACCCGCGCACCCGCCACATGGTTGCAACAGCTGCCAGCGTGCAGTGGACAGTTGTGTCCAACGAGATCGAGGCGCTCTCCCTGGAATTCACGTGGATCAAGGAATTCGACCCGCGATTCAACGTGATGTATCGCGATGACAAGTCCTATCCGTACCTTGCGGTGACGATGTCAGAAAAGTTTCCGCGCGTCCATATCACGCGGCAGTCACGCAGAAAAGGCACACGCTATTTTGGCCCCTACACGCAAGTGTGGGCGATCCGCGAAACCATCGACATGCTGCTGCGAGTTTTCCCTGTCAGAACATGTTCACCTGGTGTCTTCAAACGCTACCAGGCGCAGTGCAGGCCGTGTCTGCTGGGCGATATTGGCAAATGCTCTGCGCCGTGTGCCGGGCGCATCAGTGCCGACGCTCATCGCGAACTTGCGCAGAACCTGTGCGAGTTCATGCAGGGCAAGGCTGCGCCAGTCATTCGCTCCCTTGAGGCGCAGATGAAGCAGGCTGCCGCCGAACTCGACTTTGAGAAAGCCGCTAGGCTGCGTGACGATTTGAAAGCCATAACGACGGTGCTGGAGCGTAACACGATGGTCCTCGAGGACGGAACCGACGCTGACGTATTCGCCCTGGCGTGTGATGAACTGGACGCTGCCGTGTATGTCTTCCACGTGAGGGGAGGTCGCGTACGAGGCACACGCGGGTGGGTAGTGGACCGCGTCGACGATGCGAGCGAGGCAGATCTGATGAGCGCTCTGCTCGAGCAAGTCTACGGAGACGTTCCTCGCGCCGAACAGCCTTTACGAGGGCGGCCGCGCGGCCAGGCTGAAGCTCGATCCGTGGACGATGTGGCACATACTCCGACATCAACGCTTCCCCGGGAAGTTCTGGTGTCAGTGGAGCCTGCGGATCGCGACGCCCTGGAGAAGTGGCTCACCACGTTGCGCGGTGCGCGTGTGCGTGTGCGTGTGCCTCAGCGCGGAACCGCGGCTTCCTTGATGAAAACGGTGCAGGAAAACGCGCAGCAGTCGCTGGTTCTTCACCGCACGAAACGTGCCAGTGACCTCACCCAGCGGTCCCGGGCGCTCGAAGAACTGGCTGAGAACCTCGGCCTGGAAGCAGCACCGCTGCGTATCGAGTGCTACGACATTTCCCACACAGCCGGCCAGCAGCAGGTTGCTTCGATGGTGGTATTTGAAGATGGTGCCCCGCGTAAGTCGGACTACCGCACGTTCAACATCCGACCGCGCTCCGACGGCACACCGCCTGACGATACGGCGGCAATGACGCAGGTATTGCAGCGGCGCTTCACCCGCCTGCTGGCGGAAGAGGCCGGCATCGAAGGTGAAGACGATGATGGTGTGGAGTTCGCTACTGGACCGATCGATCCGCACACGGGACGCCCTCGTCGATTTTCCTACCGGCCGGATCTTGTGGTGGTTGACGGCGCACTGGCGCAGGTGAACGCGGCCGAAAAGGCTTTAACGGGGGTGGGGGTTGACCTGCCGGTTGTAGGACTGGCCAAACGTCTGGAGGAGGTGTGGGTGCCTGGTGATGAGTTTCCACTGATTTTGCCTCGCACCTCGGCTGCTCTGTATTTGCTGCAGTATTTGCGCGATGAATCTCACCGTTTTGCGATTACGCACCATCGGCGTCGACGCACGAAAGCGCAGACGCGGTCTGTCCTGGACGGAATTGAGGGACTGGGGCCCGTACGTCAAAAAGCGTTGCTGGCTCATTTCGGCTCGGTGAAGCGCCTGCGGGCTGCCAGCGCTGAGCAGATTGAACAAGTCCAGGGTATCGGACCAGCATTGGCCGCTACTATTGTGGAATCGCTTGGCACTGACCGTGAGGAGACTCGCAATGACTGAATCGACGTCGCCCCTTCCTACACCGCTTCCCGCGCGGGTATTGCTGCTGGGATCGGGGGAACTGGGGCGTGAACTGACGATTTCGCTCAAGCGCCTGGGCGCCCATGTGACTGCGGTCGATGCCTATGCGCATGCTCCCGCGATGCAGGTTGCGGATGACTATCGTGTGATCGACATGAGCGATCCGGACTCTTTGCGTGACGTGCTCAGCAGCGTGCACGTTGACCTGATTGTGCCCGAACTGGAAGCAATTGCCACGCACGTGCTGGCCGAATTTGAACAGGCTGGGAGCGCACGCGTCGTTCCGAACGCGTTCGCGGTGCAGGCAACGATGGATCGCGAACGCATACGGAGCGTGGCGAGTGCTGTTCCAGGGGTGCGCACATCGAAGTTTCGCTTCGCATCCAGTGTCGACGAGGTGCGCAGCGCGCTGGAATATACGGGCGTACCGGCCTTCATTAAACCCACGATGTCCTCGTCGGGACATGGACAGTCGCGAGTTGAATCGGTTGACGAGGCTGAATCGGCGTGGACATATGCCCAGGACGATGCGCGGGCCACCACAGGGCGCGTCATCGTTGAGGAGGGCGTGACATTCGACTGTGAAATCACTCTGCTCACCGTGCGGTGGTGGGACGACGAGGCAGGCGAGGTTCGAACCAGCGTGTGTGAACCGATCGGTCACCGGCAGGTCAGCGGTGACTACGTTGAATCGTGGCAAAGCGCCGACATTTCACCGCGTGCACGTGAGCGAGCCGAGGAGATGGCTGTTGCCGTCACCGGCGCTCTGGCAGAGCGCGGGGCGGAGCCATGTCTGGGACTGTTTGGAGTGGAGTTCTTCATTCAGGGCGACGACGTGTGGTTCTCCGAGTTGTCACCGCGCCCACATGACACCGGCATGGTGACCATGATGACGCAGGACCAATCTGAATTCGACATTCATGCTCGCGCGATCCTTGGCCTGCCCGTCGACACGACGATGCGCCGCACTGGAGCATCTGCAGTTGTGAAGGCGCCACGAGCGTTCTCCCTTGCCGGTTACGAGGGTGTCGCCCGCGCGCTACGTGACGGAGGAGATTTGAGAATCTTCTCGAAATCCGCCACGCGTGCCGGCCGCAGGCTGGCGGTGGCGCTGGCATGGGGCGACTCGGTGCCGGAAGCACGTGAACGTGCTCAGGCGATTGCGAGCGAAGTGACGGTAGTCGAACGTGATGACTCAGCACAAAATACCGATGAAGATGGCATCCTAGTTTCATGACGACAACGCACAACAGTGACGACGTGGATCCGCTGACAGTTCCTCAGGGCATTCCACTGCTAGATCGTGACACGCCTCCGCCGGAAGAAGCGGAGGAGGACACGAACGAAGTCCTCATTATCACCGGCCGTTCAGGTGCTGGCCGCTCTCAGGCTGCGCGTGCGTTAGAGGACCTCGACTGGTACGTGGTCGATAATCTGCCTCCCTCGATGCTGCCGGCACTGGTCGGCATGATGTCTCCACGCGGAGGTGCGGGCGTACACCGCCTGGCCGCCGTGGTAGATGTGCGCTCAGGCGCCTTTTTCGCTGACTTGACATCCACACTGGAAAAGATGCGCGACAGCGGAATCATGTACCGCCTCATTTTCCTGGAAGCCAACGAACCGACACTGGTGCGCCGATATGAGTCGAACAGGAGGCCGCACCCTCTTCAAGGGGACGGGACACTACTGGACGGCATCACACGTGAAATGGAGTTGTTGGCACCGCTGCGCGAACACGCGGATGAAGTGATCGATACGTCCGCTATGTCAGTGCATGACCTGTCGCGACACATCCGCGACGTCATTGCAGGGGAAGGAGAGCGTCCCCTGCAGCTCACAGTTGAATCTTTCGGATTCAAGTACGGACTGCCGCTGGATGCCGACCATGTCGTGGACGTCCGCTTCCTGAAGAACCCGTACTGGGTGGGGGAGCTGCGCCACTTGACGGGGCGCGACGAACCGGTCGCACAGTATGTGCTCGATCAGCCCGGAGCTCGCGAATTTGCTGAGAATTATGTTGACCTGCTGCTGCCCATCATGGAGGGCTATGTCAGTGAGCTGAAGCCTTTCGTGACGATTGCCGTCGGGTGCACAGGTGGTCGGCACCGGTCGGTCGCGATCGCAGAACTGATCGCTCAGCGTTTCCGTAGCCACCAATTGACGGTGCGAGTCCTTCACCGCGACATAGGCAGGGACTGATTATGGCGGGATATCTGGATGCAGAAGGATGGGCACAGCGCGGTGAATCCGGCTCACGTGTCGTTGCTTTGGGGGGTGGACACGGGCTGTCCGCAACCCTGCGGGCTCTGCGACACATCACGCATCAGCTCACAGCGATCGTCACAGTAGCCGACGATGGGGGATCTTCAGGACGTCTGCGTTCTGAAACAGATCTTCTACCTCCAGGAGATCTGCGAATGGCTCTGGCCAGTTTGTGCGAGGAAACCGAATGGGGACTGACCTGGCGCGATGTGATGCAGCTGCGTCTGCGTACCAACGGGCCATTGAATGGCCATGCCCTTGGGAACCTGCTTATCTCCGGCCTGTGGCAGCTTCTGGGCGACCCCGTTGAGGGTTTGGAATGGGTCGGCCGGCTCCTGGGCGCTCAGGGCCGGGTCCTGCCGATGGCATCAGTTCCACTGGACATTGAAGCCGATATGGAAAACGAAGGCGAGCTGTACACGGTACGGGGCCAGTCACGCGTCGCCGTCGCGCCCGGACGTGTGCGCCACGTGCGCCTTATCCCTGAGGATCCGCCCGTCCCAGAGGCTGCAATGCACGCCATCCAGGAAGCTGAATGGGTCGTGCTCGGTCCAGGGTCGTGGTACACCTCGTTAATTCCGCACCTGCTGGTTTCACAGTTGCACCGGGCACTGGTCACAACAGATGCCCACAGGGCACTGGTCCTGAATCTGGCCCGCCAGCGTGGTGAAACAGACACGATGAGCGCTGCCGATCACGTGCGCGTCCTACGCGACCATGCACCTGATCTCAAGCTGGACGTTGTCATTGCCGACCCGACTGCCACGGATGATATTGATACGCTCATTCAGGCAGCGCAGGACGTGGGCGCTCGAGTCATGTTGCGCCAGGTGCGAACGGGCGACGGGAAGCCCCATCATGATCCGTTGCGTCTGGCTGCGGCTCTGCGAGATGCATTCGATGGATTCATGGGAGAGGTGGGACGATCGGAACCGTGGTTAGCATGAGCAGTTGTCATCAAGGCGCTCTACACGACACGAGGAGGCGATCATGTCTTTAACGATGGACATGAAAGAGGAGCTTGCTCACCTGGTTCCTGCACGTCAATCGACAATGGCGGCCGAGGCTGCTGTGATGCTCCGATTTGCCGGAGGTCTGCACCTCGTGTCTGGTCGAATTATCATCGAGGCTGAACTGGATTCCCCACTTGTCGCTCGACGCCTGCGAGCCTTCCTCACCTCGCTGTACGGTACGGAATCATCTGTCGTTGTCGTGTCAGGTGGTGCGCTGCGTCGCGGTGACCGATACGTGGTGCGCGTCGTCAAGGAAGCAGACGCCCTGGCACGCGTGACAGGACTGGTCGATCAACTGGGACGCCCGGTCAGAGGCTTGGCGCCGCACCTGGTCAGCGCCGGAAAAGACGAAGCAGCAGCAGGATGGCGAGGAGCCTTTCTGGCACGAGGATCCTTGCTGGAACCGGGTCGATCAACGTCGATGGAAGTGACCTGTCCCGGCCCTGAAGCGGCAATGGCCCTTGTCGGGTGTGCACGACGACTGGGAGCGACGGGGAAGTCGCGCGAAATCCGCGGAGCTGATCGGGTTGTCATCCGGGAGGCGGACTCGATTTCCACGCTCATCAATGCGATGGGTGCCGTCAAGACGTTTGAGGTGTGGAAAGAACGCCGCGAACGTCGCGAAGCGCGAGGCAGCGCCAACCGCCTGGCCAACTTTGATGATGCGAACCTTCGGCGCTCGGCTCGTGCGGCAGTAGCCGCAGGTGCCAGGGTTCGACGTGCCTTTGAGATTCTGGGCGACTCCGTGCCGCCGCATCTGCGTGAGGCGGGCGAACTGCGCATCCAATACCGCCAGGCTTCATTGGAAGAACTGGGTAAGCACATTGATCCACCCTTGACTAAGGACGCCGTGGCGGGGCGCATCCGTAGACTGCTGGCAATGGCCGATAAGGCTGCACACGAGCAGGGGATACCCGACACTGAGTCTGCACTCACGCTCGAAATGTTCGATGATTAGAAGTGTCACGAACAGCCTGTTCGCTTGACGCAAACTTCTTGTAGGCCATTCGACCCTGACTAAATGGCCTATGGGGTGTACATTGAAGAGTGCTTGAACCGCAGAAGTCTGCGGGCTGGATTGTGGTACCGAGCCCTATCCGGTTGCACGAAATACGTGCCCCTATATGGGGTACAAGCAGGAGGACTATAGTGACCATCCGCGTTGGAATCAACGGCTTCGGCCGCATCGGCCGCAACTTCTTCCGTGCCGCTCGTCAGCAGGGTGCGGATTTTGAAATCGTGGCAGTAAACGATCTGACCGATAACAAGACCCTCGCTCACTTGCTCAAGTTTGACTCCATCACGGGTCGTCTTGACGCAGAGGTGACCTACGACGAGGAGTCAATCTCCGTCGATGGAAAGAAGATTGTTGCTCTTGAAGAGCGCGATCCGGCCAACCTGCCGTGGAAGGACCTCGGCGTAGATGTCGTCGTCGAGTCCACCGGATTCTTTACAGACGGTGAGAAGGCAAAGGCCCACATCGAAGCCGGTGCCAAGAAGGTAATCATCTCCGCGCCTGGCAAGAACGTTGACGCCACATTCGTCATGGGCGTGAACAGCGACGACTACGACAACGAGAAGCACAACATCGTGTCGAACGCCTCGTGCACCACCAACTGCCTTGCTCCTCTGGCCAAGGTTCTCGATGAGGCTTTCGGAATCGATAGCGGCCTCATGGTGACCGTGCACGCCTACACCGGCGATCAGCGCATCCACGACGCACCGCACAAGGATCTGCGTCGCGCCCGCGCAGCAGCTCTGAACATCGTCCCGACCTCGACCGGTGCAGCCCGCGCCGTGTCCCTGGTTCTTCCTCAGCTGAAGGGCCGTCTGGACGGCTACGCAATGCGCGTCCCGGTTCCGACCGGCTCCGTCGTCGACCTCACCTTCATCCCGAAGAAGGATGGCGTCACCGCCGAAGACGTGAACGCAGCATGCAAGGCAGCCTCGACCGGCGAATTTGCCGAAGCGTTCAAGTACTCCGAGGATGAACTGGTTTCGACCGACATCACCGGCGATCCCCACACCTCCATCTTCGACTCGAAGCTGACCAAGGTCATTGACAACCAGATCAAGGTTGTCTCCTGGTACGACAACGAATGGGGCTACTCCAACAGCCTCGTTCGCCTGACCTCGAAGGTCGCGGCCGCGCTCTGAGCACGACGTTAGAATGAGGAGAGGCGCCCGCATGCATATCTCTGCGTGCGGGCGCCTTTTCCATGGTGGCTTAACGAGCCGCCCCCATCGACGAATTTGACATACGCTGCACTGCACAATCTAAGGGAGGTTCAATGAGGACCATAGAAACATTGGGTGACCTGCGCGGCAAGCGCGTCCTCGTCCGCTCGGACTTCAATGTCCCGATCAAGGACGGCGAAATCACCGACGACGGACGTATCCGGGCAGCTCTACCGACACTGAACAAGCTTGTTGACGAAGGAGCACGCATCCTCGTCATGGCACACATGGGTCGTCCAAAAGGCGAAGTGAAGCCTGAATTCTCACTCAAGCCTGTTGCCGCACGTCTGGCAGAGCTGATCGATGCCCCCGTGAGCCTCGCAGAGGACACAACGGGCCCCTCGGCACACGAAGCGGCGGACAAGATCCAGGACGGCGAAATCGTCCTGCTGGAGAATGTTCGATTCGACCCCCGCGAAACCTCCAAGGACGACGCAGAGCGCGAAGCCTTCGCCAAGGAAATGGCTGAACTGGCCGACGCATTCGTCTCCGACGGATTCGGCGTAGTCCACCGCAAGCAGGCATCCGTGTACGACATCGCCAAACTCCTGCCCTCCGCAGCTGGCCTCCTGGTCGTCAAGGAAATTGAATCCCTGTCACGCGTGACTGGCGATCCTGAGCGTCCCTACGCCGTTGTGCTGGGAGGCTCGAAAGTCTCCGACAAGCTCGGCGTCATCGAGAATCTGCTGACCAAGGCCGATATGCTGCTCATCGGCGGTGGCATGTCGTTCACCTTCCTGGCCGCGAAAGGCTACGAGGTGGGCAAGTCCCTGCTCGAGGAAGATCAGATCGATACAGTCAAGGAATACATCGACGAGGCCGACAAGCGCGGCGTCAAGCTGGTTCTCCCAGTCGACGTCGTTGCGGCGCCCGAATTCAAGGCTGACGCGCCGGCAACGGTTGTTGACGCCGACAAGATGCCCGCCGACCAGATGGGTCTGGACATCGGACCGAAGTCCGGCGAATTGTTCGCACAGACACTGGCCGAGGCCAAGACTGTGGCGTGGAACGGCCCGATGGGCGTATTCGAGTTCGAGGCATTCGCAGGGGGCACCCGCGCCGTGGCGCAGGCACTGTCATCAGGCTCAATGTTCTCGGTGGTCGGTGGCGGCGACTCGGCAGCAGCCGTTCGTCAACTCGGATTCGACGAATCCACTTTCTCTCACATTTCCACAGGCGGTGGAGCGTCCCTCGAACTCCTCGAAGGCAAGACTCTGCCCGGTATCGCAGTTCTGGAGGACTGAAACATGGCACGTACACCTTTGATGGCCGGAAACTGGAAGATGAACCTCAACCACCTTGAGGCTGTTCATTTGGTCCAGGGCCTCGCAATGGCGTTGGATGACGCGAATTTCACCTATGACGACGTTGAAGTTGTGGTCATCCCACCGTTTACCGATATCCGCTCCGTTCAGACTGTCGTTGAGGGTGACAACCTCAAGATCAAGTACGGCGCGCAGGACATCTCAACGCACGAATCCGGCGCATACACCGGTGAAGTGTCAGCTGAAATGCTCGCCAAGCTGGGTGTCAGCTATGTTGTCGTCGGCCACTCCGAACGTCGCGAATACCACGGCGAAAGCGATGCATTGGTGGGCGAGAAGGCCCGCGTTGCACTGGCAGCCGGGATGACCCCGATCATCTGCTGCGGTGAGGGCCTCGAGGTCCGCAAGGAAGGCCGTCACGTCGAGCACGTCCTGGCTCAGATCGACGGTGCACTCGATGGGATGGACGCCGAGCAGGCTGCCAAGATCGTCATTGCCTACGAGCCCATCTGGGCGATCGGCACCGGCGAGGTTGCGACACCTGAAGATGCCCAGGAGGTGTGCGGTGCGATCCGCGCACGTCTGGCAGAGCTGTACACACCGGAACTGGCTGACAGCGTCCGCGTTCTGTACGGCGGCTCCGTGAAGTCGACGAACGTTGCTGACATTATGGCTCAGCCTGATGTTGACGGCGGACTGGTCGGCGGCGCCTCTCTGAAGGCGGAGGAGTTCTCGAAGATCGCTCTGTACAAGAATGCCTGATCGGCTCGCGCCGGTCTTCTGACAGTTCGCCTGGCGCGCCCTACTCAGGACGGCCAGGCGAACTGCGGCAGAGATGTGAGGTAACGCGCCGCGCGCCCAACTGGTGTTGGACGGCCTTATACCACTACACTGCTTACTGTTGTCCCCAGCATGTGAATGGAAAACCAGTGACTGCTCTGAAAATAATCCTTGTCGTACTGACCGTTTTGGCCAGCATCCTGCTTGTATTGACAGTGCTGATGCACAAAGGGCGCGGCGGCGGCCTGTCAGATATGTTCGGCGGCGGCATTTCCACCACTGCGGGATCATCAGGCGTGGCAGAACGTAACCTGAATCGCATTACCTTGGCAATTCTGATCGTGTGGGTGGTGTGCATCGTAGCCTACGCGCTCCTGACCAAGATCACGGTCGCCAGCTAAGATACGACCTTACGCTCAAACTTTCAGTAATCGCACGTGAGACGTGAACGTCCCACGTGCGATTACTCTATTGACTGGGTGCGCGGGGACTGAGGCCACGACCCGGTGATTCAGCGAATTTCCAGGCCGCGCGCCGAATCCGTATCAAGCCAGAACGTGCTTCGATCGCGTGGAAGACCGGCAATCGGTCGATCCTGCTCATGCGCGCCCAACACCAGTGCCTCCGCCAGGGCGTCAGCCTTCGAATCACCGGGCGCGACAACCCAGATATCACGGGCACTGGCAATAGTCGACATCGGCAGCGACAGCCTCAGCGGCGGCATTTTCGGTGAATCGCGCACGACCAGAACAGGCGCGCCATCAGCTTCGTGCGTGCGGCCCGGGAAGAGGGAGGCAATGTGCCCATCCGGTCCCATCCCGATCAGCGCAAAGTCAAGCACCCCGTCACCGATATCTGAGCGCCACAGTTCTGCATAGTCCTCAGCCGCCTGATCGAGTCCCTGACCGCGGTCGGAGGGCATGGGACGCAGCTGAATACCGGGCAGTTGCGCGAACAGCGCGGATACGGCCTGCTGGTCATTACGCTCGGAGTGGGTGGCCTGAACGAAGCGTTCATCGACCCACCACACTCGAATATGCGACCAGTCGGCATCGAGGTCCTCCTCGTCAGCGATGATCGAGGCGAGATCGGCGAGAACGTCGTGCACGACGCCGCCTGCGATAGCCCACTCGAAGGGACGGTCAGCGCTGTGTTCACGCGCGTCCTGCACGAGGATTGGCAACAATTCGCGCGCAACAGCGCTGGCCAGATTCTTACGGTCAGAAGCGGTGACGATACGGGGCAGGGGAGAAGAAGTCATGACTGGTCCTTGCAATCGCGACGAACGTCGTGCAGGAAATTGCCGATCACGTGCTGATACATGAGGTCAGGATCCAAGCGTCTGAGTTCTTCCATCACGCAGTCCTGAATACTGCGCCGCGGAAGATTAACCGCAACAGGATCAAGACCCGAACGCTTGACATGCGCGACAGACGAGCCGGCAGGGCGCGTTAACGAGGCTTCCTCGGCATCATCAAACGTGAAGTGCACACCCGTAATGGTTTGAGCTGTCGGATCGGTGTCGACGCGTGCAGGAATACCCATCACATCGGCAAGCCACGCTGCCACTAGATACGACGACGGATGAGTGTGGTGGCCGCGAACGGTCACAGCGGTGGGTACCGACTTGAACCCCTCGACCATTGTGGCGATCAGTGCGCGCCACAACGTGACGCCGGACCACGCCAAGTCAGTGTCCCCAGGGGTGTACACCTCGGACAGGCGCAACAGTGTATCGATGGGCGTATCGGTCTCCCGTGAATCCGAAATGCGACGCACGGCCAGTCGCCCCAGCGGATGCTCGGCAGGATTTTCAGGCGGTATGCTGGGCCAGAACGTCACCACCGGCGTATCGGCCAGTAACAGCGGCATAACCAGGGTATCCAGATCCTGACCAGCGTCGCCGCGAGGCTCCAGGACGATGACTTCAGACGGCCCCTCGTCCTTGCCCATGCGAATCTGTGCATTGACCCGCGGGGAGCTGGAGCGTTCTGCCTGCACCGGCTCCACCACCACGATGACGCGGCAGGGATGCTCGTGAGAAGCAGCCTGCGAAATTTCAATCGCATGGTCAACGTCGATCCGGTCGTCAACCACGACGATCAGCGTCAACACGCGGCCCAGCGCCGAAGCCCCCTGTTCCTGACGAATCTGCAGAAGCTGCGAGGCGATATCGAGGGCTGATGTGTCGTTGAGGGTGATAATCACGGCAACCTCCAAGCGCGGCTGGAGCGGGCCAGCATCTGGTGAGCTGATTCAGGTCCCCATGTTCCGGGACGATACTGGTCGGGAGGGCCCTGCTGTGCCCAGAAATCCAGCACCGGATCGAGGATTTTCCACGAGGCCTCAACCTCATCCTGATCGGGGAACAGTGGCGCGGAGCCGACCAGCGCATCAAGGATGAGGCGCTCGTAGGCTTCCGGGGAATCCTCAGTGAACGCATGGCCGTAGCCAAAATCCATCGTCACGTCGCGCACTTGCATCTCTGTTGCGGGAACCTTCGCACCGAAACGAATCGTCATTCCCTCATCGGGCTGGATACGGATGACGAGGACGTTGTGCCCGGTTTCTCCCATCTCAAAGTGCTGGAACGGGACGTGCGAGGCACGTTTGAAGACAACTGCAATCTCCGTGACACGTTTGCCCAGGCGCTTGCCCGTACGCAGATAGAACGGAACACCAGCCCACCGGCGTGTATCGACGTGCAATGTCAATGCGGCATATGTTTCGGTGTGCGAATCGGCGGGAATATTGTCCTCGTCGAGATACCCCTTGACAAATTGACCGGCTTGCCAACCTGACTGGTATTGACCGCGTGCTGTTGAGGTCGCCAGATCCTCGGGCAGACGAATAGCGGACAGGACCTTCAGCTTTTCGGCCCTGAGCACCTCAGGCGACAAGTTGATGGGCTCCTCCATCGCGGTGAGCGCCACGAGCTGAAGCAGATGGTTCTGGATGACGTCCCTGGCCGCGCCAATACCGTCGTAATAGCCGGCGCGAGTACCGATGCCGATATCCTCCGCCATCGTGATCTGCACGTGATCCACATAATGCGCATTCCACAGTGGTTCGAACATCGTGTTGGCGAAACGCATCGCCAGAATGTTCTGAACGGTTTCCTTGCCCAAATAGTGGTCGATACGGAACACGTCCTGCTCATCGAAGACGCGCGAGACTGCGTCCGACAGTTCGCGGGCAGATTCGAGGTCGTGACCGAATGGCTTTTCGATGATCACCCGGCGCCACTCACTATCCTGACGCTCGTTCAGACCAGTGTTCGCTAGGTGCTGACAGACAACCGGGAACCACTTGGGGGGAATGGACAAGTAGAAGGCGTGATTACCGCCGGTGCCGCGGGATTCATCAAGTTCACGCACCGTCCGCGCCAGTTCCTCGTATGCGTCAGTGTCGTCGAATGAGCCGGACACGAAGCGCAAGCCGGATGCAAAATGCTTCCATGTTCCCTCGTCGAGCCTTGTTCGAGAGTGCTGCTCAATAGAGGTGCGCGCGAAGTCTTCAAAATCCTCACGATCCCACTCACGTCTGCCGAATCCGGTCAGCGCGAACGCAGGGTTGAGGAGGCCGCGGTGTGCCAGGTCGTAGATAGCGGGCAGCAACTTCGTGCGCGCCAGATCACCGGTAATGCCGAAAACGACTAGGCCGCAAGGAGGCGCAATTCGGGGCAGCCTCCGATCCATGGAGCTTCGTATCTGCATCGTCGCGTCATCCGATGAAGGGTCCATGCACACTCCTCAATCGATCATGTGTCAGGTCACCATCGTATCGAGATCGCCGTGATTCAGCTTGTCATGCCCACGACATGATCGACGCGGGGCTTCGGCCATGTGCCGTCACCCCGCGCCGATACCTCATGTCAGCAGAAAGCAGTGTTACTTCGCTGCAGCATCCAGTGATTCGTGAGCAGCGCTCACCACTGCCTCAGCAGTGAAGCCGAACTCCTCGAACAGGCGGGCGCCATCAGCGGACTCACCGAAGTGCTCGATGCACACGGCTCGGCCTGCGTCACCGATCCAGCGGTGCCACGGCATCGCAATGCCAGCCTCGACGGAGACGCGGGCACGCACACTGCTGGGTAGGACCGATTCCTTGTAATCCTCGTCCTGCTCGTCGAACCATTCCATACAGGGAACCGACACGACGCGCACGCTGCGACCTTCTTCGCGCAACGTGGCAGCAGCGTCAAGGGCGATTGACACCTCAGAACCCGATGCCAGGAGGATGACATCCGGATCGCCGTCACAGCTCAGCACATAGGCGCCGCGATCCAGGCCCTCCGCAGCGGCCAGGCCGGCCTCGTCGCCGCGGGCAGGGTTTGGCAGACCCTGACGCGACAAGATCAGCGCGGCGGGGTGCTGACGTTCCAGGATCGACTTCCATGCCTGAGCCGTTTCTGCAGCATCCGCCGGACGCACAACCGCGAGGTTCGGGATCGCGCGGCAGGCTGCCAGATGCTCGATGGGCTGGTGCGTCGGGCCGTCTTCGCCCACACCGATCGAATCGTGGGTCCACACGTAGGTCACGGGCAGATCCATGATGGACGCCAGGCGCACCGCACCGCGCATGAAATCCGAAAAGACGAAGAATGTCGCACCGTACACGCGGGTGAGGTGATCGGCGGCAATACCGTTCATCACGGCACCCATGCCGAACTCGCGTACACCGAAGTGCAGGTTACGGCCAAACGGGTTGCCCGGGAACTTCTCAGAGGAGCGATCCTCGGGAAGGAATGACGGGTAGCCGTCCATGTAGGTGTTGTTCGATCCTGCCAGATCAGCGGAACCGCCCCACAGTTCAGGCAAAACGTCCTTGATGGCGTTGAGTACCTGACCGGAGGCTGCACGAGTGGCCAGTGCTTTGCCTTCTTCGAACACGGGCAGGACTGATTCCCACCCATCCGGAAGGGCGCCCGCCAGGACACGGTCCAGCATCGCTGCGCGTTCAGGCTGGGCCTCACGCCACGCGTTGAAACGTTCATCCCACTGCTCACGTGCCTCACGTGCGCGCTTCGCGGTGGCTTCCCGCACTGCCTTGACGGCTTCTTCATCGGCGGCAAACATCGCCTCTGGATCAAAGCCGAGCGCTTCCTTCAGGCCGCGCAGCGCTTCATCCCCCAGCTTGGATCCGTGGATCCCGCCGGTGTTCTGCTTCTTCGGAGTCGGCCAGCCGATGATGGTGCGCAGCGCAATGATGGAGGGACGGTCGGTGACCTTCTCAGCTTCATTCAGTGCATGATCCAGGGCCTGGATGTCTTCGACGTAGGAGCCATCATCCTTGAGCCAGTCAACGCGCTGGACATGCCAGCCGTAGGATTCGTAGCGCGCCAGAACGTCCTCGTTGAACGCGATATTCGTGTCGTCTTCAATTGAGATGTGGTTGTCGTCGTAAATAACCGTCAGGTTGCCCAGACGCTGCGTTCCGGCCAATGAGGCGGCCTCAGACTGGACGCCTTCCTGCATGCAACCGTCACCTGCAATGACGTACACGTTGTGATCGAAGACGGATTCACCCATCGGTGTTTCCGGATCATACAGGCCGTGGCTGCGGCGAGCCGACATGGCGAAACCGACGGCCGCACCGATGCCGGTGCCCAGCGGTCCAGTGGTCACTTCCACGCCCTTGGTGTGCTTGAATTCGGGGTGACCGGGCGTCTTCGATTTAAACGTGCGCAGTGACTTCAGATCCTCCAGTTCCAAGTCCATGCCAGCCAGATACAGCTGCACGTACTGTGTCAGCGACGAATGGCCTGCTGACAGGACGAAACGGTCGCGGCCCAGCCAATGCTCATCAGTTGGGTCAAACTTCATATGGCGCTGGTAGAGCAGATACGCGGCAGGTGCCAGCGAAATAGCGGTGCCTGGGTGGCCATTGCCCACTTTCTCCACGGCATCGGCTGCTAGCACGCGGGCAGTCGCAACTGCTCGATCATCGATTGAGTCCCACTTCAATGTCACAACATCCTCCAGAATTTCTGCGCCCCAACGTTGAGCGACGCAGGTCAGAACAACACTGATATTGGCTGCAGGATTAGTCTACGTGAATACTGCGATCCCTGACGAGGACTTTCAGCCGCGCACCTGGGCCTGATCGTCTAGCATTCACACGTGGACGCTTTGGACAGTATTGCCGAGGAGTGGCTGAGCTACCTGCAGGTGGAAAAAGGCGCATCGGTGCACACGGTGACGAATTATCGCCGGGACATCGAGGGCTATATTCAGGCCTTGCATCAACGTGGGGTCACGGATCTGAAGGCGGTCACCCCCGACAACGTCGCAGATTATCTGTCCACCCTGTCCCATCCTCACGGTAAAACGGCACCGAAGGCTCCCTCGTCAATTGCGCGCGCACTGGCAGCGATTCGAGGGTTTCATCGTTTCGCGATCCGTGAAAAATACGGTACGGTCGACCCGACGCAGGATGTGCACTCACCGAAAATGGGGGAGCGCCTGCCCAAAGCCCTCAGTATTGACGAGGTGACACGCCTGCTGGATATGGCGGCGCGCGACGACTCGGCGCGCGGCATTCGAGACCATGCGCTGCTCGAAGTCCTCTACGCCACCGGGGCACGCGTGTCAGAGGCTTTGGCAATGGCTGTCGATGACATCGACCTGGATGAGGAACTACCGATCGTGCGTCTGTTCGGCAAGGGACGCAAGGAACGCCTGGTACCGGTGGGACACGCTGCACGTCAGGCAGTGGGCAATTATCTGGTGCGTGCTCGCCCGGAGCTTGCCTCCCGAGGACGAGGCGATTCGCATTTGTTCCTGAATTTACGAGGGCGACCCATGTCGCGCCAATCGGCGTGGGAATCGATTCAACGGGTCGCTCGTGAGGCCGGCCTGGAATCGAAAGTATCGCCCCACACTCTGCGTCATTCCTTTGCCACGCATCTGCTGGAGGGCGGAGCGAGCGTGCGTGACGTGCAGGAACTGCTCGGACATGCCAGCGTTCAGACCACGCAGATCTATACCCGGTTGACGGCGACGACGCTGCGTGAAGTGTACCGATCCGCTCATCCACGTGCCCAGCTGCGCAACTGACGCGGCACAATGAACTAGGCTAAGAGCGTGACTCATGATGATCAACCTGCATTGGTAACGGATTTGGGTGGCACCACCAACGAGGAAGAAGATTTCCCTGTTCCTGAGCCGCTCAAAGGGCACGGCCCTGCACGCATTATTGCCATGTGCAACCAGAAGGGCGGCGTCGGTAAGACCACGACGACCATCAACCTGGGTGCCGCGCTTGCTGAATACGGCAGGCGTGTGCTGATCGTCGACTTTGATCCGCAAGGTGCCGCATCGGTGGGTCTGGGCATCAATGCCCTGGAACTGGACCAGACGATTTACACGCTGCTGATGGCGTCCAAACCGGATGCACATACGGCGATCGTGCCCACGGCGGTGGACAATCTTGACGTCTTGCCGGCGAATATCGACCTGTCTGCTGCGGAAGTCCAACTGGTCAACGAAGTGGCGCGCGAATCCGCTCTTGCACGTGTGCTGCGTTCGGTGGCTGATGAATACGACGTCATCCTCATTGACTGCCAGCCGTCACTGGGCCTGCTGACCGTGAACGCGTTGAGCGCTTCCCACGGCGTGATCGTGCCGGTAGAGGCTGAGTTTTTTGCCCTGCGAGGTGTGGCGCTACTGGTCGAGACCATTGAGACGGTGCGTGACCGGATCAACCCGCGGCTGAACATTGACGGAATCGTGGCCACGATGGTCGATACCCGCACGCTGCACACGCGTGAGGTTCTGGAGCGGCTCAGTGAAGCATTCGGTGACCTGGTGTTTTCGACCAGGATCCGTCGCACGGTGAAATTCCCTGACGCGTCGGTGGCGACTGAACCGATCACCACGTATGCACCAACGCATCCTGGAGCGCAAGCGTACCGCCGCCTGGCTCGAGAAGTGGTTGCTCGTGGTGGCGTCGCCTGAGATCATTGACGAAGGGACCATCGATCAATTTCGAGTCACACTGGACGTATTCGAAGGTCCCTTTGATCTGCTGCTGCAGCTGATTTCACGCAAGCGCCTCGACATTACCGAGGTCGCCTTGGCAGAAGTGACCGACGAGTTCATCGCTCACATGAGCGCATTCCCGGACCTGTCACGCACCACGGAATTCCTCGTCGTGGCGGCCACGCTGCTTAACATGAAGGCGGCACACCTTCTCCCGCGTGACGTCGATGAAACAGATGTCGACCTGGAAGATCTGGAAGCACGCGACCTGCTGTTTTCGCGCCTGCTGCAATACCGGGCATTCAAAATGGCCGCCGGTAGCATCGCTTCACGACTGGGAAATTTCGACGGGTCATACGCCCGGGACGTCGCACTGGAACCGCATTTCGCTGCACTGCTGCCTGAACTGGTGTGGACCATTAGTGCCGAAGATCTTGCGCGCCTAGCGGCCGATGCGCTCAGCAACCGCCCACCTGCTGTGCAGATCGCCCACCTGCACGACCCGGTGATCCCGGTCGCCACGCAGGTTCCGATCCTCATGAATAAACTGCGCGCCCAGCCGGTGATGACGTTCCACGCGCTCATCGCAGATGCTGAGAGCACAGCTGTCGTGGTGTCGCGGTTTCTGGCGGTCCTGGAACTTTTCCGCCGCACTATTATTGAGTTTGATCAGGCCGAAGCACTGGGCGAACTGACGGTGAAATGGAACGGAACCACATTGGACGAGGTGCCGATCGATGACTACGAGGGGGAGACGCCCTCGTCAATGGAGGAACAATGAGTGAGCCGTCCGACGCGCTGTACTGCGCACTGGAAGCGATCTTGATGGTCGCCGACGCACCCGTCAGTGCCGCTCAACTCGCTGATGCGTTAGACACTGATGAAGATGATGTGACCACCGCGCTGGAACACCTCGCCCACGAGTATGCGGGCCGAATCCCCGGCACGAGGGCGCGTGGATTCGAACTGCGCCACGCCGCTGGAGGGTGGCGCATCTATTCCTCATCTCAGTGGGCATCCATGGTGGGCCGCTTCATCGTCGGCTCCGAATCATCCAAACTCAGTCAGGCCGCATTGGAAACACTGGCGGTGGTGGCATACCGCCAGCCGGTGACGCGGGCGCGAATCTCACACATTCGAGGCGTGAATGTTGACTCGGTTGTGCGTACGCTGGTGGCACGCGGGTTGATTGAAGAAGTGGGGCTGGCGCCGTCAGGTGCCCGAATGTACGGGACAACTGACATGTTCCTGGAGCGCATGGGGATGAACTCTCTGGACGAGCTGGTGCCCTTGGCACCCTACCTGCCCGAAAGCGACGAGCTTGACGAATTGGCTCATGACATGGAGGAGACACTGTGAGAAACGATCCACACGTACAAGGTGGAATTCGGCTGCAAAAGGTCTTGTCTCAAGCAGGAATCGCCTCGCGGCGCGCTGCCGAAGAGCTGATCCGCGAGGGACGCGTGAGCGTGGACGGCCATGTAGTAACTGCGATGGGCACGCGTGTCGACCCCGGCCATCAGGTTATCCACGTAGACGGCGATCTGGTGATCACAGACGAGTCGAAACACATCGTCATGGCGCTGAACAAGCCGGTCGGCATGGTCTCAACGATGGATGACCCTGAGGGGCGTCCCTGTCTGACCGACATCATTGGAGACTACCCGGAGCGCCTCTATCACGTCGGACGCCTGGACATTGATACGTCAGGACTGTTGCTGTTGACCAATGACGGTGAGTTGGCCAACCGTTTGACACATCCGAGCTATGAGGTGCCCAAGACATACGTGGCGCGCGTCCACGGTGAGGTCAAGCCTCAAGTGCGCAAGCAGCTGCTCAAGGGAATTGAACTCGAAGACGGTCCGATTGCCGTTGACGGTTTCAGGGTTGTTGAAACCTTCGGCGACATCACGGCTGTTGAGATCCGCGTGCACGAGGGGCGCAACCGTCTGGTGCGTCGACTCATGGATGCGGTCGGCTTCCCAGTGCGCGAACTGGTACGCACCGAGTTCGGCCCTATTCGCCTCGAGCGCCTGCAACCAGGCACGACGCGCCGCGTGAAGGGGAACATGCTCGTCGGCCTGTACTCCTGCGTAGGCCTGTAATGGCAGGCGCAGTCGGGACGCATGGCCCAGTTCTGATTATTGGATCTGGTCTGTTGGGCGCCTCCCTCGGCCTGGCGTTGAGCAGGGGAGGGATCGACGTATTTCTCAGCGATGCATCTCCCACCGCTGAGCAGCTTGCCGTTGACATGGGAGCGGGCCGAGCCCTGCAGACGGTGAGGACCGCCGAGCCGCGCCTTGTCGTCGTTGCCACCCCACCTGACGTGGCAGGGGAGTGCGTGGTGCGCGCTTTGCAGGACTACCCTGAAGCCGTTGTCACGGACGTGGCGTCCGTTAAGAGCGCCGTGCAGCAGGAGGTCCTGGAGCTGGCCACATCCACAGGTGATGCCACGTTGGCAGCGCGATACGTTGGTTCGCACCCGATGGCAGGTCGTGAACGCTCCGGCGCGGGGGCGGCAGATCCCGACCTGTTTATCGGCAGGCCCTGGGTGGTGGTCGCGCACGAGGCCTCATCGAACAAGGCGATCGTCGCGGTCCGCACGTTGGCGACAGATGTTGGGGCGGTTGTTGTGCAGCTGGATGCTTCCACCCATGATCATGCAGTTGCTCTGGTGTCTCATGTGCCGCAATTGGTGTCCTCGCTGCTTGCCGCGCGCTTGGCGGACGCACCCAGTGAAGCATTGTCCCTGGCTGGCCAGGGATTGCGTGATACGACCAGGATTGCAGCGTCGGACCCTCGGTTGTGGACCGTCATCCTGGCTGGCAACGCTGGTCCAATCACGCAGGTTTTGGATGCACTCAGTGGCGATTTAAACGCCCTTCGCGAGCATCTGCATCGCGCCGCCCAAGACGGTCCGTTGACGGGTGGATCGGTCGGTGCGGTAAACCGCGTCATGGAAGCAGGCAACCGTGGAGTCGAACGTATTCCGGGCAAGCACGGTGGCGTTCCTGTCCATTTCGCCGAGGTTGAGGTTCTGGTGCCAGATGAGCCTGGCGAGCTTGGGCACCTGTTTACGGAACTGGGGTCGATCGGCGTGAACATTGAAGACTTCACGGTTGACCATGCTGCCCGCCAGCGGGTTGGTGTGGCTCGCATCATGGTGGATCCGACGCGTGCGCGTGAGGCGGAGGTCGAGTTGGTTAAACGCGGATGGCGCATTATTGCGCATGCGAGTACAGAGTAGGAGCAGTGTGATGGGCGACCAGGACGCACCAGTTGTTACAGATTTCGATGCAGCGTTGCGTGAGGGAATTGAACGTGTCGGCGTCACGGTTGCCATCGACGGCAGCGCAGGGTCTGGAAAATCAACTGTCTCCAGACGCGTGGCGTCGCGCGTGGGCATCGGATACCTCGACACGGGTGCGATGTATCGTGCGCTCACGTGGTTCGCCCTGGAATCTGGGGTGGACCTGGCTGACCATCACGCAGTCACGGCTGCAGCAGACCAAATGCCGCTTCGTATGGACTCTGATCCACAGGATCCCCACTTCTTCATGGGGGAACGGGAGATTACCCTCGATATCCGCACGCCCCGGATCTCTGGCGTGGTGTCCCAGGTGGCAACCAATATGGAAGTGCGTCACTGGATGGCGCGTGAGCAGCGCCGCCGCATGATGGAAGCACGCGCAAACGGTCACGGTATGGTCGCTGAAGGCCGTGACATCACAACGGTGGTGTGCCCGGATGCCGATGTCAGGGTGCTGCTGAGTGCCGACCCCGAAGCACGGCTGCGCAGGCGGACACTGGAACTGTATGGTCGTGTGGATGCGGAGGCTTTGGAAGCAACGCGTGCACAGGTCCAGGGGCGCGACGCCGCGGATTCAACAGTGTCGGAGTTCATGACACCGGCGGCCGGTGTGACGCCGATCGACACCTCTGATCTGACAATTGATCAAGTGGTCGATCAGTTGGTGGAGTTGATCGACCGGGATGTGCGATCGCGCCTGAAGTGACGGGAACGCGGCGACTTTCTGCGGCGACGTTTGATCCATGGACGAGCTGGGAAGGCACGCCAGCGTTCACGGTGCACAATTGCCAACAGGCCGTCCACACCCAACAGGCCAACAGCGGTGTAGATTCCGATATACAAGATGATTTCGCCAGGACTGATGCGCTCTCCAGCTGCCATAGCGAGCAGGGAGACCAGGACGGGTTCGACGTAGGTCATCAACCCGAACACACTGTACGGCAGCATCCGCGCAGACAATGCGTACACGATCATGGCGACCACTGAGACAGCGCCGATCAGCAGAATGATCCAGATCAGTCGGGGATTTTCTCGTGGGACATTGACGCCACCGCGTGCCAGTGCGAACCATAGTGCCAGTGGAGAGGCGAGGATCATTTCCCACGTGAGCGCGGAGACACCCTCGGTATGGAAATACTTATGAACCATGAAGTACAGGGGGTATCCCAGAGCGACGATGAGAGCGACCCACCCGAGCTGCCCTGTCGAGACGACCTGATAGATGACGGCGCATCCGGCCAGTACAGCCGCAAGAGCCGAGAGGGGACTCATGCGTTCCTTGTACACGAAACGCCCCGCCAACACCATAACGACCGGCATGAGGAAGTACCCCAGTGCCAGTTCAAGCGTCCTGCCCATTTGTGGTGCCCACCCAAAAAGCAGCATTTGCACTGCCAGCATGGGCGCGCAAAAGGCGTAGCTGAGCAGTCGAGATGGGTTCTCCCGTACGATCTGTATTTCACGCACGAGGGAGCGTCCGCGACCGGTCACGATGAAAGTGAGGATGATTCCGGGTACCGTCAGCATGATGCGCCAGCCCCACAACTGTGTGCCGCTCAATGGCGGCGTAAATTTGGCAATATACGTGAAAGCGGCGAACGTGACGGATGCCAATAAGGACACACCGATGCCAACCTTGTTCATGCCAGTGGACTCCTCAAGCCAAGACGCGCGACCATTCCCGCTATGGAGTCTAGGGGCAACAGCGGCGAATTGGCAGGGCGCGCGTCGACATGTGATGTACAGATCGTTTGTGCTGGAAATATGGGGTCTATTCCAGGCGGGTATCCTCCGGATCGAGCTCTTTCACTACGCGTGCAGGTGTCCCCACTGCGACGACATTCGCCGGCAGATCTCGCGTCACGACCGAACCGGCACCAACAACTGTGTTATCGCCAATTGTCACTCCTGGACACACGATGACACCGCCTCCGAGCCAGACATTGTTGCCCAGTCGGATGGAGCGCGCGGCCTCTAGTTTGTCGCGCCGAGGAATGGGTGCCAGTGGGTGAATGGGCGTCAGGAGTTGGACGTTCGGGCCAATCTGACAGTCATCACCGATGTAGATGGCGGCAACGTCGAGGGCAACCAGATTCATATTGATGAATGTGCGGTCACCGACATGCAGGTTTTCGCCATAGTCGACGCTCAGAGGTGGCTTAATGTAGGAATCTGCACCAAACGAGCCGAGTAATTCGCACAAAATCTCACGTGCCTGCGCGTTGCCCGCAATGATCGCGAGGCGATACTGCTCAGATAGCTCAATGGCTTTCTGGGCGATTCGAGCGTTCTCCGGATCGTCGCCAATATAGAAGTCTTCATCAAGCATACGTTGGCGGTTCGTACGCGAATCGTTGGCAAAGTAATCTGGCGATGACATGAGTGGAGCCTATCGAACGGTGCGGGGCTGAACAAGACACCGCGCGATGTGATCGGCATCAAGTCGGTCAACTTGGAAAGGACTGCTTTCGTGAGCTAGAGTAGTCAGGTCGCCGTGACGGCGAACTTCGGGCTGTGGCGCAGCTTGGTAGCGCACTTGACTGGGGGTCAAGGGGTCGTGGGTTCAAATCCCGCCAGCCCGACGATTTTTCCCGGAAATTGCAGGTTTCCGGGTTTTTTCTTGTCGTGGATTGTGCTCATACGTGCGTCAATGGGCTCCGAGCCACTAACGTGGAATAAGAGCCGCTTGGTGCGCGAATGCTTTTGATCAGTAAGGATCGGTGAACTGACCGACTGGCCTAGATCGCCGAACGTGTCAGTAGCGGTTGTGGACGTCCTCGGCAAAACACACGATATCGCGCAGTTCGAGGTCTGTGCCATCGTCGAGTACGACGTGTCCGCTCATGCGCCCGAAAACCTGGTGCTGCTCGGTGGCGACAGGGCCAACCGACATGCTCGCGCTGCGATCGATGATCGGCTCAAAGACTGTTTCGAAGCGGTGGTCGCTAGACGTGAATTGCCACGGATCGGTGTAGGAATGAGGTATCTGGAATAACACGTCATCAAGTTTGTGCGCGACGCCATCATAAAACATGACGTTTTCGCTGGCGGCCGAGGTATCGCCGAAACCATAACCGATGTTGAATCCGAAGGGAACGCCGTCGATGCGTGCATTCCCTGAACCCCAGTACCAGCGATTGTCGTAGGTCCACACCCCGCGCCCCCAGTCAAGGGTGCAAAAATCCGTTGCCGCATCGAAGTCGACGCGGCGCGAACCCCATGTTGCGCTTCCACGAACCGGCATACAGTTGACCTTCTGGTTGTAGTAGAAGGCACGGGGATCTTCAGCCCAGGGCGTGGCAATCACCAGTGAATCCATGCCCGGTTGCTCCATGGTCAGCACGCACTTGAAGTCCTCACTCTCGCTGAAGTTCTTCATGTGGCAGCGAATCTTTCGACCTGTAGAAGTCGTCTCGAAGCGTATCCGGACGCGAGAATTGACAAACTGGCTTACCCCTGCAGTGGAGGAGCGGGGAAGTTTGAGCCGTCCCATGGGCAGAGGTATCAGAACGGTTTCAGTGTGTTCACTTGGAGCAGTCAGATCCACCCACGACACCGACACCATGCCGAAGTAGCCGCCGTCGCACACAGTGAAGGCAAGGGCGGTGGTATCTGTGAGCGCAATGTAGTAGTCCCATTCCTTGATGCGCCACCGTGGAGCAGCGATTGCCTGCCGGTCGTAGTCCAGCAGAGGGGAGCGTGCCCAGCCAGGTTCTCGCACCGTACCGTCAGACGTAAGCAGCGGTCCTGAAGCGGTGATTTCATGATTGCGCGTATCGACAGGGGGAGTCATTCGTTCAGTCTATGCAGTGCGCGTCGCGCGTGCGGATAAACGAGCCTGCAAGGAGAGGCTGCCCACATTCGGAACGCTCACTATGCGTGGAGCGCACTGCACTCATAACATGAACCTAGATTCACCTTCACCGACATGATCACGACATGGAAGAGAAACGACATCATGCACACGGAAGCGTCAACTATTGACGAGGGCGGCCCGACCCGTTCGGACGCGCGCCTGAATCTGCAGCGCATCTTGTCAACGGCCGGTGAACAGATCAAGAAACACGGTCCAGGTGTTTCCATGAAACAGATCGCGAGGGAAGCCGGAGTGGCAGTTGGAACGCTTTACCGGCATTTCCCGACAAAAGAGGCGCTTGTCCGCGCCGTTGCAGTGCAGGCTCTGACCCATCTATGTGATCTCTTCACTGAGACTGCCAAGCGTGTCGCAGATGGCCAGGTCCGTGGGGGAGACGCCCTGTCCCATCTGCTCTCTGTGATTGTGACTGAGGCGGCCGGCAACGGCGCCAACCGGCAGGCAGTTGCCGAATATCTCGAATCTTTTTCAGATCTACGCGATCGGGAAATCGCCCACACACGTGAAAGAATTGTTCACAACCTCACTGAAATCATTGACGCCGGGCGCCGCGACCACTCGCTGCGTACCGACTTCATGGTCAAGGATTTCGGCATCCTGCTGTGCAGCGCCCCCATCGCTTTCGACCACTCCACCCGCTCGCGCTGGCTCGAATTGGTCAGCACCGGCCTGATGCCCCAGGAGGCAGACAATGCTTCAGCTCAATAACGTCACCAAGTCCTACACGACAGGCGACTTGACGCAACAGGCGCTCGACGATGTCTCAATTGAGTTCCGCGACAACGAATTCGTCGCTATCCTAGGTCCGTCGGGTTCAGGCAAGACGACGCTACTCAACATTGTCGGCGGCCTGGATCATTACGACAGTGGCTCCATCATCGTTGACGATGTTGACACATCCACCTATTCCGACCACGACTGGGACACGTACCGCAATAACCGGATCGGCTTCGTTTTTCAAAGCTACAACCTCATCACACACCAGAGCGTGCTCGCTAACGTGGAGTTGGCGTTGACCCTGTCCGGTGTCTCCCGTTCCGAGCGGCATCAACGCGCTTTGACAGCACTTCGCGATGTCGGCCTCGAGGAACACGCACACAAGCGCCCCAACCAGCTGTCAGGCGGGCAGATGCAGCGCGTGGCCATTGCCCGTGCATTGGTCAACGACCCGGAGATCGTTCTGGCTGACGAGCCGACAGGCGCCCTGGACTCGGTGACGAGCGAACAAATCATGCATCTGCTCACCGGCATTGCACAAGACCGCCTGGTGATTATGGTGACGCACAATCCCGACCTTGCTGACCGATACGCAACCCGCATCGTGACACTCAAGGACGGCACAGTATCGGACGACTCCAACCCGATTGAGGAGCATACTCACAGTCAGATCACTCAAAGTAGCGAGAATGCGAAGACCTCGATGGGGTTCCTCACCGCTCTGGGACTGTCCTTCAACAACTTGATGACCAAGAAGGGCCGTACCCTGATGACATCCTTCGCCGGCAGTATCGGCATCATTGGGATTGCATTGATTTTGGCTCTTGCCAACGGCGTGAACAGTTATATCAAGAACGTCGAGGAAGACACGCTCTCCGTCTATCCTCTCCAAATCTTCAACCAGGGACTGAACATGTCGTCCATGCTCGAGGTGTCCGCGGAAATGCCGGAGAAATCAGACAGCGCGGACAGTGTGCAGAGTGGACACGTGGGCGAAATGCCGATGGTGACCAACATGTTCAAAACGGTTGACTCAAATGATCTGACCGCGCTCAAGAGATACCTGGATTCCGATCCAGACAACCTCGATCAGTACGCACGCTCCATCGAGTATCGCTACAACGTCAGGCCTCAGATTTTTGCGGACGATATGGAATCGGGGCCACGCCAGGTCAACCCGGACACAACTTTCGCTTCCCTCGGCATCGGCGCAGGCACCACCTCGAATGCCTTCATGAACCAGGCGATGAACACTGACGTATTCAACGAACTGGGCGACGACCTCTCCCTCATCCAGCAACAGTACGACATGGTTGCCGGTCACTGGCCAACGGAATCGAACGAGGCGCTGGCCGTCCTCACACCCTCAGGAAAGATCAGCGACTTCGCGCTGTACGCGCTCGGACTGCGCGATCCGGAAGAACTCAAGACAATGGTGGCACAATTCGCCAACCAAGAAGACATTGATGCCCCTGATGACCCAATCGACGTCAGCTACGACGACATCATGGGTGTCGCGTTCAAGGTTGTGAATGCTGCCGACTACTACGTCTATGACGAGACGCACAAGGTGTGGACCGATAAGCGCAAGGATCAGGATTTTGTGTCCGGTCTGGTCGACAAGGGGAAGGATCTGCGAGTTGTCGGCATCGTGCAGCCCGCTGAATCAGTCACGGCCACAGCCCTGCAACCCGGCATCTACTACACGTCGAGCCTGGTCAGGGACCTGATGGACGAGGCGGCCGACTCCGACGTGGTCGCCGCACAACTGGACCAGCAGTCAGTCAATATTCTCACGGGGCGTACCTTTGCCGATGAACAGAACAATCCGCGCAACAGCGGGGTGGATTTCAAGTCATTGATCAGCGTGGACCAGGACGCCCTGGCCGAGGCGTTCACATTTGACGAATCGCAGCTGGCAATCGATCCGTCGGCACTGAACGTGAACCTGAATATGCCCGGACTGACTATTGACCCGTCTATGCTGCCGACTCTCAGTATCGAGGACATGCTTGGATCCGTGGACATGAGCTCGCTGATGGACGGTATTGACATTGAGCGCGCGATGGCCAGCGTGGACTGGCAGAGCCTGGGCATGGATGCGGCTAGTGCGATCGATCCTGAACGCTTGAACTCACTGGTCGAGCAGATGATGACAGGCTACTTCCAGTACTGCATGGTGCATGGGCTCGACGCCAGCGACGTGGCAACGAACTTCGCCGTCTTCCTCGACTCGGAGGAGGGAAAGGCATTGCTCGCCCAGAACGAGGACAACCTGAACGGAACACAGGCTGATCTGAGCGGCGTGGCGGACTCGGCCATTAGGCAGATCAGCGAATCGATCGGGCAACAGATGGACGAACAGATGGCAGCTCAAGGCCCCGCCCTCGCTGAGCAGATGAATGCCGCCATGAGTGCCTACATGAACGACGCCATGACGGCTGTGTCGGACCAGATTTCAGCGCAGGTGGGCTCCATCCTCGAAAATTCAATTGGCACTGCCCTCTCCAACCAGATGAGCCAGCTCAGTCAGAACATGTCGGCAGCGATGGGAATTGACGAGGACGCTCTGGCTCGCGCCTTTAACTTCACCATGGATGAGAAGGAACTGAGCGAGCTGATCGCTCAAATGATGATGACCGAGCCAACCTCATACGACGCGAATCTGTCGAAGATGGGGTATGCCGATCCGGCCAGTCCCTCACGTATCGACATTTTCCCGGCGGATTTTGAATCCAAGGGTGAAATCATCACCATTCTGGATAGCTACAACGAGCAGCAACGAGCCGACGGGCATGAGGAAAAGGTCATCCACTACAGTGACCTAGTTGGCACGCTCATGTCATCGGTGACCACCATCATCAACGTGGTGAGTTACGTGCTGATCGCATTTGTGGCGATTTCACTGATTGTCTCGTCTATCATGATCGGCGTGATCACCTATATTTCGGTGCTCGAACGCGAGAAAGAGATCGGCATTCTGCGCGCCATCGGCGCATCCAAGCGGGATATTCGTCGCGTGTTCAATGCGGAAACCCTGATCGTGGGTCTGGTTGCGGGCCTGCTGGGTATCGGCATCTCCGCGCTGCTGACCATACCGGCCAACCTCATTGTGGCAGCGAACTTCGGGATCTATAATGTGGCGATCCTGCCGGTGGGTGCGGCAGCGATACTGGTGGCGATCTCCATGTTCCTGACCTTCATTGCAGGCTTGATCCCGTCCTCAGCAGCCTCACGTAAGGACCCGGTGGAAGCACTCAGGAGTGAATAGCGGTCAGGACTTCGATGCACTGATCGCACTGGTCAGGCGTCATCACCAGCGGTAGGCACAGCAGATCGCTCGGCCACTCGAGCCGGCTGCTGGCGGGACGATCCCAATGAATTGGTCCGACAATGCCGCGCGAATACAGTGCGTCGGCCGCCTTGCCGGCGTGATTGGTGCGCACAACGAGGGGAGCGCACACGCCCTCGTTGACTACTGTGCACCCCGGTGGCAGACCCACTTCCACTCGTGTGCGCGTGCGGCGCACATCTGCACGGAGCCCGGCCATATCAATCGCTTCCAGCGCCGTCATAGCGTCCTGAGACGGCGACACCGGCGTCCACAGCTCATCTGCCAGATCCTCAACGGCTTCAAACGTTGCAACCGACGGAGTGGAAAGAAACTGTTGGCGAGCTCGCGTCAGCGCATTGTCAGCCTCGCTTCGTCGAGAGGGCTGGTCGACCTTGCCATCGACCCACGCGATCTCCGGAATCGACAGGAGCTTGCGGGCAGAAACAAGTTCCATGTCAGCGGCGCACACCGAATCGCACAGCATACTGTGGGTTCTGTCTGCAACAACTCGGACACCGCGCCCGCGTGTTTCACCGAGTACATCGCTGAGCGCGCGCGAGGGCTGACAGCCGAGAGTCTCGCAGTAGAACACCACTGTTTCGTCAGCTGAGCACCTGGCAAGGGCTCGTTCAAGATCTGCGGGATCCATCATCACCGGATCGCACGCCACCTGTTCGATGCGCATGCCTTCCAATTGCCACGGCACGATCATCGTCAGGCAGGCATAGGTCGGAACAATGACAGTACGGCGCCCCTCGCGCACCATCTGGCGTGCTATCAAAGCGATGGCCTGACGGCCCAGAGCTGTGAAAGTCCGGGGCCTACGTGGTGGAGGGGCGTGCATGGGTCGGGGTGCTAGTAAAACTCGATGGTGTTGACAACATTGCGGAGCGGACGACCATTCAGGAAGCGCGCCGCAATGTCCATGAAGAGTTCAACGATACGCTCTCCTTCATGCGTTGAGAGCGCAGCCGTGTGAGGACTGATCAGGACACGGGGATGATCCCACAGGGCAGAGTCATCCTGAAGAGGTTCGGTCTCCGTTACGTCAAGTGCAGCAAAAGCTACGCGCTGCCCATTCAGGGCATCGACGAGGGCGTCCTCGTCAATCACCGTTCCTCGACCCACATTGACCAGGATCATCCCCGGTTTCATTGACGCGAACGCGGCGGCGTCAATCATATGGCGGGTGGCTGATGTGCCAGGCAGAGTGATCACCAGGCCATCGCACTGACCCAGAGCATCGTGCAGGTCATCCATCGCGATGAGCCGTTCCACGCCCTCGACCGGTGTGCCCGAACGCGAGGTTGCCCATACGGTCGCACCGAGAGCGTGAAGGCGGTGCGCGACAACGCGGCCGATGCCACCTGTGCCCATGATCAGAACGGTCATTTCAGATAAGTGGCGCATCGGGTAGCGGTCAGGCCAGTGGTGCGCGCGTTGATCAGAGTGCAGCCGGGGCAGATCTTTCGCGCCGGCGAGAAGGCCAAACAGTGCGAACTCAGCGAGCGTCGTGCCGTGGACACCCGCGCTGGTGGTGAAGGTGACGCGCTGGAGGTCATCTTCCGACAGGCCGGCAGACTTGACTTGTGCGCCGCCTCCGGCAGCCATTGTGTGCACCCAGCGAAGTCTCGGGTTGTGTTCGACGACCTCGCGCAGCAGGCGAGCGGAGGAATCAGGAATACCCAGAAGAATGTCAGCGTGGGTGAGCATCTGGACGTACTCGGCGTGCTCTTGGTCGGTGCGGGTGACGCTCGTGTCGCCACCCCAGTCACCGACCCAGCGCTGAGGCAGCAGCAAATGGGGGCGGTAATCCACCAGCAGGCGCGGATCGCACTGCATGAGTGGTTCAACCAGGTCAGAGGGCAGCGGCGTGGCGACCGCAATGGTCAGGGCAGAGATGCTCATATTGGACTCCATTTCTTAAGCAGGTGCGACCGTGGCCGTGTCGCCATCCATGAACTCCCATCGGCCTGAGCCATGCACACCGCCGCGTGGCACACGCATCATGCCCTGCTGGTTGGCATCGGCAACGAGCCTGCCGTTGGAGGAGAAAATCTGCATATGGGTCAGGACTCTACCGTTATTGACACTGGTGCACGTGCCGTCAAAAAGCAGCCAGTCGTTGATATCAACATCGTGATGGAACCACATGGCGTGGTCCAGGGAAGCGGCCGACAAACCTGGAGTCATCCAGCACAATGAGGTGGCGCGCATGGCTGGTTCCAACATGACTTGGTCGACGACGTATGCCAGAAGCGCGCGGTGAATGAGCTGACTGACCTGGGAGGGGATCGGAGAGCGCGGACGCATCCAAAGCTGCTGGCGATTCGTGGGGTGAGGGTCGGGTTTGACATACAAACTGTCCTGGACATGACGAACATCGAATGCAGCAGTCTTGCCGAGGAATCGGCCCACTGGGTGATTCATCATGCGGAAGAGTTCCAATGCTGAGTCGCAGGAATCGGGGCCGGGCACATCCGGCGCTTCAATCTCGTATGTCAGACTGGATTCAGGGCTTTGGAAGGATGCGGCGAGTGTGAGAATTTCGCGTTCAGACTGCCTGCATGTCACGGAACGCGACGAAAAGGAACGGCCATTGCGCAAACGGTTGACGTGCAGTGTAAATGGAGCTTGCGGGTCGCCGCCGCGCAGAAAGTAGGCATGGAAGGAGTGGGGAAGCCGATCGTCCTGGTCAATGGTGGCCATTGACGCCAGCAACGACTGTGCGATGACCTGTCCTCCGTATACGCGCCTCACCTGCGGCAGGGAGTGAGCAGTGAAGGTGTCCTCGTGCTCGGCATCTTCGGTCAATCGCAGAATACGCAGGACAGATGCTACGGGCTCATCGGTGGTCAACGGTACGTCGATCGGTGTCGTCATAATTCTATTGTCCGTTCATGCGGCATTTTGTGCACAGCAGGTGCGCATCGTGGGCAATCTTCTACGATGGACACATGGTGCACAAAAATCGTCAGGCAGGCGTGGATCGCGAATGGACAGCTGAGCCATCCTTGCCGCAACGATGCCGGGAAATACTTCAGGGGCTGGGCGGATGCGACAACGTTGTCGATCTTGAACCGTGTGCATTGAGAATCCGCGTGCAGGTCCGCGACCAAGATAGCATCGATGAACACCTACTGAGACAACCGCCGGTTATCGCGGTGGTGCGCTCAGGCGATGTCGTGCAGCTGGTCACTGGAATAGATGCGGAACGTGTGATGGGCGAACTGCGTCAACTGTGTTCATGACGTGTACGATCGGTAGCAGTACCGCTGTGGATGAGATGAGTCGGAGACCTTCATGGATCTAGCTGCACCAGCACACACCGAGATTGACCTGCTGCGCTCGGTGGCCGAAGCCAATGGAGTGGCGACGCACTTTTGGGATTGGTATGGAAACCTTGTTGACGTCGAAGCCACATCTTTGCTGAAGGTTCTACACGCACTGGGATTGCCTCTCGATGAGGATTCCACCGTCCAGGACCTTCAACGCGCTGTTGAATTCACTGAGGATCAACACTGGTCCACGATCCTGCCTGACTGCACCGTTGTGCGCGAGCATTGCACCCGGGACGTACCCGTTCACGTGCCGCACGGCCGCAGGGTGACAGTCAGCTACGAACTCGAAAGTGGCGAGGGGGGACAGTGCCCCCAGCTCGACCGATGGGTGCCGCCACGTCAGATTGGCGATCAGCTGGTGGGACGTGCAACGTTCGAAATCCCAGCCTCACTGCCATTGGGATGGCACCGCCTTGTCGCAACCGTTGAGGGCGGAACAGTGTATTCCGCGCCGCTGATCGTCGTTCCCGACCGAATCGATCCACCTGCGCTGATGCAGTCCGATCAGCAGTGGGGCACCTCCGCGCAGTTTTATTCGGTACGTTCTGCCTCCTCGTGGGGTATCGGCGACACCGCGGATCTGCAGGACATCGTGTCGGTCAGTGCTGCGCACGGTGCGCAGTTTGTGCTGATTAACCCCGTTCACGCGTGTGCGCCCATCTCGCCATTGGAGAACTCGCCCTACCTGCCGGTGACACGCAGGTGGGTGAACCCGCTGTACATTCATCCTGAATCGCTGCCGGAATATGCGCAGTTGTCTGAACGGGACCGCAGCCGAGTTGATGCTCTGCGCGAGGAATCTTGGGGCGCATCACGCACGGATCTGATTGACCGTGACACTTCCTGGCGGGCGAAGGTTCAGGCACTCGCAATCATCCATGCGCAACCCATGCGCCCATCGCGCCGCGCACAGTTCCTCCGTTTCACGAACGAAGGAGGCGATGCGCTGGCGGACTTTTCCTTGTGGTGCGCGCTCATCGAAGCGTCCGGGTCGTTTGTGGCAGGCGATCTGGAGCGCGACGATAAGCCCTTGATTCCCGAGATGCTCACTGATACTGATCAGATTGAGCGCGCACGCTTTGAACTGGCTGACCGCATCGACTTTTATTCATGGTGTCAGTGGGTCGCCCTCGAACAGTTGCGAGATTCGCAGACCTTGGCCACCGAACTGGGCATGAGCATTGGCATTATGGCTGACCTGGCCGTTGGCGTTCACCCGAAAGGCTCCGACGTGTGGGCCACGCCGACGTTGTTTGCACCGGGAATGACGGTGGGAGCACCGCCGGATATGTATTCTCAGCAAGGCCAAAACTGGTCGCAGCCTCCGTGGTCTCCACGTGAGCTGGCGCGGTGCGGGTACCAACCGCTGCGCGACATGATTCGAACCGTGCTGTCCCATGCCGGAGCGGTGCGCATTGACCACATCATGGGATTGTTCAGACTGTGGTGGATTCCCGAGGGAGAGCCAGCTTCGCATGGAACATACGTGTCCTGCGACCACGAAGCGATGGTTGGCGTGCTGCTGCTTGAAGCCCAGCGCGCCGGAGCAGTGCTGATCGGTGAGGACCTTGGCACGGTTGAACCGTGGGTGCGCGGCTACCTCAATGATCGAGGAATCCTGGGAACATCGGTGCTGTGGTTCGAAAAGGAGGACTCTGGCTGGCCGCTGCATGCGGATCAATACCGGCGCGACGTTCTTGCGACAGTGAACACTCATGATCTGCCACCCACTTCGGGATACCTTGACGGCGTGCAGACCACGCTGCGTGACCAGTTGGGCTTACTGGTCGATCCTGTTGATGTGGTGCGCGCGGGGGAGGAAATCGAGCGCGAACGCATGCTGGTGCGTCTGCGCGAATACGGATTGTTGGACTCGCCAGAGCCCAGCAAGGAAGAAATCGTGACAGCTTTGCATCGCTTCATTACGATGACACCTTCGCGTCTGGTGGGTGTGGCATTGGTGGACGCTGTGGGAGATATCCGCCCTCAGAATCTACCGGGTACCAATACGGAATACCCGAACTGGTGTGTCCCGCTGTGCGATGGTTCGGGCAGGGAAGTCAGTACTGAGCGCCTGGCATCCGACCATCACATGACTGAACTGTTCGATGTGGTCAACGAGGCGTTGCCCAAGTAGGAGCGTTCGCGTTCGTACCGTCTTTGTCTGGCAGCGAACGTGGCAGCGGAAGTCTTTCAAATGAGGGTGCGCCCTTGTATGTTAGAAGAGTCACTGAGCAGAAAGGACTCCAAAATGGCTGAACAACTCGTGATCGATGCGCTCCAGCGCGCACTGGTGGACCTGACCGACCTGTCATTGCAGGCAAAGCAGTACCACTGGAATATTCGAGGCGATCGTTTCCGCGCTCTTCACCTGGCGCTCGATGAGATCGTCGATCAGGTACGTGAAGACCTCGACGAGGTTGCCGAACGTATTTCGACCCTGGGTGGTACTCCCGATGGCCGCGCCGCCACGGTTGCCAGGGACTCCGGAATCGGTGACGTGGCTGAAGGCACCATTTCGGTTGCCGACGCCTACAAGCAGATGGAAAGCAAGCTGATGGCTGCATCCGAGCGCATCAAGTCGGATCTTGAAAAGGTCGATGATGCCGATTCACTCAGTGGTGACATCCTGGTCGGTGCTGCACGCGGACTCGAAAAGCAGGCGTGGTTCCTGCGCGCCGCAATCGAGAAGTAAGGTAACAGGCGCTCATCACCGCACGTTCAGGCGGGGAGAATTTCAAACAGGAAATCTCCCGCTTGGACGTGCGTTCCATATTCAGCGTGTGACCCGATCATCGCGTCCGAGCTGTCCATGACAATGACGGGGGTGGTCAGGTCGAAACCACCGTCGACAAGATGCGCGGGCCTCCATGAAACAACTGGCTGAGCGGTCTCTACAGTGCTGTGGTCACCCTCGACGACCATGAATGACGAGGTGTCGGCCTTGACGGTATCGAGCCCCACGTGAACCAGAACAGCGGGGCCGTCGGCTGACCGGACGACAAATGCGTGGGGGAGAGCCTTAATGATTGTTCCCGCGATCGGACTGACCACGTCTGAGTGCCCATGCGCGGTCAAGGTATCGGGAATAATTGCCAGACCTGAGCCGACGATTTTCTCTGCGAAGACGGGGTCATTCACGTCAGATAAGGGAATCACTTGCCCAGCAAGTGGAGCAAGTACACGGGTCACTTGAGTTTCTCAATCTCCTCAACGATGCTGTCAGCCTGCGGCCCCATGACAACCTGGATGGACGTTCCCACCGACACGACACCAAAGGCGCCCGCATTCTTCAGGGCATCCTCATCCACGAGTTCTTCGTCACCAACCGAAACACGGATGCGGGTGATGCAGGCTTCGAGATCCTTGATATTGTCCCAACCGCCTAATGCTCCCAGTATTTGTTCTGCCTGGCCCATGGGGAACTCCTCTGAACGTCCTGTGTACTGATGCACTTACTCGAAGATTAACACGCACCAGCTGTTTACGGCCGGGCAACTGGCCGCTATGCAGACAAAATGTCGGTAGGGCTCATGATGGAGCCCTACCGACACTCGGTCGTTCAATTCGGAAGAGGAAGGGTTAGATGTCCGCTTTCTGTGCCGCCGTCATGCGCTCAACAACCGCGACGCGTTCACGAATAATACGCGTGAGTGCGGCAGAGACATCAGGATGATCGTTCATCCACTGGCGACCGCGTTCAGCCAAGTCGAGCCCATCAACGTAGCCTGCCAAGGCGGTCGGGAACATCAATGTGACGATGTCTTCGGCCATGTGGAAGGTGAACTCTGACCAGACCTTTTCGATCGAGGCGAAATAGTCGTCGACAAAAGCGGTGTAAGTATCCGGTGCAGTGTGTGCCTGAGCCCAGAAACCGGAGACCATTGCCCAGCGCGTATCGTTCGCGATTGACACGTTGTGCATGACTTCGTCCCACACGCGAGCCTTCACTTGCGGGTCTGCAACCGCTGCGCGAGCCTGAGCTGCGTGCTGCCGGCCTGTCATCGTGTCATCCGCCTGCTCACGTTCGGCAATATCTGCCTCTGAGGCGTGTCCGGTTCGGACCTGAGCGGTGAGCAAATCCCACATCACATCGACATCGAGATCAAGGCCGGACAAGGTCTGCTCGCCTGTGTACAGAGCCTTGATAGCACCCACCTGATCGTCGGTCACTGCGTGGCGGGCTGCCGCCTGGATCAGGATCTGCTGCTGGTCACTGCCGGACGCTGCCGAACGGGCCTGCAGGAGCAGGCGGCTGCCGACCATCGCTTGCGCGTCGGCACGATCAGCAGGAGCAACATAGCTCGACACTGCGGTGGCAATGTGTGCCAACGTCAGACGCAGCATCGACATATTGTCCTCGACGGGCAGCGCAGCAAGCGCCAGGTCGATGAAAGCGCGCGCAGGCATCTTGGCATCGCGCGTCATATCCCATGCAGAAGCCAGGATCACATTGCGCAGCAGAGAATCGGTGCACTGCGTGATATTTTCAGTGGCGAACGCAAGGGAGCGATCATCGAGGCGGATCTTCGCATAAGCCAGATCGCCATCATTAATAACAATGAGGTCGGGGCGAGGCTGGCCGACGACACTGCTGACCTCGGTCAGCTCACCGTCGACATCGAGCTCCTCGTGGAAAACCTGCTCAACAGGTGTCGTTCGGTTCGAGCCGGAATCATCCTGTGCGGCAGAACGCGAATAGCCTGCCACTGCTAGGCGGTGAGGACGCAGCGAGGAACCCGGCGTGAACGGCTCTTGGCGGATTGCCAGTCGAGTCATGCGGTCTTCGTCATCTGTTTCGACGACCGTGCTCAACGTGGTGATGCCCGCTTCTTCGAGCCATACGCGGGACCAATGGTCAAGGTCGCGTCCGGATGCTGCTTCGAGTTCGCCCAAAAGGTCATCCAGCGTTGCATTGTCGTAGGAGTGCTTGGTCAAATACTCGTGCAGCCCGGCGAAGAACTCGTCACGGCCGACGTAGGAGACTAGCTGACGAAGAACGGATGCACCCTTGGCGTAAGTGATGCCATCGAAGTTCACTTCCACGTCAGCAAGGTCGCGAATCTCAGCCTTGATCGGGTGGGTCGTGGGCATCTGGTCTTGACGCATACCCCAGTCTTTACGGGACATAAAGCCGGTCCAGGCGTCGGTGTATTCGGTTCCTTCTGCCAGGCAGTAGTGAGACATGAACTCAGCGAAAGACTCGTTGAGCCACAGGTCATTCCACCACTTCATGGTGACCAGATCACCGAACCACATATGAGCCAGTTCGTGCAGGATCGTATTGGCACGCTTCTCCAGGTCATCGTGGGTGGGGCGTGCACGGAAGATGTACTGATCGCGGAAGGTAATGCATCCGGCATTTTCCATCGCGCCTGCATTGTATTCGGGAACGAAAATCTGGTCGTACTTGGTGAAGGGGTAGGGGATACCGTAGTTGGCTTCATAGAATGCAAAGCCCTTGCGGGTGACGTCGATGACGCGGTCGGCGTCCAGGAATTCGCGCAACGAGGCGCGGCACCACACACCGAGCGGAATTTCGCGCCCATCACTGCTGGTCAGAGAATCAGTGACACCCTCGTACGGTCCGGCAATGATCGCCGTGATGTAGGTGGAAATACGCTGAGTTTCCTCAAAGTGATAGGTCCATTTTCCATCGCGTTCTTCCGGTGAGGGTGTGACGGAGTTGGAGAACACTTTCCACCCTTGCGGAACTGTCACGGTGAAGGTAAATGTTGCCTTGAGATCGGGCTGCTCGAAGGTTGCGAAGACTCGTCGGGCATCGGGAACTTCAAACTGCGAGTAGCAGTACGCCTTGTTATCAGCGGGGTCAACAAAGCGGTGCAGTCCCTCGCCGGTGTGCATGTACTGGCAGTCCGCGTCGACGATGAGCGTATTGGACTGAGCCAGTTCCTGCAGGTCGATGCGGTTGTCCTGATGTGCTCCGACTGACACGTCGCGTCCATTCAGCGTGATGGAATGGACATTGTTGGAGACCAGATCAACGAACGTTGAGGCGCCTTCAGTGGCATCAAAGCTCAAGGTGGTGCGGGAGCGGAAGTCAGTGTCACCGCACGTCAAATCCAGTTCAACGTCATAGTGGTGAACTGAGATTATGCGTGCCCGCTCAGCCGCTTCATCACGCGTGAGGTTAAGACCCGGCATTGAGTAGCCTTTCTCATGTAACTCAGGGATAGCGCAACAAGCGCATATGACAGTTCTTAGTCTTTCACTAATTGGACCCAAACGCCTAAGTGAGAGGCCACAAATGGCGTCGAATGCGTAAGAGGTTACATTTCAGGGGGCTGCTACGACCAGATTTCCACCCTCTGACTCGGATCTAACCACATGCCGTCCGACTCCGTGACATCGAATGTTGTCGCAAATTCCGGAAAATTGCGAAGCACCTGGTTGCATCGAAATTCTGCCGGCGAATGAGGGTCAATAACGAGCATCTGCTGGGCGAACTCGTCGCGCGACTTGGATCGCCAGATTCGAGCCCATGAGTAGAAGAATCGCTGCGGCCCGGTCAGGCCGTCGATAACGGGCGCATCTTCAGGGCGATCAATGCCCTGATCGCGAAGCGAAGCACACCACGCCCTCCACGCGATTGCCAGACCACCCAGATCTCCGATATTTTCACCGATGGTTAAGGCGCCGTTGACGTGTACCTCGGCGGGAGCTGCTTCTAGCTGGCGGGGGACAAGAGCCTCGTATTGTTCGATGAGGTGGTGCGTGCGCGATTCAAATTCGTTGCGATCTTCATCAGTCCACCAGTTACGCAGTGCGCCGTCTGCGTCGTAGCGCGATCCCTGGTCATCGAAACCATGTCCGATTTCGTGGCCAATGACGGCACCGATTGCACCGAAGTTCACTGCGGCATCAGCATCTGGATCAAAGAAGGGAGGCTGCAGGATAGCGGCGGGGAATACGATCTCGTTGAGTGACGGGTTGTAGTAGGCGTTCACCGTTTGAGGCGTCATAAACCATTCGTCGCGGTCCACCGGCCGTGACAGCTTGGCCCATTCATAGTCCAGTTCATATGCGTCTGCCTTGCGCACGTTGTCCACCAGTGACGCATTCTCATCAAGATCGAGACCTGAATAGTCACGCCATGTGTCGGGGTAGGCAATCTTGGGATTGAAGGTATCGAGCTTTGCCAGCGCCTTGGTGCGCGTCTCCTCGCTCATCCAGCTCAGTGTGGAAATAGACGTACGGTAGGCCTCCAACAGGCGTTGGACGAGTGCTTCCATCTGTTCCTTATAGTCAGCGGGGAAGTGTCGCTGAATATACAGGCGTCCCAGGGCGTCACCCAGTGTGCCCTCCACCAGGCCCAAACCGCGCTTCCATCGCTGTCGGAGTTCTTCGGTGCCGGCAAGCGTGCGTGAGTAGAAATCGAAATTGGCTTCAACGAACTCGTGTGACAGCAGTGAAGCGTGGGCGCTGATGATCTTGCGGCTCTGCCACAGTTTGAGCGTGCGCAGGTCCTCCGATGCCCACATCGACGCCGCGGTGGCCAGGTAATCAGGCTGATTGACGTTGACATTCGCGATTGATCCGAGTTGAAGGCCAACCTGTTGCGCCCAGTTACGCCAGTCGAAACCGGAATTGTCGTCAATGAGTTCCGAGACGGTGCGAGGGTTGGTTGTCTTGTGAGGATCTCGGTTTGTGACAGAATCCCAGTGGTGTGCGGCTAAGCGGGTCTCCCAGTCCATGACGCGCTGAGCGCATGAAGCAGCGTCGCCCTCGTCGTCGCCAATGTGGGCGAGGGTGAACAGGCGCTCAATGTGAGAGCAGTAGGCTTGGCGGATTGGCTCGTACTGGTCTTCGCGATAGAAGGATTCGTCCGGAAGACCCAAACCGGCCTGCTGGAAGTAGAGCATGTAGCGTGAGGTGTCATCGGTGTCGGTGTTGACGTAAGGCACAAAGAACGTGGAGATGCCTCCGCGCATGAGCTGGCCGGAGAGTGTGGCGAGCTCGTCGTGGGATGTCGTGGCGGCTACCGCCTCGAGCAGTGGAATGATGGGGGAGGCGCCCTGTTCCTCAATGCTGTCCTCATCCATGAATTGGCGGTACATGATGGCGATCTTGTGAGCATCCGGATCGTCGATGCGTCCGGCTAGCGCATCCTCAACAATGGCACGTCCACGCTCTTCAGACAGATCGCGCAGCGTGTAGAAGGCTCCATCGATGGGTCGATCAGCTGAAATGTTATGGGTCGCGAGCCAGGTTCCATTCACATGGCCGTAAAAGTCATCCTGTGGGCGAACGCTGGGATCGGTCAGGGACTGGTCGAGGACGTGTGCGAGAAGTTCAGTCATGTCTGACACTGTACGTGCCGACAAGGTGATCATCCAGTGAAAGGAGCTGAGACGCGCACACAATATGTATATGCAATACATACCTTGTGTTCATAATGCTATTAGGTCTATGCTGATTGATGTCATCACCACAAGTGAGGGAGAGCATAGTGGCTCGAGCAGATTCGACTTGGATGGAGCACATCATTGCCGCCGTGAAGGAGCGCGTTGATGCGCGCGTCGGCGAGGTTTTCGAGAACTGCTTCGTCAACACGCTCAGTTCGACAATTGAGCGTTACGACGACGGCAGCGCATTCGTTCTGACCGGTGACATTCCGGCGATGTGGTTGCGCGATTCCACATGGCAGATGATTCCGTACGTGCATTTCTCCAATGACTATCCCGAAATTGCCGAGCTGATCGGTGGGGTGCTTCAACGTCAGTTGATGTATATCGATATGGATCCGTACGCGAACGCCTTCAATGCCGAGCCCAATGGCGCCGGACATCACGACGATCTCACCGAGATGAGCCCGTGGATCTGGGAACGCAAGTACGAGGTTGACTCTCTGAGCGCTCCCTTGTTCCTAGCTGGACAGCTGTGGGACCGAACCCACGACGGCACGCATCTGGGTGGTCTGGAGAAGGCTCTGGAAACAATCGTCGATGTCTTTGTGCGCGAACAACGTCACGAAACATCTGACTACCGTTTTGAACGCCCCGGCGCTCAGGTAGCGACCGAGACTCTCTCCCACGGTGGAAAAGGTGCTCCGGTGGGGTACACCGGAATGACGTGGAGTGGATTCCGCCCCAGTGATGATGCGAACACCTACGGATACAACGTTCCAGGCAATGCATTTGCTGTGGTTGCTCTGCGAACGGCGGCCAGGGTTCTTGACGAGATGAATGCTGCAACTGGCGCCACCTCAAGTCCGGTTCTTTGTCGGGCTCGTGACCTGGCAGACCAGATCAGTGCAGGTATCTACGAGCATGGCGTCATTGAACATCCACAGTGGGGGAAGGTATTTGCCTATGAGGTCGATGGTCTGGGTCAGACTCTGGTCATGGATGACGCCAACATGCCCAGCTTGTTGTCGCTTCCATATGTTGGCTTCCTCGAAGTGGATGATCAGATTTACCTCAATACCCGAGCCATGGTGCTCTCCGATACCAACCCGTTCTACTTCAACGGGTCACGTGCGCAGGGAATTGGCAGCCCTCATACGCCGCACGAGTACATCTGGCCAATCGCATTGGCGGTGCAGGGACTGACAAGTATGTCAGGTCGTGAAGTTGACCAGATAATCGACACTCTGATTCACACAACGGGCGGAACTGGCCTGATGCATGAATCTTTCCATAAGGATGACGACGCCCTGTTTACCCGTGAGTGGTTCTCGTGGGCTAACGCCATGTTCTGCGAGTTGGTTCTGGCCTACTGCTCGCTTACCCAGTCGAACGATATTTCGAGAAAGGAGGCAAGCAATGGATGAGGCTCAGACAACGCAGGCAACCGCTTCTGCCAAAGAAGACGCGCCGGAGCGCAAGAAGAAAGACAGAGGAGCCAATCGCGATCTCAAAGCTGCTTTGGCGTTCATGGCTCCCGCAATCTGCGGTTTCAGCATTTTTGTTGTCTACCCGCTCATCAGTGCAGCCTATTTGTCACTGACACGGTACAACGGAATCACCCCGCCGGAATTTGTGGGTCTGCGGAACTTTGTCCGTATGTTCACCGCTGATCCGTCGTTCCTGAAGACGCTGTCGGCAACGGGATATCTGGTTCTTCTTTACGTACCCGCATCGATGGCACTCGGACTTGCTCTGGCAGTCTTTGTCAACGTCAGGCTTCCAGCCGTATCCGTGATCCGAACAATCTTGTACTTGCCGGCAGTTCTTCCTATCGTCGCCACGGTGACGCTGTGGAAATTCATTTTTGACCCGCAAGTCGGTCTGGCTAACCAGGTGCTGGGATTCTTTGGAATTCCACCAATTGCATGGCTGAGCAATGAGCACACAGCGATGCCGTCGATTGTGATCGTCATGCTGTGGGGCGTGGGGTCAACAATGATCATCCTGCTGGCAGCGTTGCAGGCAGTGCCCAACGAAATCTACGAGGCAGCCAAAGTTGATGGTGCGGGACCATTCCGCATCTTCTTTTCGATCACTCTGCCGTCGATTGTCCCGATCCTGATTCTCCAGTTCGTCATGCAGATGAACGGTGCTATGCAGACCTTCGTTCAGCCGCAGATCCTCACTGGTGGTGGTCCCAGCTGGGCGACGAATACACTCATGCTGTCGATCTACAACCACGGTTTCCCGCCGCTGGGACGAGTTCCGGAACTGGGATACGCGACCGCTCAGGTGTGGATTCTGTTCTTCCTGATCATTATCTGCCTGGTTTTCGCAGCTCGATTCACCAAAGCCTGGAGGTACGACGATGTCCAAGTATGAGCTGGTTGAAGCACCTGAACTCGTGACAAGTGTTGCGAAGAAGCCTCGGCGCACACATTTGAAGAAGCGTCCAGGGCGTGCGGTGATGTGGTATGCATGCGCAATTGTCGCGTGCTCCACGATGCTGCTTCCGTTGCTGTGGATGATCACGATCTCGTTGAAGTCGAATTCCACCGTCTTCGAAGTTCCGCCCTCATTCCTCCCGGATGAATGGGTCTGGTCCAACTTCATCGAAGGCCCACGAATCATCAAGTTCCCACGCCTGTTCGTCAATACGCTGATCATCTCCCTGCTCAGCACCTTCGGCGGCGTTCTGACCTCGATGATGGCTGGCTACGCGCTGGCACGCCTGCGCTTCAAGGGCCGCAGAGTGTTCTTCTACATCTTTGTTGGTTCCATGCTGCTGCCCGGAATTGTTGGCATCATCCCCCTGTTCCAGCTGTTCAGGGATATCGGATGGTATGACACGTGGTTCCCGCTGATCGTACCTGCATTCCTAGGTGGTAACCCACTCTTCATCTTCCTGGCTCGCCAGTACTTCCTAGCGATTCCCATGCAGATTGATGAATCTGCAAAGGTCGATGGAGCAGGACACATTCGAATCTTCTTTTCGATCATGTTGCCCATGACAAAGCCTGCTTGGATCGCAATGGTCATCATGGCCTTCCAGGGAGCATGGAACGATTATCTCAATCCACTCATCTACCTGAACTCCACTGACAAGTGGACACTGGCGCTGGGCATGTCATCATTCGTGTCCGGTTTCGCAAGTGAAGCTCCGGACTGGTCGAAGTACATGGCAACCAACCTGTTGTACATGCTTCCACCTCTTCTGATCTTCCTCTTCGCTCAGCGTTACTTCATTGAAGGCTTGAGCGCCCTCGGAAACACATCTCAAAAGTAGAAGTCCATTAACAGGAAATATGAAAGGAGTCGACGATGACAATCCGACGCACAGGACGGGGGATGGCCGCTATCGGCACAGCCATCGCCCTTCCGCTCACCATGGTTGCCTGCAGCTCAGGAGGCAGTGAATCCGGCGAAAGCGGTGAACCGCCCGCATCAGCTGAAGGCACCGTCAACTACATGACGTGGGAATCCATCGAAACCAACAACTTGTTCGACAAGATCGTGGCAGAAAAGTGGGACAACCCGGACATCACAATCAACCGTGTTGACGCACCTTCCGGCGACTACTCGCAGAAACTTGGTTCACTGGCTCAGGCCCAGAAACTGCCCGATATCTTCTGGTGCGGTAACGATACTGAGCAGCAGTACACCAAGATGGGAATCCTGACAGACTGGACCGACAAGATTGCGTCCGACTTTAAGGAAGGCGAGCTGGGCTTCCTCGATACGTGGAAGACTCCCGAGAACGGTATTGGCGGCCTGCCCTCACTGATTAACGTCACAGGTATCTGGTACAACCAGACGCTGTTTGAAGAAAACAACGTTCCTCTGCCCACGCAGGACTGGACGTGGGATGACCTCTACTCAGCTGCCGCCGCTTTGAAGGGTGCCGGCGGGTCAACCTACCCGCTGCTCCTTGATGGCCTGACCAGCACGAGTGGCCCGGTCGCGATGGGACAGTACGCGATGTCAGCAGGTGGCCAACCGTTTGTTGACGATGTCAACAATCCGACGAAAGCCGTGGCCGATGACAAATTCATGGAGGGCCTCGACAAGCTGGTGAAGGCCATTGGAGACGGCCTGGTGAATCCTCCGGACTTCAACCTGGACAACTCCACCTCACTGTTTGCTGCAGGCTCGCAGCCGATGATGTCGAGCGGCCAGTGGTTGGCTCAGTCATTCGGTAACGATGCGAAGGGCTTTGAGTGGGGATGGGCGCCGCTACCCAGCCAGTCCACTCCTGCCACGTTCTACGATGCAATCGGCATGTGCACACCTCAGAGCACGGCCAACGCTGATGATACCTGGGAAGTTGCCAAGTTCCTCGAAACTGAAGTGATTCCGGAAGTTATGGCACAAACACCCGTTGCACCTCCGGCATACGAGCCCGGGCGTCAGGGCTATCTGGATTCGATCAAGGATCTTGCCGGCTCGACGATCTCAGACACCCTGGAATACTCACTGGGCGTTGAGAACACCACAGGCGTTCGCCTGACAACCACGTGGGCATCGCAGGCTGGTGACCTGGCAGTACAGGTGTGGACACCGATCCTCAAGGGTGAAAAGCCAATCGAGGAAGTGTCCGAATACGTTGACGGCGTCAACCAGTTGATCGAAACTGGCGGTCAGTAAACGTCACAAGATAAGAGCCTCCGGAGTTCGCTCCGGAGGCTCTTTCTTTTTCTTTGTTTTGTGCGTGGCGCCGGTTCAATTAGATCGGACGAACAGAGTTGCCCGGTACGAGAGTGGTAGGGAGCACAATCTTGTCAGCAGTTGCCCCGCCATCGATTTGCTGCAACGTCACGTCCAGGGCGCGCGCCCCGATCTCTTCTTGCTGCTGAGCAATGTGTGTCAGCTGTGGCGTGGAGCCCAGAGTTTCGAAAGGCTGCTCGTCAAAGCACACGAGCGACAGGTCGCGGGGAATGGACTTGCCGAGGTTGGCTAACGCTTCTTCAAGGAGCACCGCGATAGCAAATTCACATGCAACCGCAGATGTGACTTCAGGGTGGTTGCGAAGGAACGACCCGATACGCTTGATATCGTCCTTCCGTGTTCCTGCGTTGCCTGGCGTCGTGGACGTGATCTGATCGCATGCGAGCGATTCATCCAAAGCGACATCGTTGACGGCATGGGCAGCCACCCACCCGCGGTGACGGTCGGCATTCGAGGTCAGTGACCTGCTGGCACCAAAGAGAGCTATGTGGCGGTGCCCGGCTTCAATCAGACATGTGGTGGCCTGGATGCCAGCATTCATGTGATCTGATGTGACTGCGGCTACAGGGATCGAGTCGTAGCGTCGGTCGATGATGGTCAGCGGATATTCGGCGCTGACAAGTTTGAGTACCGATGAATCAATCATCTGCGAGCTGGATGGCAGCAGGATCAGGCCACGGGCTCCTATGCCCAGCGCGCGTTTAATCGCCTCGCGCTCTTTCTTGGTGTCGCCGCCGGTCCGCATCAACATGATGTGCGCACGGTCCTGAGCGCGGTCGAGGACACCCTCGACAATGCGGGTGCCGAACGCATCGTTGAAGCTGGTCATAATGAGAGCCACGACGGGATCTTTGGAGGCGGGTGAGACCTGCTGGGGTGACTGTGCGATGACCGTCGTGCCGACGCGTGGGCGTCGACGAACAAAGCCATCATCTCGAAGCATGCTCAGAGCGCGCCGAATCGTAATGGAGGAAACTTCGTACTTGTCGCGCAGCACCGATTCTCGTGGAAGCGTGGAACCTATGGGAATCTCTCCGCTCTCAATTGCGGCCCGTAGATCGTCATAGACGCGTTGATACAGCACTGCTGCGCGCTCCCTTCACGAAAGGTGACAGGCCAGTGACGTGCGAAGAGCGCCGTCACCAGCCTGTCACAATTTTGCGTTGACTAGCCCTTCTCGATTGTGATCGAGTCGATGTTGGCATAGTTCGTTGCAACGAGCCGATCAAACTTCAGCTCGACAGTATTTGTCCCGGGTACCAGCAGTACGGGGATTGACACGGTCTGCCAGTCCTGCCATCCGTCGGTGGCAGGCATCTGTGCACTGACAGCGGGGAAACCGTTGACCAGAACGGCTCGCGCAGCATCGCCATTTCCTGCTGCATAGCGAATATTCAGGCGGTGCAGTCCGCCCCACTTCGACTGGAAGGCAACTGTGGCTGATGTGTCGACCGAGTTCCACCCGGCCAGGTAGCCGCGGCCTGTGTACTCGCCATTGGCCTCGGTGTCGATGCCATCATGAGCTCCGTTTTCAATTTCGATTGTTCCGACTTCAGGGAATGGAACATGGGTGAAACCAGGTTGCGCTTGATGGACGATGGACACTGCAGATGCGGCGCTCACTGACGCGCGTGCTTCCGTGATGAGCAGGGGAGCCTTGAAGGCCCAGTCTGTCCATCCGATCGAGTTCAGGCCAGTGTTTTGAGCCGCGGCCCTGGCGTTGACACTGAGGAAGTTCTCATAGGAGTCATCGCCGGTGACGTTGATGTAGTCCCGCAGGTGGCGGGTGAAAATCGCCTTGAACGCCTGGCCGTCGCCGCCCCGCTCTCCAGTGAAGATGCCACCTATGGTCAGATTATCGATCGCCCAGTCAAATGCTGCGCGAGCCTCGTTGAGGTATTTTTCATCGTTGGTGATCTGGTACAGGCGGGTAGCCGCAGCGGCAAATGCGCCGTTGTTGTAGGTGAAGTCCCAGGAGTTAACGACGCCGTCCTCCTTGATGTTGTCTTTCAGATGTCCGCCGTTGAAGAAGACTTCTTCAAGGAAAGCGATCAGACGCTGCGCGATGTCCTTGTACGTGCTGTCAGCGGTAGCCATGTACAGTTCAGCTGCAATCCAGGCAGCCGTTCCATTGGTGGCAACGTTCTTTTCATTGCGGTAGGGGTTGCCGACATTGGTGTTCTTCCACCAGATGCCGCCTCCGAAATGGTCATCTTCGAACTGCGAGATAAAGTCGAAGATCGATACGGCTTCTGTCAGGTATTTGTCGTCACCGGTGAGTTTCCATGCGCGGATGGCGCCCTGCGCCCACCAGCCCATGTCGTCGTTGTATTCGTTGCGTGAAAAGTCAGGGTAGAAGGCCCGCCAGCCGTCGAAGACCTGATCGATCATCTGTCGCGACTGGTCATCGCCCACTCGCTCGTAACGATCCATCACGGTGTTCCACAGCTGAGCTTCCCACCAGTAATCGGTGTACAGACCGTTCCTGGGGCCGGCATGGTGTCCGGCGTGAACGTGGCGGTCTGAATAGGTATAGAAGTATTGGGCTTCTGGATCCCAGTACTTGTCGATGAAGGCGTTCCACATTTTCGTAGCCTTGTCGGGGATTGCCGGCGCAGCCTGCGTCGGCGCACTCACGCAGAAAACGGCGAGAAGGGCTGCGATAATCGGTGCGGTCAGGAAGCGGACGATCTTGCGTATTCTCATTGTTCACCCTCGAATCAATGCGTATTTGGAGATCATGATGATTGATCGAAATATGTGCAATATACAGTGACACTGATCCCACCGTCTGTCAAGGGGTTCAGTAAAATCGTCGCGTTGAGAACTAGTCGTTCAAGCGAGCGACTGTGTCGCCTTCCACCAGTGTCAACGGCAAAGAAATCTTCTCCGTGGACGCGCCTTCGCGAATCTGCTGGATCGTTGTTTCAACAGCCAGTCGACCCAGTTCCTCCTGCTCCTGCTTCATATGAGTGAAGCGTGACAGTGTGTGGTCGAAACCAGCTGGACGGTGATCAAAGCAGATAATTGACTTATCCTCGGGAATGCGCAGACCCATGTCGTCGAGGGTGTCACGCAAGATTAGCGCAATATTGTATTCGCACGCGACGAACGCAGTGACCTCCTGGTGCTGCTCAATAAAGGCGCGCAACTCAACCTGATCGTCTTCCACCGACACGTTCGTGCCCGGTGTGGTCGAACGAATCTCGTGATAGGACAGTGACTGATCCAGGCTGATATGGCGCAGTGCGTGTGCCTTAACCCAGCCGGAGTGGCGATCGGCATTGGATGTAACCGTTCGTGGCGCACCGATAATGGCAACATGGCGGTGACCTGCATCAAAGAGATACTCCGTTGCCGTAATGGCGCCCGCCTCGTGGTCCGAGCTCACCGCAGCTACCGGAATTGTCTGATAGTGGCGGTCAAGGATCGTCAACGGGAAGTGCTCTCCGACAAGCTTGAGGACGACCGGACTGATCATCTTCGAAATGAGTGGCATCAGGATAATGCCCTGCGCGCCCGCCCGGATCACCGATTGAATCGCTTCGGTTTCGCGGCCAGCCTCGCCTCGCGTCAACTTGACGATCAGATTCGCGGTCCCAAAGGACGCCTCAAATGCTCCGGTCAGGATATGCGCACCGAACGCCTCGTCGAAATTCGTGACAATCAGGCCGATCAGCGGTTCTTTCTGCCCTTCGCGAGGGCGGGTCGGAGTGTTCGACACGACCGTGGTCCCGATGCGAGGCTGACGCGTGATGAAGCCATCCTCGCGCAGCATATCCAGTGCGCGGCGAATGGTGATGGAACTGACGGAATAGTGCTCACGCAGCTGAGCTTCGCGGGGAAGGCGTGAGCCGATCTTCAAATCACCATGGACGATGCGGTTCCGAATGTCATCGTAGACCCGTTGATATAAAGCACTCACGGAGCGTCCTATCCCGTTGATTTTAAAAAGTATTCTTATTGAGTATAGCGAGCTGCAGGGAGACCCTTTGAAGGTTCGCTCTATTCTAGCTCACTGCCGCTGTGAACAGTCCAACCACGAGGCGCAACCAGCGGGACGCACAGGGCAAAGACCAGTGGCACGACCGCGCTGATCAATAGGGCAACACGTAATCCCGACCCGCCATCGTCAGGAAGAAACCGTGCGACCGGCTCGAGGAAACCGGACGATGCTGCAGCAAGCTGACCTGCCGCACCGGGCCCCAGCGCACCGCCCGCATCACTTGCGAGCGCCAGTACCGCGAACATTGCCGCACTCCGGCGGGGAAACGAGCCGCGGTCAATGAGGAAAACGGGCATCCCGAGTAGTGATTTCACGAGTGTGCGATCATCGTCGGCCACAGTGGGCGGCAAGGGGACACGCAGAAAGAGCAGAAGATTCACGGCAGGAATGACCGCCCACAGCAGTGGCAGCAGTGACCAGTACTGCGTGCCGATAAGCGAGATGAGAGCTGTCGTACGGATCGGACGCAACCTGGGGGAGTACCGCCAGTAGCACAAGGCCGACCGTCGCTGCCGCGTGGGCGCATACCATAGGCGGCCTGTAGCCGACCTTGTCCACGATGAACATCGCGACGAAATCAGTGAGCAATTGGATGCCAAAGTTAAACGATGACAGGATTGCCAGCTGTGCGACGGAAATATCGAGCTACTCGTTAAAGATGACGAACAGCAGGGGAGCCAGGTTGTTGATGACCGCGTGGACAACGTAGCCCGTATAACAGGCGCGCACAGTGGTCCGCTCACTGAATTGACGCGATGCCATCGGACCTCCTTTCGTGTCCGAAGAGACCATAATGGAGTTATGACAACTTCACCATCTGCAGGCCAGCCCGCGCGCCGCGCAATCGTGACGGGCGCATCCAGTGGCATCGGACAGGAAACAGTTCGCCAGCTTCGTGACCGTAACTGGGAGATCATTGCTGTTGCCAGACGCGGTGACCGTCTGAAAGATCTTGCACACGAATGCGGATGCATTCCCTTCGCTGCAGACCTGGTGGATGAAGGCCAGGTTGACGCTCTGGCTAGGTTCGCTGACGAGATAGGTGCGGTGGATGCCCTCGTCAATTGTGCTGGAGGGGCCAGAGGGGTTGAAACGATCGCTGACGCCGTTGTGGACAAGTGGCAGCACATGTTCGACATCAATGTGAAGACCACGCTGCAACTGACCCGGGCACTGCTGCCACAGATGCGTGAGCGCGGCGGCGACATCGTCTTCCTGACATCGACAGCCGCCCATGACACCTATCCCGGCGGGGGAGGATATGTGGCCGCCAAACACGCCGAACGTATCATTGCCAATACTCTGCGCATTGAATTAGTAGGCGAGCCGGTACGGATCATTGAGATCGCACCTGGCATGGTCAAAACGGAGGAATTCTCCCTGCGTCGCCTGGAGTCACAGGAAGCCGCCGATTCGGTGTACGAGGGCGTCGCGGAGCCACTGACAGCTGCTGACATTGCAGATGCGATTGTATGGACCCTGACCAGGCCCTCGCATGTCAACATCGATTCGATGATTATCCGCCCACGCGCCCAAGCCAGCAATACGCTTGTCGCCCGCGAAACAGACGGGTCGAATTAGGGCAAACGCCACATGGACGCGCATGAGCCTTGCGCCTCAAGTCGGCTACTATTGGCAGTGGCGATGATCCGACCCGGAAATTCCGGGATATCAGCGGGGAGTCTTCTGGAAGAACGAGGCTTCGGCCTTCAGTAGAACCGGACGGGTGGGCCCGACACAGCCCCAAACGAGTGGTCGCTCGGGGATCCTGATAACGGAGCGCGAGCGTCAAACGGGGTGGTACCGCGGAAGCTGGCGACGCCAGGATCCGTCCCTGTATTGCTACGCAGGAGACGAAACGAGGACCATCATGGCGCAGGGACATTACCCTCTGAACGGGAACACCCATCCAACCGGTAACCCCTCTTTCCCAGATATGGAAGAGGCGACTCTCAAGTACTGGGATGAGCACGATATTTTCGCCAAGTCCGTCAATGAGCGTGCTGCGGGCAATCGCGGCGACAATGAATTCGTCTTCTATGATGGTCCGCCCTTTGCCAACGGCCTGCCACACTACGGCCACCTGTTGACCGGCTACATCAAGGACATCGTCGGCCGCTACCAGACGATGCTGGGGCATCGCGTGGAGCGACGCTTCGGATGGGATACACACGGCCTGCCCGCCGAGCTGGAAGCACAGCGCCTGCTCGGTATCGACGACGTTTCCGAAATCACCAAACCAGGCGGACTGGGCATCGAAAAGTTCAACGCTGAATGCCGATCCTCCGTCCTGCGCTACACGGATGAATGGCAGGACTACGTGACGCGCCAGGCACGCTGGGTCGACTTCGACGACGACTACAAGACTCTTGACATCACCTACATGGAATCGGTGCTGTGGGCGTTCAAGACGCTGTATGACAAGGGTTTGGCATATGAGGGATACCGCGTGCTGCCGTACTGCTGGCACGATCGCACCCCGCTGTCGAACCACGAACTGAAGATGGATGACGACGTCTATCAGGACCGCACCGACCAGTCGGTCACCGTCGGCTTACGCATGGAAAGCGGCGAGCTGGCCCTGATCTGGACAACAACCCCGTGGACACTGCCTTCCAATCTCGCCATCACTGTTGGGCCGGACATCGAATACGTTACGGTTGTTCCTCAGGAAGGCGAACTGGCGGGTGAACGCGTCATCATCGCGCATGACTTGCTGGCGTCCTACAGCAAGGAACTGGGCGAAGGTCCGACGATCGAAGCCACCTATCCTGGCTCTGAGCTGGTCGGACGGCGCTATGCACCGATTTTTGACTACTTCGATACCGATGAACGCCGCGCTGAAGGCCAGACGCCCGGACCGAACGCATGGACCATCATCGCTGGCGACTTCGTCACCACTGAGGACGGCACCGGCCTGGTGCACACAGCACCGGCATTTGGTGAAGACGACATGATCGCCTGTCAGGAAGTCGGCATCAGGCCTGTCGTCCCTGTCGATGAGGCAGGATGCTTCACCTTTGAGGTGCCCGACTACGAAGGCGTGCAGGTGTTCGACGCGAACAAACTCGTGCTGGCTCACCTGCGCGAACAATCAGGGCCCATCGCACGTCGCCCTGAAGAGGTGCGTGCGAAGATGGTGCGTCAATCCTCATTCACCCACTCCTACCCACACTGCTGGCGCTGCCGTAAACCGTTGATCTACAAGGCGGTCAGTTCATGGTTCGTCAAGGTCAGTGCTTTCCGTGACCGAATGGTGGAGCTCAACCAGCAGATCACATGGGTACCTGAGCACACCAAGGACGGGATCTTCGGAAACTGGCTGGCCGGCGCCCGCGACTGGTCCATTTCGCGTAACCGCTTCTGGGGTGCGCCGATCCCCGTGTGGGTCTCAGATAATCCGGAATACCCCCGCGTTGACGTCTACGGCTCGATTGCGGACCTCGAAGCTGATTTTGGGGTCGAGGTCACCGATCTGCACCGCCCATTCATCGACACGCTGACGCGACCAAACCCCGACGACCCGACCGGCACATCCACAATGCACCGCATCAGCGATGTGTTCGACTGCTGGTTCGAGTCGGGCTCCATGCCGTACGCCCAGGTGCACTACCCGTTTGAAAACCGCGACTGGTTCGAAAGCCACTACCCGGGCGACTTTATTGTCGAGTACATCGGGCAGACCCGCGGCTGGTTCTACACACTTCATGTTCTGGCCACCGCACTGTTTGACCGGCCCGCATTCACGCACTGCGTCTCCCACGGAATCGTGCTGGGCGACGATGGCCGTAAGATGAGCAAGTCCTTGCGCAACTTCCCGGACGTCAACCGCGTCTTCGATGAGTACGGGTCCGACGCGATGCGGTGGTTCCTCATGAGCTCACCGGTTGTGCGCGGCGGTAACCTCATTGTTCACGAGGGTGGCATCCGCGACACGGTGCGCCAGATCCTGCTTCCTCTGTGGAATGCCTACCACTTCCTCGCCCTGTACGCAGGTGCGTCCGATCATGGCAATGGATATGTGGCTGAGCCGCTGGCCTTGGACGATCCGAAAGTGCTTGACGGCCTCGACGTCATGGATCGCTACCTGCTGGCACGCACCCAGTCACTGGCTGACGCTGTTCGCACCGCTTTGGATGCGTACGATATCGGCACGGCGTGTTCACTGGTTCAGGATCATATGGATGTTCTGACGAACTGGTATGTGCGCACTCAGCGTCAGCGCTTCTGGGATGAAGATGCGCGCGCATGTGACACATTGTCATCAGCCCTGGTGACCCTGTGCGAGGTTACTGCCCCGTTGTTGCCCCTGCTGACCGAGGAAATCTGGCGGGCACTCACAGGTGGAGAATCGGTCCACTTGCAGGACTGGCCGACAATGCCCGAGGCAGTGCGCAACGACGAACTGGTCGCCGTGATGGATGCAGTGCGTCAGGCCGTATCAGGTGCTCACGCATTGCGCAAGACGCATAATCTGCGCGTGCGCCAGCCTCTGCGTCAGCTTTCCGTCGTCTCGGAGGCGGCGCCCTCCCTTGAACCCTTCGCTTCCCTCATTGCCAGTGAAGTGAACGTCAAGAACGTCACTTTAGTGGATCCGGATCACTCCGGTCTGAAAGTGACGACGCAACTGGCATTGAATCCTCGCGAATTCGCCCCCGAGGTCCGTAAGGTCACCTCCCAGCTTTTCGCAGCCCACAAGCAGGGGCAGTGGGAGCTGGACGAATCAGGTCAGACTGTGACGTTCCCCAACGTCGAGGTGGGCGGGCAGCCCGTTCAACTGGGCGAGGGACAGTTCTCTGTGTCGACTACCGTCGAAGCATCAGAAGGTGAGGTTGCATCCGTTCTGGCTGACGGCACAGTGGTCGTCCTCGACACGGACATCACCGCCGAACTTGCTGCCGAGGGATACGCGCGCGACGTCATCCGCATCGTACAGGACGAGCGCAAGCGAGAGGATCTGAATATTTCAGACCGCATCGACCTGGAGCTGACCGTGCCAGAGGAACACGTGGCGGATGCGGAAACGCATCGAGACATGATCGCGCACGAAACACTGTCGCTGTCCGTTTCCATCGTTCCAGGCGATACGCTGGCAGCGCACGTCAGCGTGCACGCAGACAACTGAAGGAGAACCCTGTTCCATGAGTGACCATCCCGCCTTCTTTGGCTCCGACGAGGAACCCAGTGGCATTCCTGCGGATTTGCTGCCCTACCTTGAGGCTGCAGATGAGCCATCTGAGGCGGACCGTCAGGCCGACCAGGCTCGTCAGGAAGCCGAAGAAGCGGCGGATCGGGCAGACCGGGAGCGAGCCGAGGCATTGCGTGCACTGGTAGAGAATTCGCTCCTGCTCGGACCCGATCCGTCGATCCTGGCTGAAATCGAATCAGATGAGGACGAGGACGGGACACCCTCGGACGAAGAAGATCACGAACGCATGCTCGACGACGCGCAGCAGGCTGCCCAGGAACGCGCGGAAGTGGCACGCATCTACGAATCAATTGTGGCGCGCGCCCCGGAACACAAAGTCCAACCCAGCCTGGAGCGCGTGTCTCGCGTGATGGATATTCTGGACGATCCCCACACGTCTTACCCGAGCGTGCATATCACGGGCACGAATGGCAAAACGACAACTGCACGCATGATGGATGCCCTGCTGGGAGCGCTGGGCCTGCGCACGGGCCGTTTCACGTCGCCGCACCTGCTGGACGTTCGCGAACGCATCTGCCTGGACGGAGAGCCCATCTCGCACCGGGCCTTCATTGATGCCTACCACGATGTGCAGCCCTATATCGACATGGTTGACCACAGCTCGATCGAGCAGGGTGGCCCGACACTGTCGTTCTTCGAAGTTTTCACTGTCATGGCGTTGGCTGCATTCGCAGACTATCCGGTCGACGCGGCTGTGGTGGAAGTCGGTATGGGAGGCACGTGGGATTCCACCAACGTGGTGGACGGTCAGGTCGGTGTCATTATGCCGATCGACGTTGATCACCAAAAGTGGCTGGGCAAGACGGTCACGGACATTGCCCATGAAAAGGCCGGCATCATCAAACCCGGCCAGATCACTGTTGTTGCCCACCAGCGTGACGAGGTGCTCGAGATTCTGCGCGAGCGCGCCGACCAGGTGGGTGCGCGCCTCCTGGTGGAGGGCACAGACTTTGAGGTCGTGACTCGTGAAAGGGCAGTAGGCGGGCAGCTCATGTCACTGCGCACTCCGCATGCGATGTACACCGATATTTTCCTTCCCCTTCATGGCGAGCACCAGGCGTACAATGCCGCGGCCGCTTTGGCAGGTGTGGAAGCGTTCATCGGTGAGCGCGCATTGGACGCGCAGGTGGTCGAGCAGGCATTCGGTGCAGTGACATCACCGGGCAGGCTGCAGGTCGTGCGACGCTCACCCATGATCATCGTGGATGGAGCCCACAACCCGGCAGGTGCGCGTACCGTTCGCGCCGCCATCGACGATCTCGGTCTGGCTCACGTGGTCGGCGTGTTCGCGGCGATGGCGGATAAGGACGTGGACACGATGCTCGGCGAAGTTGAACCCGTGATGGACGAGCTGATCGTCACCCAGATGGATTCTGAGCGGGCGATGGAACTCGACGACGTGCAGGCCATTGCTGAGGATGTCTTCGATGATACGAGGGTGAGTCGGATTCCTGACATCGCCGAAGCAATAGCGGAAGCTGCCACCCGTGTGGAAACACGCGCTGAGCCGGGTGAAAATGTGGCCGTCATCGTGTTCGGCTCGATTGTACTGGCAGGGCAGGCCACGCAGATCGTCTCCCAGGCTAACGGCCGCTGACTTCCACGAGTGTCGCCGTTTCCGTGGTTAAAATCCATGAAGGATGGCACCATGGATGTGAGATTGATTGGTTCAAGGAGGCACTGGTGAAAAAACTGGTCAACGACGTTCATCAAGTAGTTGAGCAGGCTCTGCAAGGCTTCGGTGGTGTGTACGCCGACCTCGTCACCGTCCATACGAATCCAGCCTATGTCACTCGTGCACAGGCGAAGGATCAGGGGAAGGTTGCCATCGTCTCTGGTGGTGGGTCGGGCCACGAACCATTACATGCGGGATACGTTGGGAAAGGCATGCTGGATGCCGCTGTGCCCGGTGCCGTGTTCACGTCACCGACACCTGACCCGATCGCGCAGGCCGCATTGGCTGTCGAACGCGGAGCGGGCGTGCTGTTCATCGTCAAGAACTACACGGGCGATGTCCTCAACTTTGAAACCGCTGCCGAACTGGTGCAGATGGACGACATCGACGTTGCCACCGTTACCGTCAATGATGATGTCGCAGTGGAGGACTCGCTTTATACAGCCGGACGACGGGGCGTGGCAGGCACGGTTCTAGTGGAGAAGATCGCTGGCGCAGCAGCCGAACGCGGAGACGATCTGGACACTGTCACCCGCATCGCTCAGCACGTGATCGACAATGTCCGATCGATGGGATTGGCACTGGGGCCCTGCACCGTGCCACATGCAGGACGCCCGTCCTTTGAACTGGGTGACAACGAGATTGAACTGGGGATCGGAATCCACGGCGAACCGGGATACCGGCGCGGTCAGATGGAAACTGCGGACACGCTGACTGAGGAACTTTACGACAAGGTTCGCTCCGATCTGGCCCTCGAAGCAGGCGAATCCGTGATTGCGCTGGTCAACGGCATGGGCGGAACCCCGCTCAGCGAGCTGTACATTGTGTACCGTCACGTGGCCGAATTGCTGCAGCGTGACGGAATCAATCTGGCACGCAGCCTTGTCGGTGACTACGTGACGTCACTGGAAATGCCGGGTGTTTCGGTTACCCTATTACGGGCGGACAACGACATCGTGGAGCTTTTCGATGCTCCCGTATGCACGCCGGCCTGGAAATGACATCAGGAGCATAGATGAGTGAGACGCTAAACGAGCAGTGGATCCGCGAATGGATGATGACTGCTGTGCACACGATCGCAGACAACAGAGAATATCTGATTGACCTGGATCGACACATCGGGGATGGCGACCACGGTGAGAATATGGATCGCGGTTTCAGTGCCGTTCGCGACGCGATGGAGTCCGATGACCATGCGCACGAAGCTGCAGCGGCCCTGCTCAAAACAGTTGCGAAGACCCTGATGTCCACGGTTGGCGGAGCTGCCGGCCCACTGTATGGCACAGCGTTCCTGCGCGCATCACAGGCACTGACAGGACAGGAAATCTCCGCCCGGGACGTGGTGGCCATGTTCGACGCAGCATTGGAAGGCATCCAGGCCCGAGGCAAGGCAGAAGAAGGCGAAAAGACGATGGTCGATGCGTGGGCACCGGCCGCTCGCGCCGCTCATGATGCTGCCAAAGTGGAGCGCCCGATCTGCGAGATTCTCGAGGCCGCCGCGCGCGCTGCCGAAGAAGGCGTTGAAGCCACGATCGACATGCAGGCCACGAAGGGGCGCGCATCATATCTGGGGCCGCGCTCAGTAGGCCACCGCGATCCTGGAGCCGCCTCCTCAGCGATGATTATTCGAGCTGCGGCTAAGGGCGCAAAGTCGGTGGATAACCGATGAGCTCAAGAGTCGCCCTCGTAATCGTGTCCCACAGTGACCTCCTGGCGAGGGGCGTGCGGGAAGTAGCAGAGCAGATGGCACCCGACGTGCACATCGAATGCGCGGGGGGAATTCAGGACGGCTCGCTGGGCACCTCCTACGACAAGGTTGCCTCTGCGATTACCCGCGCACTCGGAGCAATCGAGACCGGCCATGACGGTGCAGGCGTCGTGTGTCTGACCGACATGGGCTCAGCAGATCTGACCGTGGAATCCGTCCAGGAAATGGAAGACTTCGAGGCGTTGGAACACGCGCATGCTCCACTCGTTGAAGGCACCATTGCTGCTGCGATCAGTGCGCAATCAGGCAGTAGTCGCAGTGAGGTGCGCGCCGCAGCTGAACGGGCTGGCGCTCCTGACACGCCGCGTTCTGCCGCCTCCCCGGTGGGACGCGTCGTGATTCACGAAAACGAAGACACCGCTGACCACGTTGTGACGGCAACTGCGCGAGTGGCCGACCCGGTAGGGCTCCATGCGCGTCCGGCTGCATTGTTGGCTCGCTTAGCTGGCTCATTCGATGCAGAAGTATTCGTCAACGGAGCCGATGCAGGGTCAGCGTTGGAAGTGATGGCGCTGGGGGTGCGTCAGGGTGACATTGTGCAGCTGCGTGCCACAGGACCGCAGGCACAGGAAGCAATAGATGCACTGGTCGACAAGCTCGAAGAGTGACTGCATAATAATGTAGGTCTTTTGACCTAGTGGCCGAAAGGCTGCATGAAGTGCACGATCATCTACGAGGGGGAATGCTATGTCGGCACACGAACGCACAGACGGCTCCCATGAACGCACACTGGTGCTGGTCAAGCCTGATGGATACAGGCGAGGATTGACAGGCGAAGTGCTGCGACGGATTGAATCAAAGGGATACAAGCTGGTTGGTCTGAAAGTTCAGCAAGCCTCTGAAGAATTGCTTCAGGAACATTACCATGAACACCGCCATCGCCATTTCTACCCTGCATTGATCGAATTCATGTCGTCTGGACCGCTCGTGGCTGCCGTTGTCGAAGGGACACGCGTTGTCGACGGAGTGCGCCGACTAATCGGCTCAACCGACCCGACTGACGCCGAGCCAGGAACAATCCGTGGCGACTTGGGCCGCGCGTGGGGACGCGCAACCGCGGAAAATATCGTGCACGGATCAGATTCGCCGCACTCTGCCCAACGCGAGATTGCCCTGTGGTTCCCGGAGCTTGCCGACGATGCAATGCACGCTTAACTGCCTTTTTACGTATTCTTAAAGACGTGCACCTGAAAAATTTAACGTTACGAGGCTTTAAATCCTTTGCTTCGGCGACAACGCTGCGTTTAGAACCCGGCATCACGTGTGTAGTCGGCCCGAACGGGTCGGGCAAATCGAACGTCGTCGATGCTCTTGCCTGGGTCATGGGCGAACAAGGTGCCAAAACGTTGCGCGGTGGACAGATGGCGGACATCATCTTCGCCGGAACATCCTCGCGAGCACCGTTGGGGCGTGCTCAAGTTGATCTGACCATCGACAACACCGATCGGGCCCTGCCCATCGACTACTCAGAAGTGACGATCTCGCGCACATTGTTCCGCGGTGGGGGATCAGAGTATGCCATCAACGGCACCCCAGCGCGCCTGCTCGATGTTCAGGAACTCCTGTCCGACACGGGTATGGGCAGGCAGATGCATGTCATCGTGGGTCAGGGACAACTCGATCAGATCCTTTCGTCAACACCTGAGGAACGTCGAGGTTTCATCGAAGAAGCCGCCGGTGTTCTCAAGCATCGCCGACGTAAGGAACGCGCCCTGCGCAAGCTTGAGCAAATGGATCAGAATCTGGTGAGGGTCCTCGACCTCACGCAGGAAATCCACCGCCAGCTTGGCCCACTGGCACGCCAGGCTGCAACGGCCCGCCGTGCACAATCGATACAGGCTCGTGTTCGTGACGCAAAGGCACGCCTGATTGCAGATGAGATCGTTGACCTTCGCGACCGCCTGAATGCGCACGACGAATCCGACCAGGTGCGTACCCAGAAGACTCAGGAATTGCGTGTTCACGCGCGCGAGCTGACAGAAAGTATTCAACTTTGTGAACAGCGCGAACGCGAAGCCGATCCGCGTTTGACTGAGGCGAATACCGCTTGGCGTGACCTCACTGCGATCGGGGAGTCCTTGCGCGCAACAGTTCTGATGGCCCGCGACAAGATTGCCTCCCTCGAACGTCCACTTGATGCGCCCTCCGGTGACGATCCTGACGAACTGGACAGGCGTGCCGATGAGGCCAGTGCCGAGGACGCCGAGCTTCTGCGCACAGTAGAAGAGTGCCGACGGCGCCTGCAGGAGGCTATCAGTGCTCGTGAGGAGGCGGAGCAGCGTGATGAAGAAGCCCACGGGACGCTGTCCGGCATCACGCGCCAGATAGCGGATCGACGTGAGAAGATCGCACGTCTGACAGGCGACGTCGAATCTGCGCGCTCACGCCTCGTAGCTGCCGAAGCTGAGGAAAATCGAGCAGAAGAACTGGTGCGCGCCGCGCGCAAACGTCAGGAGGAAGCCGAGAAAGCCCTCCGAAAGACGCCTGCTCCCGATGGCGAGGGTAGCGAAGACACTGCTGCGCGCAACCACTCGCAGGCTTCCGTCAAACGCGATGAAGCCCGAAGTCAGGTTGACGCTTTGGTGGCGCGTGAGCGGGAAGCACGCGCCGAGCGAGCCAGGTGGGAGTCGCGCCGTGACACGTTGGCTGAGCAGCTCGCACCCGACGACGCAACTTCGACATTGGCAGGCCGCTCCGGTGTCCTCGGAACGGTCCCTGAAGCCTTGACCATTGAGCCGGGCTGGGAAGATGCCATTGCCGCAGCACTGTTCCCACTGGCTGATGCCGCGATCGTCGACGGAACGGCGAACGGAATAGACTGCCTGCGTCACGCCCGCGAACACCAACAAGGACAGATGCGCATGATGCGCGCCGGTGACGGCGACGGCAATAACGAGGTGGAACCGCAGCCACGTGGTCCCCTTCCGTCTGGAGCGCGCTGGGCGCTGGACGTCATCACCCACGCGCACTCGGTTTCGCGCAGCGTCACGAAGCTGCTCGAAAGCGTCGTCGTGTGCCGGGATCTCGACGAAGTGCAGGACTTGCTGGAGCATCCCGACGTTCGAACAGTGGTCACGTCCAACGGTGATGTTGTCACGGGGGAGTCACTGATCGGATCTGGCCACTCCACTTCCTCGGTGTTGAGTGTGCGCGCTCAGTACGAACAGGCCGTTGAGGGAGCGCGCCACGCCCTCGATGACGAACAGAAGGCCTCTGAACAGCTGGTTCACGCAAATAAGGTACTCGATCAGGCGATCCGCGCTGCCAACGAAGCGCTCAAAGCCTTGCGTGCCCAGGACTCGCAGCGCGCAAAGCTCGCTGAAGCATACGCGCGCGCCCAGTCGGCAGCCAAGGCTGCTCAGGCAGAGACACAAAGGTGCGAGGCGACCGCACGTAAAGTCGCCGAGCATGTTCAATGGGCACGCAGCCAGGTGGATACCGCCGACGAGCGGCTGAGCACCTCCAAAGACATGGAACCGGCTCCCGACGCTGAGCCGGCTCAACAGAGAGCAGGCGAAGCCGCGCGCATAGCCCGCGAAGCTCGCGAACATGAGACGGCCACGCGTCTGGAACTTCGCACCAATGAAGAACGGTCGAGACAAAGCGGAGGAAGGGCTCGAGCTCTCAGGCAGGCAGCAGCGCGCAGCCGTGAGGAGCGCAGCCGATACGCCCAACGTGAGGACCAGCGCCGGCGCAAGCTGCTCATTGCCCAACGCGTTGCCGAACAGGCTCAGTACGGCGTGGACGTTGCCGCTCGAATCGTTGAGCACTGGGAACACCTGCGCGCCGAAGCTGAATCACTGCGTCAGCAGTCAAGCCATGAGCGCATCGAATTGCGCGCCGCGCTCGATGCCGTCAATGCTGAAATTGCCGAGATCACCGGCCTGGCACACCAGGACGAAATCGCACGTGCACAGACCATGATGCGCTTGGAACAGGCGACCGCCCGGTCGATGGAGGAACTCAGCCTGGAAGCTGACCAGCTCATCGAAGAATTCGGCCCCCATAACCTCGTGCCGGATTTTTCAGGCGAGGGCGACCCGACTGCCTTTTCGCGCCCCGAACAGGAAAAGGCACTGGCGGCTGCTGAACGTGACCTGGCAAAACTTGGCCGCGTGAACCCACTGGCACTGGAGGAACACGAAGCACTGTCCAAGCGCCACGAATTCCTGGTTTCCCAGGTCAATGATCTGAAATCGTCGAAAGCCGATTTGCTGCATATCATTGACGACGTCGATCGCCTGGTCGAAGACGCATTCACCACCGCGTTTAACGACACGCGCGAACAGTTTGCCCACACCTTCGAGGTCCTTTTCCCCAACGGCGAGGGCAACCTGACGCTGACGGATCCAGATTCGATGCTGACAACGGGCATCGAGATCGAAGCCAGGCCGGCGGGCAAGAAGGTCAAGCGCCTGTCACTGCTGTCCGGCGGAGAACGCTCCCTGGCAGCTCTGGCATTCCTCATCGCCATCTTCAAGGCGCGTCCCTCACCGTTCTATGTCATGGACGAGGTTGAGGCCGCCCTCGACGATGTGAACCTGACGCGATTGCTCGAAATCTTCCGGGAGCTGCAGGAAGAAAGCCAGCTGATTGTTATCACCCACCAGAAACGCACGATGGAAATCGCTGATGCGCTCTACGGCGTGACGATGCGTGACGGGGTCACAACCGTCGTCTCGCAGCGCCTGGCAGATGCTTAGGAGATCACAGATAACAAATTGAGCATGTGCGGCGTTTACTGTGGCTCTCGCTGGCGTCACACATGACAATGAAGACATGTTTGGTTCTCTTGTGGTCATCGTGCTGACAACGTTGGTTGTTGTGGCTCTGGCAGGAGGCGTCCTGGCAAGCCTGGCCTTGTCACGCCGAGGCGCCCAATCATGGCAGTCTCTTTGGAAAGACCAGTCGAAACGCTGGGCTGACCCGGCGCGAACAGATGAGGACGCGGATATCGATCCTCAGCTTGTCAGCCTGGACACGATGCTCCGGAGCAATGGGCGAGACGGCTCGGCGTATGTCGATGCGACCGACCTGCCTGGATATGAACGCCTCGAGGATGCAGCAGTACGTGTCGAAGAGGCGGCCACACGCATGGAGGCTGCATCGCGGCGCGGACGCGTGCGTAAAATGCAACTCACGCATTAAATAGGCCATGATAGGACTATGAACACTTTCACCGATTTTGTGACAAGTCCGATCGGTCTGGTATGCCTGTTGGTTCTCGTTGCCCTTGTGGGCGTGGGAATCTGGTGGGGCGTACGAGGACGACAGTCCAGCCCCGAACTTGAAGAACGCCGCACACCCACTATTGAGAGCGGTCAGACCACTGCGGCTCCTGACGTTGAGACGCAACCGCGTACCGAAACCCCTGAATCCGTTCCCTCCCGCATGCAACGTCTGCGCGGACGCCTCGCGCAGTCTGGCGCTATCGGACATGCGCTCCTTTCAGTTCTCTCGCGCGCGCAGCTCAACGCGGCAGACTGGGAAGAGATCGAAGATTCACTTCTGATGGCCGACCTGGGATTGCCGGCCACCGAAGAACTCATGGAGCGGCTGCGCACCCGCGTCAAGGTTGAGGGACATTCAGATGCCGAGTCAGCCCGCACGATTGTACGCGAAGAGCTTCTGGCACTGGTCGACCCGACTATGGATCGTTCCCTGCATTGCGAGCCGCACATTGATGAAAACGGCACCAAGGTCAGTGCGTCTGTGCTGGTGATCGGCGTCAATGGAACAGGTAAGACGACGACGATTGGCAAACTGGCCCGGTTGCTTGTTGCACAGGACAAGACAGTCCTGCTCGGTGCTGCTGATACATTCCGCGCCGCAGCGGCTGACCAGCTGGAGACGTGGGGCAACCGCGTGGGGGTTGACGTGGTCCGATCCGACCGTGAAGGCGCCGATCCCGCATCCGTCGCTTTTGATGCCGTACACCGCGGTGTCGACGACGGCGTTGACGTCGTGATTGTGGACACGGCGGGCCGACTGCAGAACAAGTCAGGTCTGATGGATGAGCTCGGGAAAGTCAAGCGCGTCATGGAACGTGTCAGTCCCGTTGACGAGGTCCTCCTGGTCCTCGATGCGACGACCGGCCAAAACGGTATGCGCCAGGCGGAAATTTTCGCAGAAGTGGCTGGAGTGACAGGAATCGTCCTGACGAAGCTGGATGGCACCGCAAAGGGCGGAATCGTGGTGTCGGTCCAAAGGGAACTCGGAGTTCCTGTCAAGCTGGTGGGGCTGGGAGAGGGCGTCGACGATCTGGCGCCCTTCGATGCCGAGTCATTCATTCAGGCAATTGTGGGACAGCCTGCCACGTAAGCACACGGCGCCGTGGGTGCGCTAGTGTAAGACCATTGCGTCCACATCGGAGAAGGAAGGGATCCAGTGTTCTCCAACCTGTCAGATCGTCTCACTGAATCGTTCAAACAACTTCGCGGGCACGGTATTCTCAGCGAATCTGACGTTGATGAAACAGTCAGTCAGATCCGACGCGCCCTGATTGACGCTGACGTTGCCCTTCCTGTCGTCCGCGAATTTACCGCCGCAGTGCGTGAACGCGCTTACGGAGCGACCCGCTCACAGGGTCTGAACCCCAGTCAGCAGGTTGTGCGTATCGTGCGCGACCAGCTGGTCGAAACCCTCGGCGGCGAAACGCGTGAACTCCACTTCGCTGACCGGGGGCCGACCGTGTTCATGCTGGCCGGCCTTCAGGGTGCCGGTAAGACAACCCTTGCCGGCAAGCTCGGCAAGTGGCTGACGGAAGAAGGCAAGAAGGTCATGCTGATTGCATCGGACCTTCAGCGCCCAAATGCCGTCCAGCAGCTGCAAGTTCTGGGCGAGCGTGCCGGAGTCAAGGTCTGGGCTCCGGAGCCGGGGAACGGAGTCGGTGATCCTGTCTACGTGGCGCGAACCGGCGTCAACTACGCCATCAACAATGGTTTCGACGTGGCAATCGTCGATACCGCTGGGCGCCTCGGTGTTGACCGGGAAATGATGGATCAGGCAATCGCGATTCGTGACGCCGTCAATCCGCACGAAATCATGTTCGTCCTGGACGCAATGGTTGGCCAGGATGCCGTGCAGACATCGACCGCGTTCAGGGATGGCGTCGGCTTTACCGGTGTCGTCTTGTCGAAACTTGACGGCGATGCCCGAGGCGGCGCTGCGCTGTCCGTACGCGGCGTGACCGGTGCGCCGATCCTCTTTGCCTCAACGGGCGAAGGCCTTGACGATTTTGAACGATTCCACGCAGACCGCATGGCCGGCCGAATTCTTGATATGGGTGACGTTCTGACCCTGATCGAGCAGGCCGAAAAGAAGATGGATCAGGAGGAAGCCGAGAAGGTCGCTGAGAAGGCCATGAGTGGCCAGCTCACCCTCGAAGACTTCCTCAACCAGCTCCAGCAGGTCCGCAAACTCGGATCCATGCGCAAGGTTCTGGGAATGATTCCGGGAATGGCGCAGATGAAGGACCAGCTCGCCAACTTCGATGAGTCAGAAGTCAACCGTGTCGAAGCAATCGTCCGTTCCATGACGCCCGCCGAACGCAACGACGTCAAGATTCTCAACGGATCGCGCCGTGCCCGTATTGCCCGCGGTTCAGGTACCACGGTGACGGAAGTCAACGCACTGGTCAAGCGCTTCGAAGCAGCCCGCGAGATGATGGGTCAAATGGGCGCTGCCGGCGGCTTCCCCGGAATGGGGAATATGCCGGGACATGGTGGCCGCGCCAAACAGCGTGAAGATGCACGCCGTGCCAAGGCTCAGCGTGCGCGCGTAAAGAAGAAGGCGCGTTCAGGAAACCCAGCTAAGCGTCGCCAGCAGGAACTCGAAGCAATGCTTCCAGCCAGTGAACGCAGGAACAATGCGTCCTCGTCGGGTAGCGCATTCGGCATTGGTCAGGGCCAGGGCGCTGCCCAGCGCCCCTCTATGGACCAACTCCCCGAGGATATTCAGCGCATGCTCAACGGATTCTGACGGATATCATGCGCCTGACAGGAACAGCTCTGTGGCGTCCCTCCTCAGACGGGTCGCAGCCCGCCGCATGGACGCAAGGCTCCTGGTCGATTTGTGACGGCAGAATCTCCACGGCCGCGCAGCCTCCGGCCGCGGATGAAGAGGAACTGATCGGGTGGATCATTCCCGGCCTCGTTGACGTGCATTGTCACATTGGCCTGGGTCCTCACGGTCCTGTCGATCAGGAAACACAGATTCGGCAGGCTCAAGCAGACCGTGACAGCGGAGTTTTGCTCATGCGTGACTGCGGCAGTCCTGTCGATACGTCGCATATTCAACACGATCCCACATTGCCGCACTTGATCCGCTGCGGCACACACCTGTCACGCCCTAAACGCTACATTCGTGGCATTTCGCGCGAACTGGCCACGCCCTCGCAACTGCCTGAAGCGGTCGCACAGGAAGCGGCCCGCTCGGATGGATGGGTCAAAATCGTGGGGGACTGGATCGACCGCAGTGAAGGATCAGAATCGGATCTGCGCCCCCTGTGGCCAGGTGAGGTCCTGCGTGACGCAGTTGCCGCCGCGCACGAATCTGGCGCGCGCCTGACCGCTCACACGTTTTCTCACGCAGCAATCGATGATCTGCTGGCAGCCGGCGTCGACGGAATCGAACACGGTTCCGGTATGGACGATGATCAGCTCAGTGAGGCCAGACGGCAAGGTGTTGTCATCACACCCACGCTCTGCCAAATCGAACTCTTCGAATCCTTCGCGCAGGCTGCCGACGGCAAGTTCGCGCGCTACGCGCAGACCATGCGCACGCTTTACGAGGGACGACACGACCATTATGAGCGCCTCTTCGATTCAGGAGTCCACCTGCTTCCCGGAACAGATGCCGGCGGCTACCAGGATCACGGATCCCTTCCAGCAGAACTTGCCCGATGGCACACGGCAGGCATGCCGCCAGCCAAGATTCTCGACATCGCGACCTGGCAGGCTCGCGACGCCCTCGGCTATCCCAGTCTGTACGATGGCGCGCCAGCTGACTGCGTGGTCTACGAGGCTGATCCTCGTGCAGACATTACCGAACTGTCACGACCGGTCGCCGTCATCTTGGGCGGGACGCGCGTCGCCTGAGCGCCGGCTGTCAGCCTGGTGAAGAAGCTCCTGGAGGACGGGGGCCTCCATCGAGCCGACCCACGCTGCCACGCCTGGACGCACTCCGTCGGGAAGATCAGTGCCCATCGGGGCATTCACGACGTTCCCGCCTGCCACCTTGACCATGTGGATACCGGCTGCCACATCCCACGGCTTCATCGTCCCGGCCAGCACTGCACCAGCCCTTCCAGACGCGACCATCGCCAGGTCGAGGGCTGCGGCACCTGGCCGACGAACAGCCTGATATGTTGACGCTAGGCGAGTGTATTCTTCAGCTGAACCGGCAGGATCGTTAATGAATGAATGCAGTGACGGGTGATATGACAGCACGACCGCGTCTCGCTCGCTCGTGGGACCCTGGGCGTGAATGTCGATGTCTTCCCCGTCAGTGCGCAGCCACGCATGAGTGAGATCAGCGAGGAACAGGTGATCCATGATCGGAGCATTGATTGCTCCAGCAACGACTGCGCCGTCCAGCTCAGCAGCGATTGACGTGTTGAAATAAGGCATTCCGGCTGCGAAATTCGCCGTCCCGTCGATGGGGTCGACGATCCACCTGACGCGCTCAGCCAGCGACATACAGCGGCGCCTGGCACCCTGAACCAGGGGGGATGTGGGAAATTCGAAGTCCTCGGTGAACTCCTCGGTCGGCCCGTCGAATTTTCGGGGCAGGGTGCGTTCACCAGTTTCCTCACCCAGTACGCGTGAGCCCGGAACAAAATAGCCCAGGAGAACATGCAGCGCAGATTCCACGCGCTTGTCATGTACAGTGACCGGATCGTGGTGGTCAGCTTTGAAGTCAACGGATTCAACGTGGCTGACAGCGCGCCGCAGATAGCTGGCCACGGCGCGCGCTGCAGCCCCCGCCAGGATCGCCAGGTCGTGAGCAATGCGCTCATCATCATTCGTGACGTCACCATGTGTGCTCATAAGGCTATTGTGGTGTTTCACCCACTGAATTTCCACTTCTCGTGAGCCCTCGTCGTGATCGATCACACGCCAGGAAACAGAGGATGAGAGGAACAAGATCTGGGAATTGAGACCGATGCGTGGCACAATGGAGTGCTGTACCCGGTCGAGGGTTGGTCCCTCTCACCACTCGAGACTGTGTCCAGGATCTATCGTGACATCGTGTTTCCCACCGATACCATGTGCGATCCAACCCGAGTTAGAAACAGGAGTGACCACACAAGTGGCAGTTCGTATTCGTTTGAAGCGCATTGGTAGGATCCATGCGCCCTTCTACCGCGTCGTTGTCGTTGACCAGCGTAAGAAGCGCGATGGTCAGGTCATTGAAGAGGTCGGCATCTATGATCCGACCCGCGACCCCTCTATCATTAAGATCGACTCCGAGCGCGCGCAGTACTGGCTTTCAGTGGGTGCGCAGCCCTCGAACACGGTGCGTAACCTGCTCGTGCTGACCGGTGACATTGCCAAGTTCAACGGCAAGAAGGACGCCGTCTCGCGCGTCAAGGTCGCTGAGACCGATCAGTCAGCAGAAGCCGAAAAGGCCATTAAGGCCGCTGAGGAAGATGCTGAAAAGCGTAAGGCCAAGGTTGCAGCTGAAAAGGAAAAGGCCGAGGCTGAAGCCAAGGCTCAGGCCTCGGCTGAAGCAGCCGAGGCAGCCGAAGCTAAAACCGACGCCCCAGCCGAAGAATCCGCAGAAGAACCGGCTGCCGAGGCAGCCGAGGCTCCAGCTGAGGAAAAGGACGCTGAGTAATGCTGGCCGATGCCTTGGAACACCTTGTCAGCGGAATTGTCGACAATCCTGACGATGTGCGTGTCACGCGGCGGTCGATCCGGCGCGGGCAGCTGCTGGAAGTTCGGGTTAACCCGGATGATCTGGGTCGCGTGATCGGCCGGTCGGGTCGCACCGCACGCGCACTGCGCGCCGTGATGAACGGCCTGTCGACTCGCGGCTCCGTCAGGGTTGACGTGATTGATACTGACCAGGAGTAACAGCGCCAAGGCTGTATATGGCATAGGTGTGGGGTCCGCTCAACATGAGCCGGACCCCACAATACCGTGAGGAGCAAAGATGCAGCTCAGAGCGGCAGTGGTGGGGACGGCCCACGGCCTGAAGGGCGAAGTGTACGTGACAGTCACGACGGACCGGCCCCAGGCGCTGGCTCCCGGCACCACTGTGCACACCTCTCACAGCGAATACAGCACTTTGACGATGCGATCTTTGCGTGCACACAAAGACCGCGTCCTGGCGGGCTTCGAAGAAATTTCCACCCGCGAACAGGCTGAGGACCTGCGCGGCACGGAATTAATGGTGGATGCCCTCGATGAGGATGACGCGTGGTATCCCCACCAGCTCACCGGACTGGAAGCCGTCACTTTGCTGGGCGAACACCTGGGAACAGTCACCGGTATGCAGCCCGGAGCTGCGCAAGATCTCATCATTGTCGATGCCGATGGCCGGGAAGTACTGGTGCCATTTGTCAGCGCCCTGGTACCGGAAGTCAACGTGGACGAGGGAACCATGACGATTGATCCGATCCCGGGTCTGTTCGACGATAACTACGACATGGACGGAGAATAGCGGCGTGCGAATTGATCTGCTCACCATCTTCCCGCACTACTTTGACGTCCTGGACCTGTCCCTTCTGGGCAAGGCCCAGGACGCGGGTCTACTCGACATTCACACCCATGATCTGCGTCAATGGACAACGGATCGTCATCGCACTGTCGATGACGCGCCGTACGGCGGGGGAGCAGGAATGGTGATGCGGCCCGACGTGTGGGGCCGCGGCATCGACCAGGTTCTGAGTGTCGACCTGGCTGATTCCCACTCTGACTCCGCCCGAAGAGTCCTCGCGATTCCGACCCCGTCCGGCACGCCGCTGGATCAGCGCCGTGTGGAAAAACTTGCCGAAGTCGACCAGATCATCCTTGCCTGCGGACGATATGAAGGTATCGATCAACGCGTTGCCGACTTCTACCGCGAGCAGGAAGTGGAAGTCCTCGAATACTCCATCGGCGACTACATCCTCAATGGCGGCGAGGCCGCAGCACTCGTCCTGATCGAATCCGTGTCACGACTGCTCGAGGGTGTCCTCGGCAATCCTGAATCTCTTGACGAAGAATCCTATGGGCCCGATGGTCTGATCGAATATCCTGTGTATACCAGGCCCAGATCGTGGCGCGGCATTGACGTGCCCGACGTGCTCACCAGCGGCAACCACGCCGAGATTGACCGGTGGCGCCGTGATCGATCACTGGTCAGAACTGCTCACCGTCGGCCCGACCTCATTGATCGGCTCGATGCACAATGCCTGTCAACCCGCGACAAGGAAGTGCTGGCCGGTGCCGGCACGATCATCACCCCCAGGCGACGCGATGTCATGATACGGCTGGCGCGTGAAGGGGAAGCAGAGGCTCTTTCTGAGCTTGCAGCCAACACGTTCCCACTGGCATGTCCGGACTACGTCAGTCAGGACGATATTGCAGCCTTCATTGGGGAAAGCCTGTCTCCCAGCGAATTTGAACGCATGCTCGCGTCCCCGTCCGTCTACCGGATCCTGGTCGCGCAGTTGCGCGGTGCTTCATCGGAGCTGATCGGCTACACCCTGACTATTCTGTCCGGGCCCGACGGAATGCCTACCCAGATGGTGCGGCCTGGGAAGCTTGAGCTAGGGGCGGCATATCTGTCCAAATGCTACGTGAGAGAATTCTGGCAGGGGTCAGGTGTGGCCGGAGCGATGATCGAGCGTGCGGTCGCAGATGTGGAAGCTCAGGGGCGCAACTCACAGATTGCCCTGGGAACCTCGATCGCCAATAAACGCGCGCAGACGTTCTACAAGCGTCATGGTTTCTCAGTTGCCGGCAGGCGCACGTTCATGGTGGGGGAGAAAGCCAATATCGATGACGTATTCGTGCGTAACATCACGCCGCGATCACGCCACGAATAGCTCACAGGACTTGGGAAGCACCCGATTCTTGTGGCACACTAGAACGTCAGATCAGCTGGGCGTAGCCTGCCGCGGGGGGAGCGCCAGAAAGCACGATCTGCTCAAGAATTGCGGACCAAGATCCGCCGTATAAACGGGACTGACCTGCGGCAGAAACGTTGAGGAGTAAAAATGCAGAAACTGGATGCTGTTGATGCACCGTCATTGCGCGATAACATTCCGGTTTTCCGTGCTGGAGACTCGGTGAAGGTTCACGTACGAGTCGTTGAAGGTAACCGTAGCCGTATTCAGGTCTTCCAGGGGATCGTTATTGCACGCCGTGGTCACGGCGTGTCCGAGACGTTCACCGTCCGAAAGATCTCATTCGGTGTCGGCGTTGAGCGTACCTTCCCGATCCACACGCCTACCATTGACCACATTGAGGTCACTTCCCGCGGTAATGTGCGCCGCGCGAAGCTGTACTACCTGCGTGATCGTCATGGCAAGGCGGCGCGTGTGCGCGAGCACCGCGAGTTCAGTGAGTGAACGAGACTCACGAGCGCCCGGTACCTCCACGGTACCGGGCCTCAGTTTCAGAGGAAGTCAACGCGTGAACTACCAACCGATCCAGCACAGGAAGCGCTACCACGACTCCGACCAGGATGACTCTTTGCAGAAGAAGTCAAGCGGTTTCTCATGGTTGAAAGAGTGCGTCATCATCGTGGTGGGTGCACTCGTCCTGTCCACCGTCATTCGCGCTTTTATTTTCCAGATGTTCTGGATTCCCTCGCCCTCGATGCGTTCCACGCTCGTCGAAAATGACCGCATCGTCGTCTCACGAATTTCGGCCTTCCGAGGCGATATCGAGCGCGGTGACGTGATCGTGTTCAACGATGCAAAAGGATGGCTTCCTCGCGCAGAATCAGAAGGTGCAGGGAGAATCCTGCGTTCGGTGGGAGAATTTATCGGCATCCTCCCAGCCAACGGCGAACAGACGCTGGTCAAGCGCGTCATCGGAGTAGGCGGAGACCGTGTCCAATGCTGTACCGCGAACGGCGCACTCACCGTCAATGGCCAGGAGATCACCGAACCGTACATTCCTGCAGGCGAACCAGCATCGCGTATGGAATTCGACGTCACCGTCCCCGAAGGATCAGTGTGGGTGATGGGGGACAATCGCCCGAATTCCGCTGACTCACGTTTCCATATGAACCCGCTCGAGAACGCATTCATTGACACTGACGAGATCGTCGGCCGCGCAACGATGGTGCTGTGGCCCCTCGGTCACTGGAGCTGGCTAGGCGATCGTGATGTTTTCTCAGCCGTCAAAGATTCGTGATGCGTCAGCTTCGCCGCTTTGCCACACGTGACGTCGAGTGCGAATTGCTGCAGTCGTATCCCACCGTTTTAGGTGTGGACGAAGTGGGACGCGGCGCAATTGCTGGTCCCGTTGCCGTGGGAGTCGCCCTCGTGACTGAAAAATCGGGACCTGCTCCTGTTGGACTTGCAGACTCAAAGATGCTCTCTGCGCGCGCTCGAGAAGAGCTCGTTGACCCTATTCACCAGTGGGTCGCCGCCTCGGCAGTCGGCATGGCCAGCCCCGCAGAAATTGACGAGGGTGGCATCATCGGCGCTTTAAGATTGGCAGCATCGCGGGCGATTGAAGCGGTGAGAGGGGATGGAGCCACTATCGGGGTGACGTTACTTGATGGTGTTCATAACTGGCTCGCTGCAGATCTTCTCGGTGTTTCTCCCGTCGGCACTGACGTTTCCATCATGACGCGCGTGCATGGAGATGCAGAATGTGCAGTCATTGCCGCTGCGTCCGTTCTGGCGAAGGTGGAGCGAGACAGATTGATGTGCTCGTTGGAGGATCCAGGATACGACTGGATTCACAACAAAGGGTACGCGTCGCGCACCCATATTGACGCCCTGAGCCGCATGGGTGCGTGTGACCAGCATCGGCGTTCGTGGAAACTTCCCGGCGTGGAGCCCAGCACGAATTTGACGAACAGGGCATGATGATACCGTGAGCGCAGATGATCTGGAAGGCTACGAGAATAGCCTCGAACTTGACCTGTTTCGTGAGTACCGCGACGTGATCGGACTGTTTTCGTACGTGGTGGAAACCGAGCGACGCTTCTATCTGTGCAACAAGGTTGATGTGCAGGCCCGACCGATGGGCGGCGACGTTTTCTTCGAGCTCACGTTGACTGATGCATGGGTGTGGGACATTTACCGCTCTTCTCGCTTCGTGAAGTCAGTGCGGGTCATTACGTATAAGGATGTCAACGTCGAAGAGCTGTCGAAGCCTGAGCTTGACATTCCGTAGGTCCTACGACCTGTTCAAATAGCTCTATCCACAGGATTTTTCCCGGAAGAGATCCTTCCACAGATGCCGTGTGTACAGGCATCGCATCCACAGATACTGAAGCCGCGATAGCCACTGACTCGACCTCGTTGGCATGGTTGCACTATGACAGCAACCGACGAACGCATCGACTGGCGAGGCACACTGGGCCGCGCCGGAGAAGACTGCGCTTCCCGCGTCGTACAGGAGTGTGGATACGAGGTCCTCGCACGTAACTGGAGAAACGGGACTCGCGGCGAGATTGACCTCATTGCGCGTAGCGGCACGAGGATGACCACCTTTATTGAAGTGAAAACGCGTATTGGTGACAGGTTCGGCAGTGGCCTCGAAGCCGTGACACACGTTAAGTTCACGCGCATCGCGCAGGCAGCGGCCGCATGGTGCGCGGCCAACCGGCCGGAAGCGCCGATCAGATTTGATGTGGTCTCAATCGAGGTCAGCCCCAGCCGGGCAGCATGCTTGAGTCGCGCACTTGAGAGCGGCCACGGCGCTCAATGGCTGCGTCGCAATGCGGATATCACCTGGTGTCAGGGCATTCAGCTATGAGTGGGCAGACGGCCTCGATCCGCACGATTGCGTTGATCGGCATGGATGGTCACATAGTCAATGTGGAGACATCTGTCGCGAACGGTGTGGTCTCATTTACTCTGGTCGGTTTACCGGACGCGTCTTTGCGTGAATCCAAGGACCGTGTGCGCTCCGCACTCAGTGCCTGCGGGCTGGGCCTTCCCAACCAGCGCGTCACCGTCAACCTGTCACCGGCCGGCCTACCCAAGTCAGGATCAGGGTTTGATTTGGCGATCGCACTGTCTGTTCTGCTGGCCAGTGGACAGATCCCGCCCGACGCTGTGGTGGACACGCTTTTCTTGGGCGAACTGGGTCTGGATGGGTCGCTGCGGCCTCCGCCTGGCCTTCTCGCAGCTGTCATAGGTGCTGCACGAGGCGGCACCACCGATATCGTGGTCCCAGCAGCAAGTGTCGCTCAGGCGGCGCTGGTGCCGGGTGTATCCGTCCACGGCTACGAGCATCTGGCGGATTTAGTCGAATCTGTTGGCGGCATTGCCCAGCGCAGCGGAAGCGTAGGCTTCTCCCATCCTTCCGAGGGCGAGTGCGATCACTACAGTTCCAGCGCGCAGTGTCCGTCCTTACTTGATTTGAGCGATGTACGAGGCCAGTCTTATGCCCGGACAGGCCTTGAGATCGCCGCAGCAGGGGGACACCACATCATGTTGATAGGGGAGCCAGGAGCCGGAAAGACCATGCTTGCGCGCGCGTTGCCGACCATCCTGCCACCTTTGGATACTGACACATCACTCACGACGACCGCGCTGCACTGTCTGGCGCAGGCGTGGAGCGCAGAGCACGGACTGATCACTCAGCCTCCGATCGAAGCTCCACACCACTCGGCATCGATGCCGGCCCTCGTGGGTGGGGGACAATCAGTGGGGCGACCAGGCGCCATCTCCCTTGCACATGGGGGAGTGCTGTTTCTTGATGAAGCTGCTGAGTTTGCCCCCTCAGTGATGGATGCCTTACGTGAACCGTTGGAAAACGGTGTGATGACGATTCACCGCTCGCGCGCAACCGTCACGTTCCCGGCATCTTTTCAGCTCGTCTTGGCGACCAACCCGTGCCCCTGTGGTAACCGGAACTCCAAGCATGCTCGATGCACATGTACCTCCATGCAGCAGCGCCGCTACTTGTCGCGCCTGTCTGGACCGCTTCTTGATCGTGTCGACATTCAATTGAATGTGTCCAGACCTACCGCGGGAGACTTCGCGATGGATACGGGGGAGACTTCGGCATGCGTTCGCGAGCGTGTGGAGGAGGCCCGCCAGCGACAACGCCGCCGCTTCGAGGGGACACCCTGGAGACTCAACCGAGAAGTTCCTGGCTCCGTCCTGCGGCGGGATTTCATGCCCGACGAGGCAATCGCATGCGCAATGTCGCGCGCAGTGGATTGCGGCTCACTGTCAATGCGCGGCGCGGACAAAGTCCTGCGAGTGGCATGGACGATCGCTGATCTGGCAGGTCACAACCATCCCACCATGAATGACTTCACGATGGCGTATTCACTTCGAACAGGAGAAGATTATGACGATCCCCCTACTGCCCGATGAGCATCATATTGCTGCCTGGTGGTCCAGTGTGATCGAACCGGGTGACGTGTACGCCCATGCGCTTCGCCTCGCTCTGGGCGATGATGAGGCGATCGCCTGGGTGTGTGCAGACACGCCGGGCAGCTTGCCACTTGCACTTGAGCGAACTGCGCAGGGAATTCCTCGGGATTGGGAGACTGTCTGGAAGCGCTGGCATCCACGAGCCGTGGTCGCCGACCCGGCCGGGGACCTTGAATGGATTGAACGCGTCGGTGGTCAGCTGCTGATTCCGAGCGATAGCAAATGGCCTGAGGCTTTGAACGACTTGGAACACGAGCGGCCGGTGTGCCTATGGGTGCGAGGCCACCTGCTCGATCGCCCTACCGTCGCCATTGTCGGATCACGAGCCTGCACCCGGGTTGGTGAGAAGACTGCTGCCGACATGGGATACGAGCTGGCGTCCAAAGGTATGTGCGTGGTGTCCGGAGGCGCGTTCGGCATTGACATCGCAGCACATAGGGGAGCACTCGCCTCGCCTCCGGGCCCCACTATTGCCGTGATGGCTGGCGGACTCGAACGGCCGTATCCCGTAGCACACCGTCAACTTTTTGACGAGATAGTCAGCCATGAGGCGGGTGCGCTGATGAGTGAGGTACCGCCACGGTGGCGCCCTGCACGCTGGCGTTTTCTCACGCGTAACCGCGTTATCGCGGCGTTGGCACAAGCGACCATCGTCGTTGAAGCCGATCAACGATCCGGAGCGCTGGCAACAGCGCGGCGCGCCATGGAGCTGGGACGGCACGTCGGAGCTATTCCAGGCCCTGTTACATCAGCAATGTCACGAGGCTGCCATCGGTTGATTCGTGAGGGCGGCACGCTGATCCGCGACAGCGCAGATGTTATTGAGATGGTCAGCACCCTTGACCTGAACATCGGAAACACAGAACCGCTCTTCGACCAGCCTCAATCACCCGACCACGGCATCGACGCCCTGCCTTGCCACCAGCGCAGAGTGTGGGAAGCGCTGCCCAGGCGCGCCGCTTCCAGCGTGGATGCCATAACCGTCACGGCAGGGATGAGCATAGAGGATGTGATGAGCGCATTGGGCGCTCTCGAGCTTGCAGGGCTCGCAGCGCACACACACGGTCGGTGGAAGCGCACCGCGTAAAATAGGCGCGTGAGTGATGCTAGGACACAACCGGTACGGGAGCTCATCGACGTGTGGATTGATGAGCTCGCGCACTCGCGTGGCCTGTCAGCCAACACTGCGCGCGCCTATCGAACTGACCTGAATGAGTTTGCAGATTTTCTGGACCAGCGCATCGCAAACGGCACCACACTGGACCAGGCAGTGACCACCAGCTCGATTCGTCAGTGGCTCGCCCACATGGCCAATGATGGGATGAGTCGGGCGACCCTGGCTCGACGCATCGCCTCCATCCGCGGATTCACCAGCTGGGCGCACCATCACGGGCATCTGAGCGCAGACCCCGCCCTTCTCGTCACCGCACCTTCGCGTGACCAGCGCCTACCACATGTCCTCGACATTCAGGCGGCGCGCGCACTCATGGACTATGCACGTCAGGAAGCGCGCGACGGCGATCCGGTCCATATCCGTGACTGGGCAATGGTGGAAACCCTCTATTCGACCGGCATACGCGTCTCCGAGCTATGCGGTTTGGATCTGGGGTCCTTCGCATTCGACCGGCAATGCCTGAGAGTACTCGGCAAGGGCAACAAGGAACGCGTTGTTCCCCTGGGCGATCCGGCAGCTCAGGCACTGCATATGTGGTTGGACCGTGGTCGCGTCGCCCTCGTCGATGCGCGCGTGACAACGAACGCCGCATTTTTGGGTGAGCACGGCAAACGTATCGACCCGCGTGTTGTTCGAGCTCGCCTGCATCGACTGGCAGCCAGGGCAGGTGTGCGGGACGTCGCGCCGCACGCGTTGCGCCACAGCGCCGCCACGCATCTTCTTGAAGGCGGCGCCGACCTGCGCGTTGTTCAGGAAATCCTGGGGCACTCATCATTGCAGACCACGCAGCGCTACACGCATGTCGATGCTGCGCGTCTGTCGGCGATCTACCGTCAGGCACATCCGCGTGCGTGACCCCTAGCGTCACTCCCACGGCTTCAAGACAATCGGTCCAACGAGGAATCTGAGCGGGTCATGGTAGGTCCGGGGGCCAGACTTCACGCCCCAATGCAAAGCGCCGGGGGAGTGGCCACTGGCAACATGGCCGATCACATCACCCTTGCGAACCTCATCGCCGGGCGTTACCGTGGCTTCAACCGGCTCGAACGTTGAACGCACCGATCCGTGCGACACAGAGACCACCGGCCGATCGACAATGACGCCTGCCACCACAACTGTGCCGTCCGCTGGCGCGTAAACCGGTGAGCCGACCAGCACATCCAGATCGACCCCTCGATGTCCCGGCAGCCAATTGTGCTTTAGGTCGTCGAAAGCGCGTGCGACCGGCACAGGATCTCCACTGGGCCATAACCACGGCTCGCGCGCATCGCTCAGTGGCTGCGCTGCACCCGCCCATGCGGCGACCGATACGGATAGCGCCCCTGCGAGCATGCATAGCACCCGACCCGCGCTTTGACCTCTTACTCTCATGCCGACACTGTCACCTACCTGTGCTTTGCACGCAATCGCTTGCCGCGCTCCTGTGGACACGTTGACGCGACGCATCTACCTGTGGACACGTTTTGAAACGGACGTTTAGGGACGGGCTTCACAGTTCCGGAAGGTGGAGATGCCCACCACGTGGACTACAATGTGGGGAGCGTCCGCATCAGCGGGCGACTTCGCGTGTCATTTCCGCACTCGAGTTTTCACACGAAAATTGACGAGGGTGGGGCGCGGATGCCACGGTCCCTACGGGGCGGCATCCGGTCATGGCACCAGGGTCGGCATAATGCCGATAACAACCGAGAACCGGTACGCATCTGCGTGCCCCGACCTGCGCATTGCGCAGAAAGGACGATCATGGCAGTCGTCACCATGCGCCAGCTGTTGGAATCTGGCGTTCACTTTGGCCATCAGACCCGTCGCTGGAACCCGAAGATGAAGCGCTTCATCCTCACGGAACGCAACGGCATCTACATCATTGACCTTCAGCAGACAATCGCTGACATCGACATTGCATACGACTTCGTGAAGGAAACCGTTGCTCATGGAGGCAACATTTTGTTCGTCGGCACGAAGAAGCAGGGCCAGGAAGCTATTGCAGAGCAGGCCTCACGTGTTGGCATGCCGTATGTCAACCACCGTTGGCTCGGCGGTATGCTGACCAACTTCTCCACCGTTTCCAAGCGCCTGCAGCGTCTGAAGGAACTCGAGCAGATCGATTTCGAGGATGTCGCATCCTCCGGACACACCAAGCGCGAGCTGCTCATGATGAGCCGCGAAAAGGACAAGCTTGCCCGTACCCTTGGTGGTATCCGCGACATGTCCTCCCTGCCGTCAGCGCTGTGGATCGTTGATCCCACGAAGGAGCACCTGGCAGTGGCAGAGGCTCAGAAGCTCAACATCCCGATCGTTGCCATCCTCGACACCAACGCTGATCCTGACGAGGTCGACTACCGCATCCCCGGTAACGATGATGCGATCCGCGCCGTGTCCCTGCTGACCCGCGTAATTGCTGATGCAGCAGCCGAAGGCCTCCTCGCACGCAACTCGCGCCGCCAGAAGGATGCTGAAGCTGACGACAGCACCGAGGGCGAACAGTCCGAACCGCTGGCAGAATGGGAACGCGAGCTGCTTGAGGGCAACAAGCCTGCTGAAGAAGCAACCAAGGACAAGGCTGAAGAAAAGGCCGACGACAAGGCTGAAGAAAAGGCCGAAAAAGCCGCACCCGCGTCAGAAGAAGCATCCGAGAAAGAAACCTCAGCTGACGCTCAGTGAGAGCTTCAGCAGACCACTACACTTTTTGCGAAAGGACTGACAGCAATGGCGAATTTCACCGCTGCTGACGTCAAGGCTCTGCGTGAACAGACCGGCGCAGGCATGATGGACGTCAAGAAGGCACTGACCGAAGCTGACGGCGACCAGGCCAAAGCTCTTGAAATCATCCGACTCAAGGGCCTCAAGTCCCTGTCCAAGCGCGAAGACCGTGTTGCCTCGGCTGGACTGCTTGTCGGCACCGTTGTCGATGACAAGGCCGGCATCCTGGTTGAGGTCAACTCTGAGACCGACTTCGTTGCCAAGAACCAGAAGTTCATTGACTTCGCCCATTCGGTTCTCGAATCGGCAGTCAACTCCGGCGCAGCCACCCTCGAGGATCTTTTGGCTGCTTCCCATGAGGAAGGAACCGTGCAGGATGCGCTCAACACGATGGGCGCCGTGATCGGCGAAAAGCTTGAGATTCGCCGTATCGTCCGTCTCGAAGGCGAACTGGTCACCCTGTACCTGCACCAGACCAGCCCTGACCTACCTGCGCAGGTCGGCGTTCTCGTCTCCACTGACGAAGCTGGCCGCGAGATTGCACACGACGTTGCTATGCACATCGCTGCCTACCAGCCGACGTACCTTGACCGCGACCACGTTCCGGCCGATGTACTGGCACAGGAGCGCTCGACTCTCGAGAAGATCACGCTGCAGGAAGGCAAGCCTGAGAACATCGTTCCCAAGATCGTTGAAGGCCGCCTGAACGCATACTTCAAGGACAACTGCCTGGTTGACCAGGAGTACGCTCGTGACCCCTCCAAGACCGTTGGACAGGTTCTCAAGGAAGCCGGCGCAACTCTGACCGACTTCGTTCGTCTCCACGTCGGAGCCTAAACAGTAGCCATGATGGCCCCGCCCACACGGACGGGGCCATCATCACAATAAGGAGAGTGCATGGCGATGTCTCAGCGCCGAGTATTACTGAAACTGTCAGGAGAAGCATTCGGCGGTGGCAAAGTAGGTCTCGACCCTACCGTCGTCAGACAGATTGCCGAACAGGTCGCGCAGGCAGTTCACCAGGGCATCCAGGTCGCCATTGTGGTGGGCGGGGGCAACTTCTTCCGAGGTGCCGAATTGTCACGCTCTGGACTGGACCGTGCACGCGCCGACTATATGGGGATGCTCGGTACTGTCATGAATGCCCTGGCATTGCAAGACTTCATCGAACAGGCTGGCGTCGCCAGTCGTGTGCAGACCGCCATCTCCATGCAACAGGTCGCTGAGCCCTATATTCCGCTGCGCGCCATTCGTCACATGGAAAAGGGCCGCGTGGTCGTCTTCGGTGCTGGTGCCGGAATGCCGTACTTTTCGACCGACACTGTCTCCGCTCAGCGCGCACTGGAAACCCACTGCGACGAACTGCTCGTCGCGAAGAATGGGGTCGACGGTGTTTACGATGACGACCCGCGTTCCAATCCGAATGCCCGTCGCTTCGATTTTCTGACATACTCGGATGCACTGGCTCGCGGCTTGAAAGTTGTAGATGCTGCCGCATTTGCTCTGAGTCGTGACAACGGACTGACCATGCGCGTGTTTGGAATGTCCGAACCAGGAAACATCACTAAGGCACTGATGGGCGAATCAATCGGTACGCTAGTGACTGCAACACCTTCAGATGACGAGGAGTAAACGTGATTGATGATGTTCTGCTCGAAGCAGAAGACAAAATGGACAGCGCCATCGAAGTGGCGAAGGAAGACTTCGGCAATATTCGCACTGGACGCGCCAACGTCGGCATGTTCCAGCAGATCATGGTGGACTATTACGGCGCACCCACACCGATGCAACAGCTGGCCTCGTTTCAGATTCCCGAGGCGCGCACCGTCCTGATCTCTCCTTATGATCGCAATTCGACCGCAGAGATCATGCGCGCTATCCGCGAATCTGACCTGGGTGTCAACCCCTCGGACGACGGCAACGTCATCCGTGTGGTGCTGCCATCGCTCACCGAGGAGCGTCGCCGCGACTATGTCAAGCAGGCTAAGACCAAGGCTGAAGAAGCTCGCGTGTCCGTGCGCGCTGTGCGACGCAAGGCCATGGATCAGCTCAACAAGATGAAGAAAGACGGAGACGCTGGGGAAGACGAGATCGAACGCGCGGAAAAGTCTTTGGAAAACACGACCCGCGAACACGTCAGCCAGATCGACGAGCTTCTCGAATCGAAGGAAAGCGAACTGCTGACGATCTGATGGCACACGCCTCGACACGCACCATCATCACACAGGTTTTTCGTCCAGGGCCCACCCAGGATCACAAACCTCTGTCAGTGTCCGGACGCGCCGGACGTAACCTTCCAGCTGCGATCGCGACGGCAATCGTCCTCATCACGATTGTCGGCGTAGCTGTCGCTATTGGCCGGTGGGCCGTCACCGCAGTCGTATGCGTGATGTCCTTGGTCGCCATCTGGGAACTGGCCGCTGCTGTGCGCCGTGACGGCATTATCGTCCCGACTGCACCCCTGTATGTCGGTGCTGTTGCGATGATCGTCTGCGCCCGCCAGGGCGGGATTGGAGTAAGCGCCGGAATTCTGGCTCTGACTGTTGCCATCGCCAGCGCATGGCGTCTGCTCGACCCCGACGGTGACCGCCCGCACGGACGAGACCTCGTCTACACGGCTTTTATCGCCGTATACGTACCGTTCTTTGCCTCATTCGTTGCCACAATGATCTCGGGTCAGTCTTGGCGCTGGGTTCTGGTGATGTACCTGGCGGTGACCTGCTCGAACGATCTGGGCGGCTGGGCCTGCGGTGTTCTCGTCGGCCGTCACCCGATGGCTCCGCGCATCTCTCCCAAGAAGTCGTGGGAAGGTTTTATTGGTTCGGTCGCCATGTGTATGGCTGTGGCAGCGTGTTTCATTGTGCCTCTCGGCGGACGCTGGTGGTGGGGTCTGGTTGTGGGTCCGCTCATTGCTGTGGCTGCCACCGTGGGTGATCTGACCGAATCCATGCTCAAACGCGACGTGGGACTGAAGGATATGTCGGGTATCCTGCCAGGCCACGGCGGAATGATGGATCGCCTCGATTCAGTGCTGATGTGCGCCCCGGTCTTCACGTTCATTGTCAGCTATGCATTGCCGGGGACACTGCTATGAGCACCCGAGAAGTACGCCCCACCGATCAGGCACCGGAAGGCGCGACGCATCCTGATGCCAAGCCGGTCCTGTCTTTCACCGCGCGCCGTCGCGGCAAGGCGCCGCGTCACCTCGTTGACCTGGACCTTGCTGAACGTAAGGAAGCTGTGGCAGCGGTTGGTATTCCTGCGTTCAGAGCCGATCAGCTGTCGCGCCACTATTTTGAGCACATGCTCGGTGACACTGCGCAGATGACGGATCTTCCTGCATCACTGCGTCCGAAGCTGGGGGAGGAACTCTTCCCGAAGCTCCTGACGGAAGTCACAGCGCAGCACGCTGACAAGGGCCAGACGATTAAGACTCTGTGGGAGCTTTTCGACGGCGCCCGCGTCGAATCGGTTCTCATGCGCTACCCTCACCGCACGACGCTGTGCCTGTCTTCTCAGGCCGGCTGCGGGATGGCGTGCCCGTTCTGCGCGACCGGGCAGATGGGGCTGACACGCAACCTATCCACCGGTGAGATGGTCGAACAGGTGCGCGTCGCCCGCTTGGCATGTGCCCGAGGCGACATTGGTGATGGGCCGACACACCTGACTAACGTCGTTTTCATGGGGATGGGGGAGCCGCTTGCCAACTGGCGTCACCTGGTGGGCACGCTGCACCGACTCGTGCGCGATGTGCCTGAGGGATTCGGCATGTCCGCCCGTAACATCACCGTCTCAACTGTCGGCCTGGTTCCTGCGATCGACAAGCTGTCAGGCTTGGGAATCCCGGTGACACTGGCAGTGTCCCTGCATGCACCCGACGATGACCTGCGCGATGACCTCATTCCGATTAATTCACGCTGGAAGGTCGGTGAACTCCTGGATGCTGCGAGGCGGTATTTCATGGCGACCGGCAGGCGCGTGTCAATCGAATACGCGTTGATTCGCGATATGAACGATCAGCCGTGGCGCGCGCAGCTCCTCGCTGATGAGCTCAATAAACGAGGGCGCACGTGGGCCCATGTCAATCCCATTCCGCTTAACCCCACGCCCGGGTCCATCTGGACGGCATCGACACAATCCGCCCAAAATGAATTTGTTGACACGTTACGTCGTGCAGGGATTTCGACCACGATACGTGATACACGTGGATCCGACATTGATGGGGCGTGTGGTCAACTCGCAACCGCCGTCGAGAAGGTAAGCTCATCTCGTAAGAAGCGGCCCGTCCCGGTTCACATCGAACGCAGGAGTGAGAATGAGTGACTCTTTTCCGAAAGTGAGTGTCTTCAAGCGCGGTTACGACCCGAAGCTCGTTGACGAATTCTTCACCGAAGCGCGCAGTGCTTACGAGGGCGGTGTTCCTGCAGAACAATTCAGCGCCGAGCAAGTCCGCCAGGCGACCTTCCTGCTCAAACGCGGCGGATACGCGTGTGAAGCAGTGGATGCTGCGATGAGCCGTCTGGAAGATGCGTTCATTCAGCGTGACCGTGCCGACCATATTGCCGTCAACGGCGAATCCGCTTGGTATGAACGCGTGGCAGACCGTGCAACGACTCTGTACCCCCGCATGCTTCGCCCACGAGGGGAGCGCTTCTCCCATCCTGCATCCGGCCGAGGCTACAACGCACAGGAAGTGGATGATCTTCTGGACCGCTTGGCTGACTACTTCGATGACCGCGGTGAAGTCACTGTCGAGGACGTACGCCTGGCAACGTTCCGTGATGCAAAAGGCACGAAGGCCTATTCTGAAGGGCCTGTGGATGCCTACCTGGGGCGCGCCGTTGAGATCCTCCTCGCTGTCAACTGATGCACACCGATCCTTTTGTGCGCGATGTCGTAATCCTCGGGTCCACCGGGTCGATCGGCACGCAGGCCCTTGATGTCATCGAACGCCACGAAGAGGCGTTCCGGGTGCGCGCGCTGGCAGCAGGTGGCAGCAACATTGACCTGTTCGCCCGTCAAATCAGGTATTTTCGCCCCGAACGCGTCGCCCTCGCCCAGCCCGTAGCACACCAGCTTGCCGCTGCCTTGGACGAGATGGGTACTGCGCGTCCAGACATTGCCGAGGGCGCCGACGCCGTCGCACAGCTTGCCGGAGCTTACCCCAAGGCCACAGTCCTCAACGGGATCACGGGCCAAGCCGGCCTGGAATCCACACTGGCCGCGCTGACCGCCGGATCCACGTTGGCACTGGCTAACAAAGAGTCCCTCGTTGTCGGTGGCTCCCTCGTCCGGAAAGCAATGCAGCGCCCCGGGCAGATCATTCCCGTCGACTCGGAGCATTGCGCGATCGCACAGGCCCTCAGCTCGGGGATCCATGAGAAGGGTCTAACGGCGCCGCGAGTGACCGGCCGAAGCGAAGTTGCCGAACTGGTGCTCACCGCCTCAGGAGGCCCATTCCGCGGGTGCACCCGCGCTGAACTGGCACACGTCACCGCGCAGCAGGCTCTGGCTCACCCGACGTGGGCAATGGGGCCGGTGGTAACGATTAACTCATCAACCTTGATGAACAAGGGGCTGGAGCTGATTGAGGCGCATCTGCTCTTCGATATAGCGCCTGAAAGCATTATTCCCGTCGTTCACCCACAGTCGATCGTGCACTCGATGGTGACGTGGCGTGATGGCGCCACCATTGCTCAGGCCAGTCCGCCTGATATGCGCCTGCCGATCGGCTGGGCACTGTCGTACCCGGAAAGGCTAGGCGACATCGCCCAGCCGCTGACGTGGTCAGCATCGCAGTCGTGGACCTTTGAACCCGTTGATTCTGATACGTTCCCCGCTCTTGACCTGGCTCGCCAGGCCGTGGCCGCTTCACCGACGCACCCGGCCGTATTAAACGCCGCCAATGAAGTCATGGTCGATGCATTCTTGCGCGGCCAGGTGCGGTGGCTCGACATTGTGGACACTGTTGGGGCTGTCCTTGACGCGCACGAGGGCGTCAGCGATCCAACACTGGATGATATCCATGAGGCCGAACGGTGGGCTGCTGACCGTGCCCGTGCCGTAGCGGGTCTGGGATCTGAACGAGGGGACCACTAGTGGCGGGAGCCGTTGGCATTATCGTCGTCATCATTGGGCTTCTGCTTTCGGTTGCCTTGCACGAGATCGGTCACATGGTGCCAGCCAAACGCTTTGGAGCTGCCGTCAGTGAGTATTCCGTTGGTTTCGGACCGGTAATCGCTCAACGCACCTGGCGCGGTACGCGCTACGTGATTCGGTGGATTCTGCTGGGAGGCTACGTGCGCATCCTGGGCATGCTGCCTCCCGCGCGGCCTGGCACACGCACGCACCGCGGCTCGAAGCTTACTTTGGCCGAACAGGCACGTCGCCAGTCCGCCGAGGAAATGATTGACGAGGATGCAACCGGCATTCCGTTTTATCAGCTGTCCGTGCCGCAGAAGATCACTGTCATGATGGGCGGACCGGTTATGAACCTGCTGATCAGTGCTGTTCTGACGGCAGTGGCACTGATGGGAATTGGCATTCCGACCGCATCCCTGACACTGGCGGACGCGCCACAGACCATCACGTTGCGCGACGGGGAAGAATTCCCGGGCCCTGCCTATCAGGCCGGCATCCGCGCAGGCGACACGGTGCGTTCCTGGGGTGACACGTCGGTTCACCAGTGGGATGATCTGGTCGGCGCGATCGCGCACACAGGATCTGAACCCACCGCCGTGACAATTGAACGCGACGGCGTGGAGCAGACGATGACCGTGACGGCCCACCAGGTGTCTGATGGCTCGTATATCACCGGAATTGTTGCCGGGGTGGAGCGACGCTCAGCTCAGGTTTCAACCGTGGGCAGTGTGTGGGCACAGATGGGTATCGGCACAGCGGCAATTGTGGTCAAGCTCCCTGTGGCAGTGTGGAATGTCGTGGAGTCGCTTTTCACGGGCAAGGACCGTGGCGAGGACTCTGTCATGTCTGTTGTGGGGGTGGGTCGCGTCGCGGCTGAAATTTCCTCCAGCGCAGCGCACGACGCACAATCAGGTGGAACGGATTTTGCCGGTGCTGCCGGAACGCTGCTGATGCTGCTTGCTTCACTGAATATGGCGTTGTTCGTGTTCAATCTGATTCCGCTGCTACCGCTGGACGGCGGCCACATCGCAGGCGCCCTGTTCGAGGGGACCCGTCGCATGTGGGCGCGCCTTCGCAATCGTCCAGATCCCGGACCGGTTGATACGGCGCGTATGTTGCCGGTGACCTACGCTGTGATGCTGATTCTGGTGGTTATGACGATTGTGCTGGTGATTGCCGACATTGTTGTCCCTGTCACGTTGCCCCTGTGAGATCGTCGTTAATCGCTGCCAACTGCCATGCTTCGGGAGATAATGAGCCCATGAGCCAGCCAATTGCATTGGGAATGCCCTCCACTGCGGATGTGGGATTTCCTCGGAAGAAGACTCGTCGCATCCACGTAGGGTCAGTCCCTGTGGGGGGCGGCGCGCCGATTTCTGTTCAGTCCATGACCACCACGAAGACGCATGACATCGGGGCGACACTTCAGCAGATCGCGGAGCTGACTGCAGCTGGGTGCGACATTGTGCGTGTGGCATGTCCGACTGATAAGGACGCTGCTGCGCTCAAAGTAATCGCGCAGCAATCCACCATCCCTGTTATTGCGGACATCCATTTCCAGCCCAAGTACGTGTTCGCGGCAATCGAGGCGGGATGTGGGGCAGTACGTGTCAATCCAGGCAATATTCGTCGGTTCGACGATCAGATCGAGGCCATCACTCAGGCTGCTACAGAACACGGGACCTCGATCCGCATCGGTGTCAACGCCGGCTCGCTGGACAAACGTATGTATGAAAAGTTCGGCGGCCCAACCGCTGAAGCTTTGGCTGAATCAGCTGTCTGGGAAGCCTCGCTGTTTGAGCAATACGACTTCCACGACTTCAAGATTTCTGTCAAGCACCACGATCCTGTCACGATGATCCGTGCCTATGAGCTCTTGTCCGAACGAGGGGACTGGCCGCTCCACTTGGGTGTCACGGAAGCTGGACCGGCCTTCCAGGGCACCATCAAGTCGGCTACCGCCTTTGGCGCCCTGTTGCGTGAGGGCATCGGTGACACGATCCGCGTGTCCTTGTCGGCACCGCCCGTCGAGGAAGTCAAGGTTGGCATTCAAATTCTGCAGTCAATGGGGCTGCGCGAGCGCACACTGGAAATCGTGTCATGCCCGTCATGCGGCCGCGCGCAGGTCGATGTGTATTCCCTGGCCAACAGTGTGACTGAGGGGCTGAAGGATTTGACGGTTCCCCTGCGCGTCGCCGTCATGGGATGCGTCGTGAACGGACCAGGTGAAGCACGCGAAGCCGACCTGGGTGTGGCATCCGGCAACGGGAAAGGCAAGATCTTCATCAAGGGTGAAGTGGTCGAAACAGTGCCGGAAGATCAGATTGTTGAAACACTGATTCGCCGCGCAAACCTGCTCGCCGAAGAAATGGGCCTTGAAGAAGGCGACGGTCACGTCGAGGTCATCCCTGCCGGAGCACGGTGATCACCGTGAGGTGCGCGTCGAGCGGGGATATTGTGTACCGTTGAAAGATAGCCTGGAAGTGCGGAAGGGAGCGGCTCGTGGGTAGTAATCGCCTGGGTCGAACCGTGACAGGTTATGCGCTCTTGGTGCCCAGTTTGATCGGTGTGCTCGTTTTCCTTCTGGCACCCATCGGCATTGTGATCTGGCTGAGCTTTCAGCGCTGGGATTTGATCGGACCGCGCCAATTCGTCGGATTCGACAACTGGGTATCTGTCCTTACCGGACCTGACCTGGTGAACTCCCTGATCGTCACTGCACTCCTGGTGCTGTTGGTAATTCCCATTCAGACACTCCTCGGCCTGCTGATGGCTGCTCTCATGGTGAAAGGACTACCAGGCTCGGGAGTGTTCCGCGTTATCTACGTCATCCCGTGGGTGTGTGCGCCACTGGCTCTGGGCATCGTGTGGAAGTGGATTTTTGCCCCCACCGGCGGTGCCCTGAACGCACTGATCGGCACCCGGGTCGAATGGCTGACCGATCCGACATTAGCCCTGCCAGCAGTCGCATTCGTATCCATCTGGTCCCAGGCCGGCTACGTCGCCCTGTTTTTTATGGCCGGTCTGGCTGCGATCCCAGAAGACATCATTGAGGCAGCGCGCGTCGATGGAGCATCCGACACGCGCATCTTCTGGTCAATCAAGGTGCCCCTCATCCGCCCGACGATGTTCTTCGTACTGGTTACGTCCACCATTTCCGTCTTCCAAATGTTCGACCAGATTTTCGCGCTGACCGAGGGCGGCCCGGCCAAGCGGACAGAGGTACTGTCCTACCGGATCTACAACCTGGCGTTCACGAACTTTGATCTGGGCAGAGCGTCGGTGACGGCGTTGGTTCTCTTCGTCATCCTGGTGGCAATCACGCTGATTCAGAATCGCTACTTTTCCCGGAGGATGACCTATGAGTACTCCTAGGAAGCGTGGCGTTGCCGCGGTGTGGACGAACACCCTTGTCTACGCAATCTTGGTCATCGGTGCGGTTCTGGTTCTGGCACCGTTCGCGTTGTCTGTCATGACGTCGTTGAAGACACCAAGGCAGTTCGCTACCTCGTCGCCTCTTGAACCTCCCGCACCGCCGACTCTGGACAACTTCACGAACCTGTTTGCAGGTGGAACGAAGGTCGACTTCAGCCGCGCCTTCGGCGTGACGTTCGCCGTCGTGATAGTTGTCCTTGTGGGCCAACTTCTTTTTTCCATCATGGCCGCCTATGCTTTCGCGCGTATCAGTTTTCCTGGTCGTGACGCCGTCTTCTGGGTGTATCTGGCTACGCTCATGGTGCCGCAGGTCGTCACGATCGTTCCGCTGTATCTGATGATGGCGCAAAGCGGGCTGCGCAATACGTTCTGGGCATTGGTGCTGCCGTATGTCTTCGGCTCCCCGTATGCGATCTTCCTGCTTCGTGAGTATTTCCGCTCCATTCCTCAGGACCTGATCGACGCAGCGCGCCTCGATGGTGCTGGAACTATCCGAGTATTGACTCGGATTGTCGTGCCTATGTCCCGCCCGATTATCGCAACTCTTGCGTTGATCACGGTAGTGACGCACTGGAACAACTTCATGTGGCCGTTGATTGTGACAACCGGCCAGGACTGGGCAGTGATCACCGTGGCGACCTCGAGCCTGCAGTCCCAATACACCAATAACTGGACGCTGGTCATGGCTGCCACCACGATTGCAATGGCACCGTTGATCCTCATATTTGCGCTCTTCAATCGTCGTATTGTCGATTCCATTGCGATCACGAGCTTTAAGTAGACCCCACCACAACACGAAAGGATGAAGCGATGACACATCTGCGAAAGCCGCTTCTTGCAGGAGTTCTGGGCATGGCATTGGCTCTGGCTGCCTGCAGCTCAGGAGGATCCGGTCAAAGCGGCGAAAGCGGGGGGACCGCTTCGAATTCAGGAGCTGCCACCACTGTGACCTTGAGGCTGTGGGACGAGGGGGCCGCCGGCGCCTACGAAGAATCACTCGCTGCATTTCACGACCAGAATCCTGACATAGCTGTGGAGATTTCCGTCGTCCCGTGGAGCGACTACTTCACCAAGTTGCGCACGGATATCGCTGCCGGCTCGATGGATGACCTGTTCTGGATTAACAACTCGTCCTACACGTCCTACGCCAAGAGCGGCAACATGGTCAATATCGACGAGGCATTGGGCGCCGAAGCGCGCGACCAGTGGGATGCCAATGTTGTCAAGGCCTTCACCCTCGATGACACATTGTGGGGCGTGCCGCAGCTGTCGGACGCTGGAATTGCGCTGTACTACAACAAGACTCTCCTCGATGAAGCTGGCGTGACACCGGACGACCTCGCCAATGCGAAATGGTCACCGCAGGGCGGCGACGACACGCTGATCAACCTGCTCAAGAAGCTCACGAAGGATAACAGCGGCAATACTGCTGACTCAGCTGACTTCAACGCAGATTCGATCAGCCAGTACGGCTACAACGCGGCTCAGGATCTCCAGGCAATCATGCTGCCCTTTATTGGCTCCAACGGCGGCACGTTCCAGAACGGTGACCAATTCACCTTCTCTGACGCCAGGACCACACAGGCCATGCAGTACGTTGTCGACCTGATTACCAAGGAACACGTGGCTCCCTCGGCAGCCGATACGAACATGGACGGAGAATTCACTCGTAACCAGTTCCTCCAGGGCAACATGGCGATCTTCCAGTCCGGCCTGTACAACTTGGCCACCATTGCGGAAAGTGCCGATTTTGAGTGGGGGACAGCGCTTCTGCCGGAGGGTCCCGCAGGCCGTGTCTCTGTCACCAACGGCATCGTCGTTGCGGGCAATGCGAAGAGTGAGAACCCCGAGGCTGTTGCCGAGGTTCTGGAGTGGCTCGGTTCCCAGGAAGGCAACGAATATATCGGAAAGAACGGCACGAATCTGCCTGCGGTCACAGCGGCGCAGCAGGTCTACTTCGATTTCTGGAAGGACAAGGGGATCGACATTCAACCGTTCTTCGACGTTGTCGCCGATGGTGCGCCCACCATTGATCCGCCTGTAGGCGACAACTTCACGGCCGCGTCAGCCGCGTACACCGAAGTCCTTAACGAGGTCTTTCAGGGACGCGTTCCCGTCGCTGAGGGTATGAAGACAGCGGACGAGAAGGCGAACGCCGCCATGAACGGCGAATAAGACGTATACCGCTTGCGCGGCCGTGGGTCAGTCGGTGCCTTACGGCCGCGTTTCAGTTGCGCCCCACCATTGGTTGATGCCTGAATCCACCGCATGCTCGTCGATGGCCTGCAGTTCCTCGTCGCTGAAGTCAGTGGCGTCGAGTGCTCCGAGAGAATTCGACAATTGCTCCACGCTGGAAGCTCCGACCAATGCGGTGGTCACGGTGCGCGCTCCCTGATCTCGCAGCACCCACGCGATAGCCATTTGAGCCAGATCCTGTCCACGCTCATGAGCTATATCGTTGAGGGCGCGAATGTGATCGAGCGTCTCATCGGTGAAGAATTCGCGCGAAACTTTACCCACGCCGAGCCGTGAATTCTCAGGAATGCCGTCCAGGTACTTGTCGGTGAGCATTCCCTGCGCCAGAGGAGAAAACGCGATGACGCCCATCTTCTGTTCAGCGGCAGTATCCAGCAGCGAGGGCTCGCCTTCTTCAACCCACCTATTCAGCATCGAGTACGACGGCTGATGAATCACGAGGGGAACGCCGAGTTCACGCATGATCGACTGTGCCTCAATGGTTGCGTGCGCACTGTAGGACGAAATCCCGACGTAGCGTGCTTTGCCCGATGCCACAGCATCACGCAGCGCCATCATCGATTCTTCCAGGCGCGTTTCGCCTTCAGGACGATGGTGGTAGAAGATGTCCACGTAATCGAGCCCCATACGGGTCAATGACTCATCCAGAGATGACAACAAGTAGTTGCGGGAGCCGCCCTGGCCATAGGGACCTTCCCACATGTCCCATCCCGCTTTCGTTGAAATGACGAGCTCGTGGCGATGTGCCCGCAAATCCTTCGCGAAGATCCTCCCGAAGTTCTCTTCCGTGCTCCCCGCTGGCGGACCGTAGTTATTGGCTATGTCGAAGTGGTAAATACCGTGATCGAATGCGAAGCGAATAATGTCACGCTGTGTCTGGAACGGGCGGTCGTCACCGAAGTTGTGCCACAGTCCCAGTGCAATGCGAGGGAGCTGCAAACCTGAGTCCGCGCAACGCGCGGTCGGCATGGTCGAATAACGGTCCGTCGAAGGCAGCCAGGGAGTACCGGTTGGAAGAAAATTCATCATGGTTCTATTGTCTCGTGCTGCTGGTCGCCTCGCTTGGATTCCGACATCTCAGGGACAGGATCTGACAGGAAGCGCAGTGGTGAACTAATCTGGAAGACGTGCTGAAAACTATGTCATCTTTCTTTGTCCGCACGTTGCGTGAAGATCCCGCCGACGCGGAAGTCACCTCTCATAAGCTCCTGGTGCGCGCTGGTTACATTCGACGTACCGCACCCGGTATCTACACGTGGCTCCCGTTGGGCCTGCGCGTGGTGCGCAAGGTGGAGCAGGTTGTGCGTGAGGAAATGGACAGGATCGGTGCGCAGGAAGTACTGTTCCCAGCTCTGCTTCCAGCCGACCCGTACAAGCAGTCCCATCGCTGGGAGGAATACGGCCCTACGCTCTTCAAGCTGCGTGACCGCAAAGAGGGGGACTATCTGCTTGCCCCCACTCACGAAGAGATGTTTACCCTGCTGGTCAAGGATATGTACTCCTCGTACAAAGATCTTCCCGTCACGCTGTACCAGATTCAGACCAAGTACCGTGACGAGGCTCGTCCTCGCGCCGGTCTGATCCGCGGACGCGAATTTATCATGAAAGATGCGTACTCTTTCGACCTTGACGATCACGGGCTGGATGCCTCCTACGACCTGGAACGTTCGGCGTACGAAGCGATCTTCAAACGTCTGGACCTTGAATACGTCATCTGTTCGGCAATGTCCGGCGCAATGGGCGGATCACGCTCTGAAGAGTTCCTGCATCCGTGCACGATTGGCGAAGATACATTTGTTCGCTCTGCAGGTGGGTATGCGGCCAACGCGGAAGCTGTCAAGACACCGGCACCGGACCCGCTGCCAATCGAAGGTCAGCGCCAGGCAGTTGTCTATCCGACGCCGAATTCCACGACGATCGACGCACTCGTGACGTTCGCGAACGACGAGCATCCGCGTGAGGATCGCCCGTGGGAAGCATCCGACACATTGAAGAACGTGGTAGTGGCGTTGACGCATCCTGACGACACGCGTGAAGTCGTGGTGATCGGTGTGCCAGGTGACCGAGAAGTCGATATGAAGCGCCTAGAGGCCGCTGTTTCACCGGGGCGTGTTGAGATCGCGACCGGCGAGGATCTGGCGCAGCATCCGGAGCTGGTCGCCGGTTACATCGGCCCTGACGTCCTGGGCCCCAATGCACGGGGCATTGAACACCCTGTGCGCTACCTGCTCGATCCGCGCATCGTGGATGGCACGTCGTGGATCACAGGCGCCAATGAGGTCGAACGGCACGTCTTTGGCCTTGTCAAGGGGCGTGACTTTACTGCAGATGGCTGGATCGAAGCGGCCGAGGTACGCGAGGGCGACCCCGCACCTGACGGCTCCGGTCCGTTGCACCTGGAACGCGGCATCGAAATCGGCCATATTTTCCAGTTGGGACGCAAGTACGCCGAGGCGTTGGGCCTGACCGTTCTGGATGAGAACGGCAAATCCCGCATCGTCACGATGGGCTCCTACGGTATCGGCGTGTCTCGCGTGATGGCGGCCTTGGCTGAATCGACCAGCGATGAGAAGGGCTTGTCATGGCCCGCACACATCGCACCCTTCGATGTTCATGTCCTCGCTACGGGTAAGGGCGAGGAGATCTTCACGACGGCGCGCGATTTGGCCACTCAGTTGGATGCTGCAGGTCTCGATGTGCTCTACGATGACCGTCCGAAGATGTCGGCAGGTGTCAAGTTTGCTGACAGTGAGTTGATCGGCATTCCGATCACCCTCGTCGTTGGGCGTGGCCTGACTGACGGTGTCGTGGAAATCCGTACGAGAGCGACAGGTGAGCGCCATGAAGTTCCCGTGGACGAAGCGCTCATGCGTGTCAGTGAACTTCATCAAGACTTAATGAATCAGGGGCAATAATGGCGATTCGTGACATTCGCATAATCGGAGATCCCATCCTGCGTACGCCGTGCAAGGAGATCACGACGATTGATGACCACGTGAAGATGCTGGTCGAAGATTTGCTTGAGGGCGTTGATATGGAGGGGCGTGCGGGTCTCGCGGCCAACCAGATCGGCGTTGGTCTGCGTGCGTTCTCGTGGAACATCGATGGGGAAGTGGGCTACATCCTGAACCCCCGGATCGTCGAGTTGTCCAAGGACGAATATCAGGATGGCGATGAGGGTTGTCTGTCAGTTCCTGACTTGTTCTTCCCAACTGAGCGTGCCTGGTATGCCCGTGCCGAGGGGATTGACCTGGATGGCAAGCCAGTTGTCGTCGAAGGCGAGGAGCTGATGGGTCGGTGTATTCAACACGAATGCGACCACCTGGACGGCAAGATTTACATTGATCGCCTTGACCGCAAGAACCGTAAGGAAGCGATGCGCGCGATCCGCAAGATGGGTCTGTAGCTGATGCGTGAGCACGGTGACGCACTCTGCCTCAATCACGCCTTCTGGCAGGAGCAGGCATCACGTCACGCTCAGTCACCGTTTTACGACGTTGACACTCTGGTGAACGATCGCGCGAAGATTCCTGAGGCTATACGCTTGGATCGACCGTACCTGGAGGGCGCTGGCATCGAGGGCGGCGACGTCATCCACCTTCAATGCCATATCGGCACCGACACTGTAGGACTGGCACGCTTGGGGGCGCACCGTCTGGTTGGCCTTGATTTTTCCGAAGAATCCCTGGAGATTGCACGCGGCATTGCCGACCGAGCAGGCCTCCACATCGACTACGTGTGCTCGGATGTTTTGTCTGCCCATGAGGCGGTAGAGGAACGCTTCGACATTGTGTACACCTCGGAGGGTGCCCTTGCATGGGTGCCTGACATACGCCGGTGGGCTCATGTTGTCGCTTCCTTGCTGAAACCAGGCGGCACTCTGGTTGTACGTGACGTGCATCCTCTTGTGGGAACATTGAAGGACCCGGTGCAATGTGACGCCCTCGAACTTCATTTCCCGTACTTTGAAACCCGTGAGGGAATCACATGGGACGACGACTCAAGCGAAGCCGACTACGCAGGCTCTTCTGTGACCCCAGGCAAGAACGCGACGGTGGAGTGGAACCACTCACTTGGGCAGATTGTCAATGCGCTCAGTGACGAGGGCGTCTTTGTTAAACGCCTTGACGAGATTGATGAGTTATTCTTCCCGATGTCGCCCGATATGAAACGGTGCGGACCCAGCAGCTGGAAGCTACCGGAATCCGCACCGACATGTGCCCTTCCTCTGTCATTCAGAATCGTGGCAACTGCAGATCTCACATCGTGTTGACGATCAGACCGATGTGCGTGTAGAAGTTCAGGCATCCGAATAGGCCGATTGCAACGCCGCATGCCAGCCACAGCCACATGACAGCGTTAAGAATGCCGCCTCCACGCGATTCAGATGTGCCTTCTTTATCAGCGCGGAACACGCCGATTGGGAACAGGACGCAGCCCAAACCGATGACAAAGAAGAACAGTGACATGAAGATCGCTTCGAACCACGGCCACTGTGCAAACCAACCGGAAATGGGCTCCTGCGGGGGAGCGGTGAAGAGTCGGTACATCACGCCGGCGAAGGCGATGCCCCACAGTCCCAATCCCAGTCCGCCGGCGAAAATCGACAGCGGCTTTGCGGCGTGGAGCAGTTCGCTCAGAGCCTTCTGTGAACGGGCAATGTGGTCACGCTGCTTCCAGAGATAGAAGCACGCGAACAGTAAGAGTGATCCAAAGCCCAGGCAGGTTTCACCGAAGATCACATTGTCGTAGGCGAAACCGCCAGCGGCCAGCGGCCACGTCGTCGTCATGTGCAAGCCGGTGGTTGTCAAGATCAAGCCAAGAGCACCGAACGCCATGGCGTATCCGTCGACCCGCACGGCAGTCTTGCCGGAGTTCGAGCGAACTTCCCTGAAGAACATCGCAAGCCCGATGAGCGCTGCACCGGCTGCGACTGCCATTAACGTGTTGTAGGTCGGCATGCTCGGCCAATCGATCATGCCGGGGCTTTCAACACCTCTGAAAAAGTCGTCCATCTATTCTTTTCTTTCCTCGACCCATGTCTCCACACAAAATGGAGCCGCGCCGTCTGCGCAGTGGGGACACTACGATGCTAACAGGCTTTCACGGCGTGGCACTGGAATAGTCGGCGTAGACGCGTCATAATGGGTGTAACGCCACGATTCAGCGTGTCTGTTTCCGGTTGAGAACGTAGGGGAAGACGATTCTCACGCGAAATGGAGGTCACGATGAGTAGGTCTTACACCCGTGGTGTACTTTTCGTGCACTCAACTCCGCCAGCGCTGTGTCCACACATCGAGTGGGCCGTTGGAACAGCGCTCGGACAGGAAGTGCACCTGCAGTGGACTGATCAGGATGCTGCACCCGGGATGGTACGCTCCGAATTCTCATGGGTAGGCCAGACCGGGTCCGGCGCCCGACTCGCGTCGGCACTTCGCGGCTGGGAACACCTGCGTTACGAAGTCACCGAGGAAGCCACCGCGATCACTGACGGTGGCCGCTGGTCTCACACGCCGTCACTGGGCATCTTCCACGCCCAAATGGACACGGCAGGCAACGTTGTCGTGCCGGAAGGAAGGATTCGCGCAGCCCTCGACGAATCACATTCCCCGACAGAGATGATCGACAAACTCAATCTTGCGCTCGGACAGGCGTGGGATGATGAGCTCGAACCATTCCGCTATGCCGGTGCCGGAGCTCCGGTGCGCTGGCTCAACCGCGTGGGGTAAGACATGGGATCGATCGGCGACCAGCTTGGCATCGACTTGACCGAACTCCTCGACATGGACGAACCGCCTCAGAGCGATCAGGAGGACAACGATACGGTCGGTGAAGCCGTCATGAACGCACTGCTGGAAGAAACCTCCATCGAACCAGACCGGATGCGCGCAGACCTGACACTCGAAGGTGACCTCGACCTGGACACCCTCGGACGCTACTCAGTGATCAGCCAAATCGAGCACGAACTCGGCATCACCTTGATCGACCGGGACGTGGATGCACTCACAACGGTCGAGGACCTGCTCAACCTGGCTCGCTCGACGTCCTGAACCGCACACGAGCCCTCCCGAACCCGATAGGCTGGATATGAGGAGGATCGGACATGACGATCAACGGCACGTTGACGCCCACCGCGCGGCGCGTCACGATTCCAACATGGGTGTGCAAAGTCGTCATGGCAATCACAGGCCTGATCATGGCGGCGTTCGTCTTCATCCACATGGTCGGCAACGTCAAGATCCTGACCGATCCTGCTCAGATGGATCACTATGCGCAGTGGCTGCGCACGATCGGTGAACCGGCTCTTCCGTATGGGTCCGTTTTGTGGATCCTGCGCGTGATCTTACTGTCGTGTGTTCTGCTGCATACCTGTGGCGCACTCATCTTGTGGCGCCGCGGCGCGTTGACCCACACGCCCGGTGCGCGCAGGCTGAAGCATCGCGGCTGGGCAGCAAAGCTCATGCTTCCGACCGGACTCGTCCTCATTGCCTTTATCGTGATCCATCTCCTTGACCTCACCATTGGCACAGTGGTCGAATCGGCCGCTTTCCGCCATCCCGACTCTCGTTTCTACGCCGCTGCCAATGTGGTGGCATCGATGAGCAGGCCTGTCATGTTCGCGGCATATGTCATCGCCCTTATTGCGATAGGCCTTCACCTCAGCCACGGCATTGAGCGAGCCTGGCAGGATCTCGGTGGGCGCTCACCACGTATCGGCACCGTTGTGCGCATCGCTGGCTATGCGATCGCTTTGGCAGTTGTGATCGGAGACCTCACCGTCATCGCCGCTTCGCACATGGGAGCGATCAGCGTCGCCCTCGCACTTCCGCTCGCTGCCGGACGCACGCATCTGCGCATTGACGAGGGCGCCCCTGTTGACGCCCATGAACCTGAAGTCGAACCCGAACGCATGTGGGACGAATTTGTCTCCCACGCGCGCCTCGTCTCACCCGGGAACAGGCGTACATTCAGGGTGGTTGTTGTGGGGACCGGTCTGGCGGGCGCCAGTGCCGCAGCGGCTCTGGCTGAACTGGGCTTTGGGGTAGATGCGATCACAACTCTGGATACGCCGCGACGCTCCCATTCAGTGGCAGCTCAAGGCGGTATCAATGCGGCGCGGGCACGACGAGTCGACTCGGACAGCGTGCAGCGGTTCGTCACCGACACTATTAAGGGCGGTGATTTCCGCGCCAGAGAGTCCGAAGTATGGAGACTGGGTATTGAATCGGCGCGCGTCATCGACCACATGAACGCGCTGGGTGTGCCGTTCGCCCGAGAATATGGCGGATCGTTATCCACACGATCATTTGGCGGCGTGCAGGTTTCGCGAACGTACTACTCGCGAGGGCAGACGGGCCAGCAACTTCAGGTGGCAGCGTCCTCGTCCCTCATGCGTCAGGTGGCTGCAGGCCGCGTGACGTTATGGGTGCGCCACGAAATGCTCGACGTCGTCGTTGCTGACGGCCGGGCCGCCGGTGTGATCACGCGTGACATGATCACCGGACGCACCCGCTTCCATCCCGCACACGCAGTTGTGATTGCCACAGGCGGATACGGCAACGTCTACTACTATTCGACGCTGGCAAAGAACTGCTCGACAACAGGCATATGGCGAGCTCACCGTGCCGGCGCCGCTCTCGCTTCACCGAGCATGATCCAATTCCACCCCACCGCATTACCTGTCTCATTCCCGTGGCAATCCAAGACCACGCTCATGAGCGAATCTCTGCGTAACGACGGACGCATCTGGGTGCCACGCAGCCCTGGCGATGACCGAGACCCGAACACCATTCCCGAAGAGGAACGCGACTACTACCTGGAGCGCAAGTACCCCGCGTTTGGAAACCTCACGCCTCGCGACATTGCCTCTCGTGCTGCGCGCGAGCAGATCGAATCGGGGCATGGGGTCGGTCCCGAACGAAACAGCGTGTACCTGGATTTTAGGGACGCACTGGAGCGGGTGGGCCGACGCGTCATCGCTGAGCGCTACGGCAACCTCCTTGACATGTACCTCGATGCAACAGGGGAGGACCCCTACACTCGCCCCATGCGCATCGCTCCCGGCGCGCATTTCACAATGGGTGGCTTGTGGGTCGACTTCCGCCTCATGACCACCATCCCGGGACTGTTTGCAGCCGGCGAGGCGAACGCGGCCTACCACGGGGCCAACCGTCTGGGAGCCAATTCCTTGCTTGCCGCCTGCGTCGATGGTGCTTTCACAATCCCGCGCACAGTACCCGACTATTTGGCAGGCATTCTAGGCCAGGAGTTGCTCTCCGTCGATGATTCCCGCGTGATCGCTGCCCGTGAGGGGGTCGAATCGCGACTGCAGGGCCTGCTCGACATCGATGGAGCTACTCCGACGGACACTTTTGCCCGCAAGTTGGGCGATATCATGTACCAGGGGTGCGGCGTTGTGCGCAGTAAGGAGAGCTTGGAGGCTGCGCTCAGCGACATCGACGCACTCCAACAGCGCATGGGTACCGACCTGCGTGTCAGTGGCGAGACAGGACACTTCAACACCGACTTGGTTGCAGCTGCCAGGCTTCAGGACAGCATTCAGATGTCCACACTCATGTGTGTGGACGCGTGGCATCGCGAGGAATCCTGCGGCGCGCACTTCAGAAGTGAATACCAGACGGAGCAGGGGGAGGCGCAGCGCCGCGACGACCAGTGGATGAACGTATCCGCCTGGACCACTGACGGGTGGCATGACCTGGGGACAGATGGCGCAGCTCCCTTGGCAATTACCTGCACTCACCACGCCGAAGAGCTGACGTTTACTACCGTCCCCCTGGCAACGAGGAACTACCAATGAAACTGATCGTCGACGTGTGGCGGCAGAAAGCCCCGGAAGCTGTCGGAACATTCCACTCCTACGAACTGGACGGGTGCGATGAACGCATGTCGATTCTGGAGCTCCTCGATCACCTCAATCGCAACCTGAGTTCCCGCGGCGTCGAGCCGGTTGCGTTTGATTCGGATTGCCGCGAAGGAATCTGCGGTGCATGCGGCATTCAAGTTGATGGAAGGCCCCACGGATTCAGTGAGAATCTGCCGGCTTGCATGCAGAGGGTCGGCGCTCATGCCGATGGCACGCATGTGCGCCTGGAACCGTTGCGATCGGGCGCCTTTCCAGTGATCCGTGACCTTGTGGTAGATCGCAGTGTCCTCGACCGGATCACGATGGCGGGAGGATTTGCTTCCGTTGATACCGGTCTGGCTCCTGATGCGGACGCGATTCCGATTCGTCATCAAGATGCCGAAGGTGCACTTGACCTGGCCGCGTGTATCGGCTGCGGCGCGTGTGTTGCGGCGTGTCCGAACGGCTCAGCCGCGTTGTATGCGGGTGCACGGATGGGTCACCTGGCAGCGTTGAGCATTCCGGGGTTGGAGCGGGCAGAGCGTGCCCGGCGCATGAATGAGGCGATGGATCAGTACTTTGGCTCGTGTTCTGGCTACGGCGAATGCATCAGAGTGTGTCCTGCGAATATTCCTTTCGACGTTGTTGCCGTTGTCTCACACGAACGTCTCAGGGCATTATGGTCGAGGTGGCCTCAGCCTCGCTAAAGCACCACTACTATAGACATTGAGATGACATGCCCGACGATGGGCTGACATGAACGGAGGATATTGTGGGAAATCGGTCCGAAGAAGATCTTTTGGGAAGTCGCGACGTTCCGCAGGAAGCCTACTGGGGTATCCACTCCTTGCGCGCGCAGGAAAACTACCAGATTTCCGGTAGAACGATCAATGAAGTGCCTGAGCTGATTCGGGCATTCGCTCAGGTCAAGAAAGCTGCCGCGCTGGCGAATAAGGATTTGCGAGTGCTCAAGCCCGCCACGGCAGATGCAATTGTGCAGGCCTGCGATGCCATCATCGACGAGGGCGCGTGCCTCGACCAGTTCCCGATTGACCAGTTCCAGGGTGGTGCGGGCACATCGGTGAATATGAACGCCAACGAGGTGATCGCCAATCTCGCTCTCGAGATGACCGGTCAGGAGCGAGGGCGCTATGATCTGATTAATCCCAACGACGATGTCAACCACTCCCAGTCCACCAACGACACGTATCCCACAGCTTTTCGACTGGCCGCCTACGAGAAGGTCGACCAGCTGCGGCACGCCGTGAATGATCTGGCCGACGCGTTTGAGCGCCTCGGTGCCCGCTATCAGCATGTCCTCACTATGGGGCGCACACAGTTGCAGGATGCCGTCCCCATGACGATTGGTCAGGAAATGACCGCGTTCGGCGTGACTTTGCGTGAAGAGGACCCACGTCTGGTCAACGTAGCCAACCTGCTTCTGGAAACCAACCTGGGCGCCACTGCGATTGGCACTGGGCTCAATACGCCTCCGGGCTACCAGAAGGCAGTGGTCGCTCATCTGCGTGATATCACGGGCCTGGACGTGACAGCCTCCGAAGACTTGATCGAAGCGACATCGGATGCCGGGGCGTATATCTCCATGCATGCCACGATGAAGCGCACCGCTGGCAAGCTGTCCAAGATCTGCAACGACCTGCGTCTGCTCTCATCGGGTCCGCGAGCCGGCTTGAACGAGATCAACCTTCCGCAAAGGGCTGCCGGATCCTCAATCATGCCCGCGAAGGTCAACCCGGTGATACCCGAGGTGGTCAACCAAGTCTGTTTCAAAGTCATCGGCAACGATGTGACGGTCACGATGGCAGCCGAGGCCGGCCAGCTTCAGCTCAACGTCATGGAACCGGTGATCGCCCAGTGCATGTTTGAATCGGCCACGTTGCTCACCCACGCATGCGACACGCTGCGTGAAAAGTGTGTGGACGGTATCACCGTCAACGAAGAAAACTGCCGAAACATGGTGATGAATTCGATCGGTATCGTCACCTATTTCAACGATGTCATCGGGCATCATGCCGGTGACGTGGTGGGTAAACGAGCAGCGGCAGAAAACAAGAACGTCGGTGATCTGATCGTTGAGATGGGCTTCCTGTCTCAGGAACAGGTCGATGAGATCCTGTCTCCGGAGAACCTGGCGAACCCGCAGTATCGTGGCGCCAAGATCAGCGATGATCCTGAAACCCCCAAGCAGGCGTCAAGTAAGCACTAGCGCGTAATTCTGCCAATTGCAGACACACGAAGACGCCCTCGTCACTCTCACTGAGTAGCGATGAGGGCGTCTCCACGTCTGCGTTCACATCTTATTCGTCTGAAGCTGCAGCCTCATCGGCACCGATGCGCACATTGTGCAGCTGGTACTTCTCGATGGCCTGTTCGACGACTGCGCGGTCAACCTGGTTTTGATCGGCCAGTGCCTGCAGCGTGCGCACCACCATTGATTCTGCATCGATGTGGAAGTAGCGTCGTGCTGCGCGGCGCGTGTCGGAGATGCCGAAGCCGTCTGCGCCCAACGTGTACAGGTAGCCGGGAACCCACGGACGGATCTGATCAATGATCAGGGCATCGTAATCGGACGTGCCAATGAAGGGGCCTTCAGAGCCGGACAACTTGGTTGTCAGGTAGGCGTAGCGCGGATCCTCATTCGGATGCAGGAAGTTGTGCTCGTCAGCTTCCACGCCATCGCGACGCAGTTCGTTCCATGACGTCACCGACCACACGGCGGCGTCCACGCCCCAGTCCTCGGCCAGGAGCTTGCGGGCCTCACGTGCCCACGGCACCGCCACACCTGATGCCAAAAGCTGAGCCTTCGGGCCCTGCCCTGTATGGTCATCAACCTTGTAGATGCCCTTGATAATGCCGTCCACGTCCACATTTTCAGGTTCTGCGGGCTGATGAATCGGCTCGTTGTACACCGTCAGGTAATACATGACATTCGGGTCACGCGTATCCGAGGGATCGTGCTCGCAGAACATGCGCTTGATGCCATCCCACATGATGTAGCGGATTTCGTAAGCGTAGGCGGGGTCGTACAGCACGAAACCGTGGTTGGCTGCACCCAGGATCGGGGAATGGCCGTCCAAATGCTGAAGACCCTCGCCGGTCAGGGTGGTACGTCCAGCTGTCGCGCCCACGACGAAGCCACGAGTCAGCTGGTCGGCAGCAGCCCAGAACTGGTCGCCGGTGCGCTGGAAACCGAACATCGAGTAGAAGATGTAGAACGGAATCATCGGCAGGTTGTGCGTCGCATACGAGGTGCCCACGACCTGCAAGGCAGCCGCAGATCCAGCCTCGGTAATACCGGTGTGCATCACCTGCCCCTGTTCGGATTCCTTGTAGGACAGCATCATGTCCGCGTCCACGGCAGTGTAATTCTGACCGTGCGTGTTGAAGATCCTGGCTGACGGGAAGATAGCGTCCAGACCGAACGTGCGTGCCTCATCGGGAATGATCGGCACGATGTGCCGACCAATATTCTTATCACGAAGCAGGTCTTTGAGCAGTCGGACCAGTGCCATTGTCGTGGCCACTTCGAGTTTTCCTGAGCCCTTCGACAAAGCCTCGAACGGCTTCATCGCAGGTTCAGGCAGGTGTGCATCGTCATGGGCACGACGCTCAGGCAGGTATCCGCCCAGCTTCTCCCGACGCTCCTTCATGTACAGCAACGCCGGATCGTCTGCCGGTGGCATGTAATACGGCGGCTTGTACGGATCCTTCTCCAGCTCCTCGTCGCTGATCGGGATCTGCAGACGGTCACGCAGCGCCTTCGCATCCTCCAGAGTCAGTTTCTTCATCTGGTGCGTCGAGTTGCGTCCTGCAAAATGCGTGCCGAGCGCGTATCCCTTAATGGTGTGCGCCAGGATGACGGTAGGCTGTCCGGTGTGCTCCATCGCAGCCTTGTAGGCGGCGTACACCTTGCGGTAGTCATGGCCACCTCGGCCCAGAGCCCAGATCTGCTCATCGGTCCAGTCCTTCACGAGCGCCTTGGTTCGCGGATCACGTCCGAAGAAGTGTTCACGAACGTATGCACCATCTTTGGCCTTGAACGTCTGGTAGTCACCGTCGAGGGTCTCATCCATCAGGTGAACCAGGGCATTGTCCTTATCTGCTGCCAGCAACTGATCCCAGCCGCGTCCCCAGATCACCTTGATGACGTTCCAGCCGGCGCCCTTGAAGAAGGCTTCGAGTTCCTGAATGATCTTGCCATTGCCACGTACAGGCCCGTCGAGGCGCTGCAAGTTGGCGTTGACGACGAAGGTGAGGTTATCCAGGCCCTGCTGTGCGGCAAGCTGCAGCATGCCGCGCGCTTCCGGCTCGTCCATTTCGCCGTCACCCAGGAATGCCCAGGTGTGCTGCTGAGAAGTGTCCTTGATGCCGCGCAACTGCAGGTAGCGGTCAAACCACGCCTGGTAGATTGCCTCGGCAGGCCCCAGTCCCAGTGACACGGTGGGGTATTCCCAAAAGTTAGGCATTTGGCGTGGGTGGGGGTAGGAAGGTAGTCCACCGTCCACACTGACCTGCTGACGGAATCCGTCCATCTCTTCTTCGGTCAGGCGGCCTTCGAGGAATGCGCGTGCATAAGGGCCAGGGGAGGCGTGTCCCTGGAAGAAGATGTGGTCGCCGCCGCCCGGGTGGTCTTTGCCGCGGAAGAAGTGGTTGAGACCCACTTCGTACAGGGTAGCGACTGATGCGTAAGAGGAGATGTGGCCGCCTACTCCGACACCGGGGCGCTGAGCGCGCGTGACCTGAACGGCGGCATTCCACCTGATCCAGCGGCGGTACTGACGCTCCATCGCTTCATCGCCGGGGAAGTAGGGTTCCTGGTCAACGGGGATCGTGTTGACGTAGGGCGTGGTGTATTCCTGAGGCAGCTGCACATCGCGTTTGCGAGCCTCGTCCATCATGTGCAGCAGGATGTAGCGTGCGCGAGGTCCGCCTTTTTCATCGATCAGGCTGGTGAGCGAGTCGATCCATTCCTGGGTTTCGTCAGGATCGTTGTCTGGAATTTGACTGAGCAATCCGTTGATGACGGGATGCTTTTGGTTTGTGCTCACAGATACCCCTTTTTATCTCGTGCTGACAGACCTGAAGGTCGCCAATGTCCTGGTGGTTCTATTCTCACCCGAAAGTCCCAGATTTGCGACTTCTTTAGGGCTTAAGACCCATGAGAATCGCCTCAATTTTGATTCATTGACGAGGGTGACGCCTTCCGACCGTACTCGCAGGTCCCGTCAAGCCGCATCGGCGGCGACTTTCGGCGCAAATATTCTTCCCAGGTGCAGATCTGCTCTACTATAGTGCCGTTAGATAGTTCACGAGCCCAGCGGGTTCGCGTGTGGAAGGTGGTTACACAACGTGGCGATCAGCCTCGGATTCACCCAAAATCAGGTTGTCCAGGAATTCTACGTAGACGATGACAGCGATGAAGCTGTTCGCGATGCTGTTGCACGCGAGACTGGTCACGAACTGGTCGATGTCGATTATGGCGACGTTGTCGACGGCGCACTGGTATGGTGGCGCGCTGACGACGCTGAAGAGGAAGACCTCGGTGACGTTCTGGTCGATGTTGCGTCAAACCTTGATGACGGCGGCATGATCTGGGTTCTTTTCCCCAAGCCTTCTGATCCGAACACTGTGCCCGTGGCGGACATTGCCGAAGCAGCCAGTGTGGCAGGTCTGCATTCTACGTCCGCGTTCTCAATGGGGGACACGTGGACCGGAATCTGCGTCACGGCTCGTCCGCGCGCACACCGGTAAGACATCTCACGCACGTCTCAAGTGCGTCTGCGTACCTGTGTGCGTTAAAGTATCCCTCGTGCCACGTCAGTGGCACGTGTCGGGCCTGTAGCTCAGTTGGCCAGAGCGCTGCGTTTACACCGCAGAGGTCGTCGGTTCGAGACCGGCCGGGCCCACCGTTAAAGCGCCAGTAGCGCACGTACCACTGTCATGACACCGTGATCAATATTTGACGGCGCGCGGTATCGGGCTCGTGCTGTCACATCCGGATGAGCGTTAGCCATCGCGTACGAATAGTCGGCATGGTCGAAGAGCTCTAGGTCGTTCAGGAAGTCGCCAAACACAACCGTGTGCTCCGGACCGATCCCCAGCGATTCCTGCAGGGCAGTCAACCCTCGTCCTTTATTCGCCACAGGATTCATCATATCGACCCAGTGGCGCGAAGATTCTGCCACCTGATGCGATTGACGCAAGTGGGGAACCTGATCATCAACGAAGGCAGAAATATCCGTGAAGTCATACGTTGCGAGTTTCAGGACGTTATCGTGCGCCGCGGCCTGCTTCAAGTCGTCGACGACTTCCAGTTGTGCATAGTATTTGTGGGCTTCAGCGTAAAACTCGGCATCTGTGCGTTCAACGTACGCGCTGTTCTGCCCGCACACGACCAGACCGAGGTTGTAGCTACCGTCAGAGCTCACACGCCGCGTCACATCGATCATTTCATTGACTGTCGGCATGTCGATGCAAGTGGTCGACACAACCTGCCCGTGGAACGTGACGATGGAGCCATTTTCAGCAATGTAGGAGTGACCGGCGTCCGTGCCGGAAAACATGGCGTCGAGGGTGGCGAGCTGACGGCCTGACGCGGGCACGAACGCAATCTCACGTACAGCCAGTTCATGCATGAGCGGCCAGAACTCGTCCGGCAGTTTCGAGTTGCCGTCCAGCAGCGTGCCGTCCATGTCGCTGGCGATCAGTCGAATGTCAATTGGCCCATCGGGCAGTGTCATCATGGGCGTATCGTTCACGTCGGCTCTCCGTTCTTGTCCGGTCATGACTGTATCATCGACCGGCCTCCCGCACGGGTCACCCTCGTCAATTCACTCCTTCATGCGCGTTGCGTGACGACGCTGCACATAGCAGATCGAAAGATAGATGCCATACATGCCGAAAACAACAGTCAGGACTATTTCCTGCGCCGCTCGCGCACGCGCACAGATATCTGAACGGGGGAGCCGGCGAAACCGAAGTCCTCACGCAGACGCCTCTCAATGAATCGGCGATATCCGGGGTCGAGGAAACCGGTCGTGAAGAGCACGAAGCGTGGGGGAGCGGATGACACCTGCGTTCCGAACAGGATCCTGGGTTGTTTGCCACCGCGCAGCGGATGCGGGTGTGCGGCCACAAGCTGCCCCAGAAAAGCGTTCAGCTTACCTGTCGAAATTCGTGTTTCCCACCCGGCCAGGGCCGTATCCAACGCCTGCACGATTCTGTTCGTATGCCACGTCGTTGCCGCCGAAATATTGATGCGCGGCGCCCACGCGACCTGCACGAGTTCGCGTTCGAGTTCAGATTTGAGTTCCTTTTGGCGTTCCTCGTCCACCAGGTCCCACTTGTTGTTGACGATCACGAGCGCCCGTCCGGCATCAACAACCTGCTGCACGACGCGCACGTCCTGCTCGGTCAATACTTCCGAGGCATCAAAAAGGACGAGGGCGACCTCGGCTTTTTCAATCGCGGCTTGTGTTCTGATCGACGCGTAGAAATCAGCTCCCGTTGTTCGGTGCATTTTGCGGCGCACACCGGCTGTATCCACAAATTGCCACTGGCGGTCGCCCAGAGTGACGATCTCATCGACCGGGTCACGCGTAGTGCCAGCTGTTGAGTCTACGACGACGCGCTCATGTCCAACGAGTGCATTGAGCAGTGAGGACTTGCCGACGTTCGGTCGTCCCACCAGAGCCACGCGGCGAATGTTGGGATCGCGTGGTTGACCGGCTCGTGCCGAGCGCTCAGGGAGAACTGCCAGCACTCGATCCAGCAGGTCACCCGTGCCTCGACCGTGCAGAGCGGAGATGGCGTATGGTTCGCCCATACCCAAACCCCACAGGTAGGCAGCGTCTGCTTCCTGCATGGCGGAATCCACCTTGTTAGCCGCCAGAATGACCGGCTTGCCGCTGCGGCGCAGCAACTCCACGATACGTTCATCAGTGGTGGTAATTCCCACCGTCGCGTCGACCACCAGCAGCACTGCATCTGACAGGTCGATCGCCACCTCGGCCTGGTCGGCCACATTGCGATCCAGTCCGCGCACGTCGACTTCCCAGCCGCCCGTGTCAACGACGAGGAATTCGCGACCAGCCCATTCTGCCTGGTAGGTGACACGGTCACGCGTGACACCCGGCGTATCCTGCACAACCGCTTCGCGGCGCCCCAGGATGCGGTTCACCAGCGTGGACTTGCCGACGTTGGGTCGCCCGATCACAGCAAGGACCGGCAAGCCGTCCATTTCAGTAACGGAGGGCAGGTCGCCCTCGTGATCGTCAAGGATCTGCAAGTCGGATTCACTGAGCTCATAGTTGTCCAGTGACGACCGCATCGAGCGTGCGCGGGCGTCACCTGTGTCAATATCCTGCTCTTCGCTCACGTTTGTCATCCTCGCTTGCGGGGTTCACTGTATTCCAGCACTTCGCGTGCAACCGGCACGTCATTGTATCGGTGATAGACATGATCTATCTCCTGATACCACTCGGCACCCTTCCCGGTGATCAGGACGATGTCATTCGCACTGGCGTCCTGAATCGCGCACCGTACCGCATCCCGGCGGCACGTTGTAACCTCCGTGACGTTGGTCAGGTCGGGACGCACGTTGCGGATTCCCTCCATCAGCTCGGCGCGAATTGCCGCCGCGTCCTCGGTTCGGGGGTTCTCATCTGTCACCCACAACACGTCCGCGTGTCTCGCCGCAACTTCAGCCAGCGGTATGCGTTTGGAGGCATCCCGGTCACCGTCCGTGCCAAAGACCAGGACAACGCGGCCGCCAGCCAGTTCGCGCGCATCCTTGAGAATCCATTCCATAGCTTCGGGGGTGTGCGCGTAATCAACGATCACGAGCGGCTGATCGTCACAGTCCGGATTGACTTTCTCCATACGCCCGGGAACCTGCGGTGCCCGCTCGAGGGCAGTGACCGCCTGATCTGGATCCGCACCCACTGCCGTCGCTGCTGCGATTGCCACAGCGCAGTTTTGCACGTTCACTTCACCGAGCACCGGGCTGTGAACCTGGTGGGTGTGCCCCGCCGGATCGGTCAGGGAGAAAACGGTTTGTGCGGTCTGCGGATCCGGATGAATATCACTGACGTGCCAGTCTGCCTGTTGCGAGCTCAAGGCCGCAACAGTCGTGATCAGGATCGTGGCCTCACGTGCCAGTCGCTGGCCCCATTCATCGTCCACGCACACGATTCCACGCAGGGCATGCTCGGGCGTAAACAGGGATGCTTTGGCCTGGAAGTAGTGCTCCATGTCGTGATAGAAGTCCAGGTGATCGTGCTGCAGATTCGTAAAAATGGCGACGTCAAAGACAATGCCGTCAACACGATTCAAGCTCAATGCATGAGAGGACACTTCGATGACCGCATTGTCAGCGCCTTGCTGCTGTGCGCACGCAAGGAAGCGATGCAGAACCGGTGCCTCGTTCGTGGTGCGCGTCGCCAAGATCGTCATGTCACCGATGCGGGTTTCCACGGTGCCGCACAGCGCAGGAACATCGTGTATGGCGCCCAACGCGGCACTGACCAGATAGGTTGTGGTGGTCTTTCCGTTTGTGCCGGTCACTGCTGCGGTCGTCAGTGACTGATCGGGGTTTCCGACCACTCGTGCAGATGCGAACGCTGCCGCCTGGCGAGGGTCGTCGACAACTGCAATAGGGACACTCGCGCCACTGTCACGCAGGATCCGCGCACCTTTCTCATCCGTGATGACGCCGGCCGCGCCAGCCTCAAGCGCACCTGCGGCAAATTCGGCGCCGTGGTGGGAGTATCCGGGGATTGCCACGAACACCCATCCGGCATCAATGTCACTGGAAGAGACCGTCACGCCAGTGACGGCACAGGTGGCCTTGTCTTCATTCACCCATTGATGAACATCGAGGTCGCGGACCAGTTCACGAAAAGTAATCGCTGATGTGCGAGGACGCAGTTCATTAATGGTAGTCATGGCGCACACTTTACTACTCGGGCGCGCCCCAATGCCTCAACTCGCGCGCACTCTTACAATCGAGACATGTTCAACCTCACGCGATCCCAGGCACGTCAGCGTGCTCAGACAGTCTTAGTGTCCCACATTGACGTGACGGTGGATCTGACGCGTGCAGGTGACCTTGACGAGGCACATTACCCTGTCATCTCTGTGTTCACAATGACGCTCAACCGTCCCTCAACATTTGTTGACGTGGTGGGAACGGTGGACGAGGTTCTGGTCGATGACGCTCCGCATGCGTTCCACCACGACGGATCTCGCCTTGACCTTGATGACCTTCCAACCTCACGCCCGATCACGCTCACCGTGCGCGCCCACTGCAGCTTTTCACGCACAGGGGAGGGGCTCCACCGCTATCTCGATCCTGAAGATCACCGCATCTACCTGTACACACAGTTTGAGCCCACCGATGCGCGCAGAGCCTGGCCGTGTATGGATCAGCCCGATATCAAGCCGCGCTGGACCTTCCACGTCCTCGCGCCGAAAGAATGGACTGTCACGTCCAACGGCATCGACACACCGACGGATGCCGGCACCCTCATTCGGCACGACTTTTCCACCACACCACCTCTGTCCTCCTACATCACCGCAGTTGTTGCAGGCCAGTGGGCCGTAGTTGACGGCGGTACCTGGGAAGGTGGAGCCGGCGACGGCACACATGTCGCGATCCCGCTGCGTCTGATGTGTCGCGCCGCCCTCGCGCCTTTCATGGACGACGACGATATTCTGACTGTCACCCGACAGGGCCTCAACTTTTATCATCAGCACTACGGTGTGACATTTCCGTGGGGATCCTACGATCAGGTGTTCGTGCCTGAATACAACCTTGGCGCAATGGAGAATCCCGGGTGCGTCACGTTCAACGAACATCTCCTGTCGCGCGACACCCCCACATTCGCGCAGCGTCAGCACCGTGCCAACACGATCCTTCACGAAATGTGCCACATGTGGTTCGGTGATCTCGTCACGCCCGCATGGTGGGATGACCTGTGGCTCAAAGAATCCTTTGCTGACCACCAGGGCACCAACACGGCTGCTCACGCCACCGCCTACACAGGGGAGTGGACGTCATTCGCCATTGGCCGCAAAGCCTGGGCCTACGAGCAGGACCAGTATCCAACCAACCACCCCATCGCTGCAGATATCCCGGACGTGGAGGCAGCAAAGAACAACTTCGACGGCATCACCTACGCCAAGGGTGCAGCCGTCCTCAGGCAACTTTTCGTCACCCTTGGTGAGGACGCGTTTTTTGCCGGTGCACGACTCTACTTCACCCGCCACGCTAACGGTGCGACGAAGCTGACCGACCTTCTGAAAGCCCTGGAAGAAACGTCCGGGAAGGATCTGACTGAGTGGAGCAGGCTATGGCTGGAAACCAGCGGCCCATCCAGGCTCTCCGTCGACGTGCAATTCGACCATTCGGGCCGTCTTTCCCGCTTCGACCTGGTCCAGGACCGCCTCGTTCGTCCACACACACTTGAGGTATCCACGTGGGCGATTGACGAGGGAGCCCTGAGGCGCACCCACACCTATAGCCTGCATACTGAGGCCGCCCGTATCCGCATCACAGACGACACACTTTCACGCGAGGAATGCGATTTGATCGTGTTGAACGACCACGATCTGACGTATGCGATCTGCAGGTTTGATGCGCACAGCGCGGACACGGCATTGGCTTACATCGGAACCTGCCCTGATCCGCTCACGCGCGCCGTTGTGTGGGCGAACCTATGGAATATGGTGCGCGATGGGCTCATGCGCGCAGACCGCTATGTTCGCGCAGTGCTCACGCAGGCACTCACCGAAGATCACGACGCGGTTGTGGACAGACTGCTGTCCAGTGTTCAGTACGCCATCGCGCATTACTGCCCGCGCTCACAACGAGCAGCATTGCACGAACAGGTCGTCGCCACTGCACTCGACATCCTCTCACACACCACTACCGTGGACCACCAGCGTCTGTGGCTCGGAGCGTTGCTCAGCTCAGCACCCTGGTGCCCCTTGTCACCTGCAGCGACCAGCACGATCACAGCCGTGGCGGGCCGGCACAGTATTCATGGACTGGAAATCGGTCCCGAACTTGCCTGGCGTGCACGCCGCGCGCTTGCTGCGCGCGGCGATGTCGACCGCGCTCGCCTCGACCAGTGGCTGGACGACGAACGCACAGGGGAGACTACCATTTTCCACGCTCGCGCTGTGGCTGCTCTGCCCACAGCCACTATCCGTGAACAGTCATGGAAACGAGTTCTCACCGGGGACATTTCCAACGAGGAAACCTCAGCGATTCTCTTCGGCCTGGCGGAGTCCACGTGGGAGGGCGATGAGCTCGACCGTGAGTTTTTCGCGCACCTCGCTGATTTTTGGGCCACCCACTCCATCGGCATGGGTATTCGCTTCGTGCGTGCTGGCGCTCCACATCACGTCGACTGCGATGATCCGGATGCGGTAGCCACCCTCGTCAATGAATATGAACAATGGCTGGAGGGCAATACGGATGCACCTGCTGCCCTGCGACGGCTCGTAATCGAGAACTTTGACGACGTCCAGCGTGCTCAACGCGTCCAGGAACTTTGGGAGGAGACGCTATGAGCACTGCCTCGCCCCGAAAGGACCCTGCCGCATCGATGTCGCAGCTCAACCAGCTTCTTCGCAATCCGCTCGATGCTGCCTACCACGCATACGCAGCCGATCCGAATGCCCGCCGATCCGGCCCGGCAATGCGCGTCCTCGTCATCATCATGGCGATCGCGCTGGGGATCGCCTCCGGAATCGCAGTGCGATACTTACGCGCCCCCGCTGATACGACAGTGCAAAAGTCATTGACCTCGCGCATCGAAACCGTCCAGACGCAGGTTGACTCGCTCAGCCAGGAAGTGTCCGACCTGTCCTCCACGATGCGCTCAGCTGCCGATATCGCCCCGACATCTGCACCGCAACTGGAGGCAAGCGTGGCGATGGCCAGCGCGGCTCACTCCGTGCACGGACCGGGTCTGGCTGTTACCCTCAGCGACGCCACAGATTCCAAAACTGAACGGCCCCAGGCGGTTGTGCGCGATCAGGACTTGCGAATGGTGGTCAATGCCATGTGGGCGGGCGGAGCTGAAGCCATTGACGTCAACGGCATTCGCATCGGGTCGGGCACCTTCATCCGCACCGCAGGTTCAACGATCCTGGTCAACACCACGGCCATCCAGTCTCCCTACGTCATCAATGCCATCGGAGACGGGTCGGATCTGTCGGTGGCACTGGTGCGTGGCGGCACCGGTGATTATCTGTCTACCGCCCAGTCAGCTCGAGGTATACAGGTCACGACACGGGCCGCAAACTCCATTGAGATGCAGGGCGTTGATCAGCGCTCGACGCGCTACGCTGAAACTCGAGATGGTGCTGGAGGCTAAACATGATTGCTGTCCTTGGACTGATTGCAGGAATCGTCATCGGATTCATGGTCGATCCCACGATCCCGGTGTGGATTCAGCCATTCCTTCCCGTTGCCGTTGTCGCTGGGCTTGACGCTCTTTTCGGCGCTGGGCGCGCGTGGCTCGAAGGTGTCTTCTCCGACCGTGTCTTCATCATGTCGTTCTTCTGGAATGTCCTCGTAGCCTGTCTGTTGGTATTCCTAGGACAGCAGCTTGGCGTCGGATCCGCCATGACGACCGCTGTCGTCGTCGTTCTCGGTATCCGTATCTTCTCCAACGCCGCGTCCATCCGTCGTCTTATTTTCAAGGCGTAGGTGCACGACAATGGCACGTAATTCTGCGAACAAACCCCAGATATCGCGCGGTTCACGGCTGCGAGAGGCTCTTTTGGCCAGTCCGAGGCCGATCCATATTCTTCTTGTCGTCATCTGCATGATGCTCGGTATCGCATTGGTAACTCAGGTGCGCGCCCAGCGTGCCGACCCGCTCGACCAGATGACCGAGCAAGACCTGGTGGTGCTGCTCGATGAGCTGTCTGGACGCGAGGAAACACTGCGCGGCGAGAAGGCTGAGCTCGAGTCTGAGCTGGCTGACCTGGAGAATGCTGTCTCCCAGCAGCAGGCTGCCGACGAAGCGGCCCGCAAGAGTGTCGAGCAGGCACGTATCAATGCCGGAACGGTCCCTGTTGAAGGCGAAGGCCTCACCATGATCGTTACCGATCCGCAGGGAGGTGTCAATGCAGTCCAGTTCGTCATGACCCTTGGGGAACTGCGCAACGCCGGAGCTGAAGCTGTGAGCATCAACGGTATCCGTGCCAACGCGCAGACCTGGTTTTCCATGTCGGATGTGGGCATCATCATGAACGGTCAGGTGATCCACTCGCCCTACCAGTGGAAAGTGATTGGAGATTCGGACACGATTGCCACTGCACTGGAGATTTCTGCAGGTGCGGCTTGGCAGATGCGTTCCAAGAATGCGGACGTGGAGATCATCAAATCCCAGCAAGTCGTGATCGATGAAGTTGCTCCTACTCCGATCCCTCAATATGCGACAGAAAAATAGAGGCGTGACATAATTGTTATCAATGAAACAGCAATGCGCCGGCGTACCTTTTTTGCGTACACTGGGGTGCATCTGAATTCCGGTGTACTCGCGGAAGAGGGAAATGATGGAAGATCACAGTGACTTTGACCCGACGGCAACCTCGGTCTTCGGCCTGCCAGGCTCGGAGGAAGAAGAGGAGACTGCTCAACCGCTGCCGTTGTCTGCTCGCGACCGCGAGGCAGTCGAGGCCCTTCCTGCCGGTTCCGCACTGCTCATCGTTCAGCGTGGCCCGAACTCCGGTGCGCGCTTCCTGCTCGATCCAGGCACAACTAACGCCGGACGCTCACCCAAGTCGGACATTTTTCTTGACGACGTGACTGTGTCCCGCAAACATTGCCAGTTCATCGCACAGGACGGTGGCTACATTGTCCGCGATTCAGGCTCCCTGAACGGCACTTATGTCAATCGTGAACGTGTCGATGAGGCACATCTGCAAGAAGGCGATGAAGTCCAGATCGGCAAGTACCGCATGACCTACCAGCCGTCCCCGCAGCAGGCATGAACACTGCCCACGCATACGCACTCGAGGAGAATCCGCAACAGGGACAGTGGCCACGTGGCTTGAGTGCAGAGCCGACAATGGCCATCGGCCAGGTCACAGAAGCTCTGCAAAAAGAGTTCCCCACCGTCTCAGTGTCAAAGATTCGTTTTCTGGAGGATCAGGGACTCATCTGTCCGAGCCGTACGAGTGCGGGTTACCGAAAGTTTTCCGAGTCCGACCGTGAGCGACTGCGCTATATCCTGCGCCGCCAGCGCGATTCCTATTCGCCCCTCAATGCCATTCGCGATGAGCTGCGAGCATTGGACGCCGGCCATGACGTGGATCTTGCTCCGAGCGCACGCATTGTTGCTTCCGATGGGGAAGTGGTTGTCCCTGCGAACCAGTCAACGATTTCCACGCGTGACTTGGCTGATCTGACGGGCGCCACTGTCGAAACTCTCGAACGTTACACTGCACTCGGATTGATCGCCCCTGACATTGCTGGCTATTTTCCATCTCGCACGGTTCACGTCGTGCACCTGCTGGTGGCCCTTGAAGCTGAGGGCATGAATGCGAGGATCTTGCGATCTGTGCGCACAGGTGCCGAGCGCAGTGCGGATGTGATTGATCAGGTTGTGTCCTCGCAGTTATCACGGCAACGCGCTACCGATCGTGAGCGTGCACACGCACGCTCAATGGAATTTGGTGAGAAGCTCGCTGACCTGCACCGGGAACTATTGCGCATTTCATTGTCGAGGCTCAACGGCGACTCACCTTCAAGTTGAACTTGAGGCTCGCCGTTTGAATTGTTGACCGACGACCGTTCGGGAATTAGCGTTAGAGAGTACACACAGTGAGCCCATTCAGTGGCTAAGAGTCCGAGGAGCATACGTGAGCGCGAATCCGGCTGATTCAGTAGCCCCACAACCACGACAGGCCATGCTCTTCGGCGACCCTCTTGAAGGCCTCAACGAAGACGAAACCGGCTATCGCGGCCCGGTTGCGTGCTCCGCGGCCGGCATCACCTACCGTCAGCTCGACTACTGGGCTCGCACAGGGTTACTGCAGCCTTCGGTGCGCGCTGCGCGTGGATCCGGTTCACAGCGCTTGTACTCATTTCGCGACATCCTCGTCCTGAAAGTCGTCAAGAAGCTCCTTGACGCCGGCGTGTCACTCCAGCAAGTCCGCCAGGCAGTCACGCAGCTCGGTAACCGTGGAATCGATGACCTCGCGTCGATCACGCTGATGAGTGACGGCGCATCCGTGTATGAATGCACCTCATCCGATGAGGTAATTGACTTGCTCCAAGGCGGACAGGGCGTGTTCGGTATCGCAGTGGGGCGAGTGTGGCGCGAAGTTGAAGGTTCCCTGGCTGAACTGCCAGTCGAGCGGCGCGACGAAGATGACACGGTTATTGACGATCTAGCTGAACGCCGTCGCCGCAGGCACCGTTCCGTTTCCTAAGTTCACATCGGAACAACGTTCAGCGCTTCGCGAACCTTCTCGGGCGAGAGCGTTCGGCGCTGCGTAACCGCCACCGCCGAACCAATGAAGCTCACCAGGCCCCATCCGATCAGCGACAGGAGCGGGGGCACCCACGAGGATCCCACACCCAGAACGCTGGTCTGCAGGCCTCCGGCAAGTTCTCCCAACGGCAGCAGCGCGTTCATTGTAGATAAGGCGTCAGGTGAATCTTGGTAGGGCATCAGCCCGATGAGGGCAACGACCTGCAACGTGAAGAACAGGAGCGAGACGACACGCCCGATCCGGGCACCGCACACTGCCAATAGCATCTGGTGGACCAGGACTGCCACAATTGCGCCGACTATGATCAGTGCACCTGTACCAGCGAGACTGACAGGAAAGACCTTGAACAGCAGCGCTACACAGATCACGCCCAGCACGGAGATTGCCACTACGCCGGACGGGGCGCGCAGCGAATCAATGACCGCCCGAACTGCACCGACTGGACGAGCCAAGACGCGACCGCGAAGGCCCGGCATCATCAAGAATGCACCAAACGCACTGATCCAGATCAGGACTGCAGCGGTAAACGGGAAAGCTGTTCCGATGGTGCTCTGCGTCGTGGCATCCTGCTCTGTTTGCACCGGACGCATCGCCATGGACACAATCCGAGTGCGTTCCGCATCTGAGTAGACGGGGATTTGCGAGACGCCCTCGTCCAGGCCATCCGCGAGCTGGGACGATCCGTCGCGTAGCTGGTCGATGCCTGTGGAAAGCTGATCGGCTCCGTTTCCGAGCTGTCCGAGTCCGTCTGCCAGTTGGCTGGAGCCGTCAGCCGCTCCCTGGGCTCCGTCGTTGAGCTGGCTAATGCCACCCGAGAAGCGGCCCACTCCAGCCGACAATTGTGCCAAGCCGTCGGCTAGGCGATCGGCTCCGGTGACGAGTCCAGGCTGGCCTTCTGTGCCGTCAAATCCGTCCTGGAGCTGATGCACCCCGTTCTGTAGCTGTGTGACGCCCTGAACGAGGCCTATCGTCGAGTCTGTTCCATTGATGCCATCCGCCATTTGACGCGCTGCACTGGCAAGCTGTTGGGATCCTGTGGCCAGTTGGCTCACCCCTGCGAGTAAACCATCCGGACCGACAATCTGGGCGATGTACTCGTTGTAGTGGTCAAGGAAATGTTGCGCGTCGGCAAGGCCGTCCGCGAATTCGTCACTGGAAATCTTCGCCAGGAAATCGTCGAGGGCAGCGAGGGAATCGGTTGCAACCGTGGGCAGGCCATCAATGAAAGGCACAATCAACTGCCCAAACTCTTTCATATCGGCACAGTATTGTGGGAACGTTTCAGCGGGGCATCGATCGATAAGGCCGAGCAGCGAGCTACGTAGCTCGTTAATGACATCCTGATTGGTCATGATTGGTTCAAGCCTGCTGAGCACATCGCGCGCATCCCGAGCCACCTGTTTCATCACATCGACAATTTGCTGAAGATCGATGGTGATCGTTGGCAGGTCAGCCGGATCGAAATCCTCGGGAATGAGGGCACGGATCGTGTCCAACCCGTTGTCAAGTCGCGCGATACCGTCGGCCAGCTGTTCGGTTCCTTCTGCCAGCTGGAGTGAGCCACTGGCCAGCCCCGGCGTCGTACCGTTTCCCAGGATGCCGTCCGCCAGCTGGTCAACGCCGCCGGTCAGACCGGGGGAGGAGGCTGATCCGGCGATTCCGTCGCGCATCTGGTGGATGCCGCCTGACAGTTGTTCCGCACCGGCATGGAGCTGTCCGATACCGCCCGAAAATCCTGCCACACCGCTCTCCAGTGCTGCCGTGCCGTCGGCAAGTTGGGCAAGTCCGCCGGCAAGTTCATAGGTGCCATCCGTGCTCTGGTGGACGCCGTCGGCCAGCTGATGGGCACCCTGTCCCAAGGACCCGATACCGGAATCGAGTTGCCTAGCTCCGTCTGCAGCTGCTCCCAGCTGGTCTTTCAGCTGGTCGAATCCCAGATAGACACCGTTGAGAACCTGCGTGCCCAGCGTCTGGCCCAAGGATCGCGCGGCGGCTTCCGTCACCGCATGGGCCAGTTCGTTCATCATAGGTGCAGTCGCATCAGAGCTGGTCAGTGAGACAATGCCGGGATTTGCGTTAGTTTGCCCGATCGTTGCCACCGCTGTCGAGAAGTTTTCCGGAATGGTCACGATTGCAGCAACGTCACCGTTCTTAATTGCGTCGTGCGCACTGTTGACCTGCATCAGCTCCCATTGGAACGTTGCGGTTCCATCGTGCGGTTTGAGCAGTTCGGCGGACAGTTGGCGTCCGAAAGGGACAAATTGGGTTGAGCCGTCGGGCAGCGTCATTTCCGCGCCCTTGTCCAGGTTTACGATCGCCGCTTTCAGGCGTGTAATGTCCGAGCCTGTACTGTTCCCACCGATTGACCACATGGACAACGCGGCGAGCAGGATCGGTACGATGACGGCGACCAGCAATAGGCGTGCATCTCGTAATCGCATTTATGCGTCGCCTCCAATCTTTACCGTCCGTGTGACCACAAAGCCACTGTTGCCAGCCTGAGGTCCCACAATCAGTGCACCTTCTTGTTCCACTGTCGCACTGATGAGCTGGTCTCGCACCTGTTCGGTTACCGGGCAGTCCACGAGTACCAGGTTCTTGTCCGACTCTTCAGCATCCGACGCAATCATGTGGGCCCATGAGGCTCGCAACATGATCGGAATGTTAGCGCGCATCCAGCTGGATCGATCGCGCGCGTCGTTATCGCGCACCACGATAATTCCCTGGTCAGCGCGGATAAGGCCCGCAGCCGCGCACATGAGTGTGCGCACCTGGCTGGGTGGCCCGTCCAGTTGGATGACCTCACCGGGCCAGACAATCAGCTCATCGCACGAGGCCACGGTCTGGCCACCCTCGTTAATGCGGACATCTTCCATGCGCAAGATTGCCGGTCCGTTGACACGTTTCCACTCCATGTGATCGCTGAGGTGATCCATAGCGACGCCCTCGACGTCGACGTGAGGCACTACCCGGTCCAGTGCGCGCGGAAAACGCCAGGCTCGCTTACCAAGCACCATCATGACCGCTGGAATGAGCGTCATGCGCACGATGAATGCGTCAATAGCAACGCCAACCGCCAGCGCCAGTGCGATGGGCTGGACGTAGAAGGAACCTGAGGGAATGAATCCGAAGAAAACCGACACCATGATCAGCGCTGCAGCCACCACAACAGGTGCGGAGGAGGCGAATCCCTTCTTGACTGCCTGCCGTGCATCCTCGCCGTGAGTCCAGTACTCGCGCATGCGGGTGACGAGGAAGACCTGGTAGTCCATCGCCAGGCCGAAGAGCACACCCAACGCCATGATCGGCATGAAGCAGATGACCGGCCCGGTATTGGAGATGCGCAGCGGTCCGGTGAACCATCCCCACGAGAAGATCATGGACGTGACGCCGAATGCTGCGCCGATCGACAGGAGGTATCCGATCGTTGCGGTCAGCGGCACCCACAGTGACCTGAAGACTACTGTCAGCACAATCAACGCCAGCCCCACCACCAGTGAGGCAAACGGCACCAGCGCATCCGTCAGGCGAGCGGTCACATCCATTCTGGCGGCGACCATGCCGGTCACATGAATATCCTCGACGCCCAGTTCACGCTCCCACGTGTCGGCAGCTTCGCGCAGGTTCTCCAGTGCTTTTTCGGTTGCAGGATCGTTCGACGCGGCCTCGGGGATCGCAATGACGGCAGCAAGGTCAGCGTTCCTGTTCGGGGTGGCTATCTGAATTGACCTGATGCCATCAACCTGTTCAACCCGGTCAGCAAGTTCATCGACCAGACCGAGCGGGTCCTCAGACTGGATGATGCCACCGATGATCAGCAGGGGAGCGTTGGCTCCGTCTCCGAATTCGTTCGCCACCAGCTCGTAGGTGTCCCGTGCGGGAGTGCCCACCGGCTCGGTTCCATTGTCGGGAAGGGACAGGCGCAGATCTTTGGCAGGAATGACGACGGCGGACAGGAAAACCAAGACGACAGCGATCGTGATCCACGGGCGGGCAGTGATCACTGATACCCACCATTGGGAAGCACTCTGCTTCGAGTGCTTCGCTGCATGTTTGCGAGTCTCTTCCTGACCGGAGCGCCGCGATGCGCGTGCGTAGCGTGGGCGCAGTCGCTCACCCATCAAACCCATCAGAGCCGGGATGGCGGTCACCGCAATCACAGCGGACACGGCCACAGCGGCCGCGGCACATAGACCCATCACTGCCAGGAAGGGGATGCCGGAGACGATCAGACCGCATAGTGCGATCACAACGGTGATGGCGGCGAAGATTACGGCACCGCCTGATGTCGCATTGGCCATCGCAATGGAATCAACGACGTTCCAGCCGTGAACCAGCTGGGAACGATGGCGGGAGACGATAAAAAGACAGTAGTCAATGCCGACCGCCAGACCGATCATGATCGCCAGCGTGGGAGTAGTGGTGGAAATGTCCACCCACTGCGCAACAATGAGTACACCTGTCATCGCGATGCTCACGCCGAGCAGTCCGGTGATCACGGGCAGGACTGCAGGCAGCAGTGCACGGAAGGTGATCGCAAGGATGATGAGCGCAATGGCCACACCAACCAGTTCAAGAGGGGAGAGGGGCACTGATGTTAGCTGGTAGATCTGGCCTCCGACCGATGCCGGCATCCCGGCCTTGGTGCTGTCGGCAGCGACCGTTTCGATAGTGTCCAGTGCGCCGTCGTCATCTTGCCCGAGCGCCAGGTCAAGTTGGACGTTGATCAGCGCGAATCGTCCGTCCGTACTGATTGTGGGAGTGCGCAGCAGTTCTGACCACGGGTCGGCTGCCTGAGTGACGTGAGGGACGGCGCTCAACTGATCGACGACGCGCTGCACCTGGTCGCGGTGTGTCTCGATGGGGTGGTCATCAGGAGATTCCACGATGACCTGTGCGGTCAGTCCGGCCAGTTCGGGGAATCGTTCCGAAATAATGTCGAGGCCGTCTTGGGCCTCTGTGCCGGGAATCTTGAAATCATTTGACAGTTGCGGGCCTGCCTGCCACACCCCGATCCCGCCAATCAGCAGGACAGCAATCCACACGAGGAGCGTGCGGATCCCGTGGCGCGCGCAGGCGGCACCTAACTGACGCAGAAAAGTGGACACATTCCATTGTCTAACGTTTGAGGATCTCCTGCAGTGTTATTTACTTCCCAGTGATTGCGAGACAGTGTAACCCGTGTCGCAGTCGGTGATGGCGACGTAAACGATACCGTGCCGATCCACCGTGTACTTTTCTTCGATTAAGGGTCCGTCCCCCGTGCGGCGCACACTCACGGCATGGGGGTCGAGGGCGTCGCCCATATCCTGCAGTTCGCGGGCGAAGGGGAAAATCAGCTCGCCATATGGCAAGACGTCGCCTCGCGGCACGCCCTGGTCGTCGGTTGCAGTGTATTCAACGAAGCGGAACCACCCGATATTGTGAGCGGCACGGTAGCGACGCGTGACGCTGACGGAATCCTGTGTGGAGACTCTGAGGTGAGCATCCAGCAGAGGATCAAACGACACCATCTGCCCTGACTGCATTTCGCGGAATACGCCGACTCCACGTGAAAGCTGTTCACGCAGGGTGAAGCCGGACTCGGGATCAGCTGCGATGGCCAGCCCGATCGCGGTTGATGCTGCGGTGTGAGGGGAGCGGTGGACACGTCGCCCGAAGCGGCGTCGCAGTTCGCGCAGGACGTGCGGCAGTTGGGACCCACCACCCACGACGTACAATCCCGCAACGTGAGGTCCCAGTTCCTCTCCGCCTTCTGAATCAATGGCGAGCAGCGGCTTCATTGTTTCGACGGTGGAATCGATCAGGTCGATGCAGTGAGCATAGAAGTCCGCGACCGGCACTGTTACATCGCGTGCGCCCACCGTCAATGAGATTCGCCTGGTCTGAGGTGTCAGTGCTTCCTTTGCATCGCGTGCCTGTTCAAGCAGATCGTCCATATCGGAGTCGCTCAGATCGGCAAAGATTGCGCCGGCTGCGGCCAGTGCGCACTGGGCGAGTACCTGATCAAAGTCGTCCCCGCCGAGCAGGTTATTGCCGTGTGATCCGAGGATCTCGTGAGAGGTTCCTTCCACGCTGACCAGTGAGGCGTCGAAGGTTCCGCCACCGAGGTCATATACGAGGATCTGTTGCCGGTTGGTCGATAGCGAAGCGCGATGTCGACTGGTGTATTCGAAGCCTGCTGCTGACGGCTCGTTGATCATGGCAAGAGTGGTGAAGCCGGCTGCCCGGAATGCTTCCAGCGTCAGGAAACGTTGTGCCGAGTAGGCGTGGGCGGGAATACCGATGACGGCTTCCAGTGGTTCTTCGTCTGGGATCTGACTCACTGACGAGTTCGTGCGAATTTCGTGGGCCACGTAGGTGAGGAACTCGATCAGGAGCGTCAGGACGTTGATGTCGCGGCGGTCAACCCGCACCGTTGTTTCGCTTGTGACAGCTGGATCGGAGATCAGGCGTTTGAAGGAGCGCAGATGCGGAGCACCCTGGCGCGCCAGTTCCACCGCGTCGAAGCCGTAGACGCGATGGTCACCGTCAAGCGCCATGAGGGAGGGGATGTATTCACACACGTCATCGTCGACGTCACTGAAAGCTACAATAGGGTAGTTGCCTCGATCAGCTGCCGCAACAGTGGTGCGTGTCGTACCGAAATCTACTCCAAATCTCATGTTTCCTACTGTAGTAGTCGATCGGCAGAATTCGAGCGACGCCACATGATGATCACCGACATTGACACCGATAGGTAGGCGGCGATCGCCAGGATGAAGAATTGGTTGGTGTAGGAGGCAAGCGAGTTGACCACAACGAGGTCAATGCCTACCGCCGCGAAGGCGATGCCGAATGGAATCTTGATGGAGGAGCGCGTCCCGAGCATCATGACTCCTGCAACCACGGCAAGCGCACCCGCGATGACGCCGCCGATGACAGCTGCGATTGACAATGCGCCCGTCCAGCCGTCTTGTGTCACATCGGGAACGACCTGGTCGAGCATGGCATGTCCCGACGCGTACGACACGAGGGCAATCACGGCGCGTGCGACGTCACCGATCGTCTGAATGAAGAGCATAACGGCTGCGACGCTCTGGAAGCGAGACGTGGGAACGTTTCTAACCCAGCGTGTCAGGCGTGTGCCGGCGTCAGATCCATCTCCGGGCAGATCATTTGCCAAGTCACTGAGCGCGTCGATGAGCAGGTGTTGTGAAGGAGAGGGGTTGAGGTTTCGGGCTTTGTCCAAGTGTTGTGCCATCTGGGCGCGGCGCATAGCCGGAAGGGTGCGATCCACACTCTGTTCGGCAATGTCGAGGGCCAGGTGCAGGTGCGCGGCAGCAGTACTGCGGCTTGGTCGTTGGAGAGCAAGCGCCCCACCAGCTAACAACACCAAGAACACGTAAATAATGGTTGCGGCAAGAGGAAAGAAATAGTCATTATCTTGTGTGATGAATTTACCGACCTCATCCACGAATAATCCGGCACCGACGCCACCGAGGATCGCACCTGCCCAGGACGCCCAGGAATTCGTCAATACCATCGCGCCGATCAAGCCAATAATGAGCAGCAAGCCGCCCCAGATCGCATGAGCAATGTGAAACACTTCGCCGCCAACTTGGGGATAACCAGTCAGAGCAAGGTATGCGCGCGTCACAGCGATCGTCAGCGCGCACACCACGCCAAAGACCACAACAAGCGCGGGCGCGTCGGATTTAAAGTAGGGACGCAGTGACAGACCGCGCGGCTGGGTTGTCCCTCGCGTGCGCTGACGTTGAGCGTGGACCGAGCTGCTGACCTCGGGCATGAAGATTTCCTTTCGCCAAGTGAGAGGGGATTTCACGATTTCCCAAATCTGACATAATGTACATTATCGGATTGTGGTGGAGCGTGCGAACCTCTATCAGTTACAATATTCGAGCTCGCACGCATTTAGGAGGATTCATGGCTGATCGCGCCCTTCGCGGTATGCAAATTGGTGCAAAATCGATGGAATCAGAAGAAGGTGTCATCTTCGCCGACCGAGCGACTGCAACATACCTGTGCTCCAACGGCCATAAATTCCAGATTCCATTTTCCACCGAAGCGAATCCTCCGGCGACGTGGGAATGCAAATGCGGCGCCACCGCTGAAATTATCGGCGAAGAAGGCGAAGAGGAAGAACAGAAACCAGCCAAACCGGTTCGCACGCACTGGGATATGCTGCGCGAGCGCCGATCCCTTGAAGAACTCGACGTTGTCCTGAACGAGCAGCTCGAACTGCTGCGCTCGGGCCGTTTGCGTCCAGAAGGCGCCTACCGAAAGAATTAACGTCGCCGCACGCTGATGAGTGCGCGCACCACGGCGCAGATGGTGACGACTCCCCCTCCACACATTATTCCGACTGACGGAATTATGCCGAGTCTGGCTGCCCACGTCAGTGATGTACGCAACGGCAGCTGCGCCACCATGTGATCTGCAGTCTGTTTCGCTGTCTGGCGGACGATCGTGCCATCAGGGCGCACAATCATCGAGACACCATTGGTGGAGGCCTGGATTCCCGATCGGCCGTACTCCATTGCTCGAAAACGCAGCATCTGAGCCTGCTGAGCGGACTCAGCTGAATACCGAAAATGGTAGTTATTCGTTGGAATGGCAATGATCTGACCGCCTCGTTCCACACCGTCTCGAATCAGATCCTCATAAGCCACCTCGAAGCAGATTCCCATCACGAAAGGCACCTCGCGCCCATCGTTGAGCGTCACGGACAGCAGGCTCGGATTATCGACCGCAACCATGTCGACGTTGACCTGAGCTGCCTCGGTAGCCAGTTTTGAAATAAAGGAGCGCCACGGAATGTATTCACCAAACGGCACGGGGTGCTGCTTACCGTAAAGCTGATCGCTCAGACCCGAATCCGGGTACCACCAGCCAACCAGATTCGTGCGCGTATTGTCCTGACTGTCATACCCGTTGAAGCCGACCAGAATCGGAACGCCGAGCGCATCGACTGCTTCATCGACCAGGTTCGCTACGCCTGAATTGGCACGTGGATCGCGATCGGCTGCCGTCTCACCCCACACAGCCACATCCACCGCGTCGCCTTCCTCGGCCATTCGCAGCGTTTCGCGCGTGTGATTGCCAGTAACTTTCAGCGGCACGCTGTACGTTGCATTGCCCGGGATTTCAACGTTGCCCTGGACGACACCCACGCGAATCGATCCGGCTTCCTGCGCATTCGGTAGTGTGATCGCCAGCGGCAGACACGCCAGCGCAGCCGCCAGCACCAGCATCAACGGTCTGTTCCACCAGTGCTCATCCGAGCGCGTTCTCAGGAGCGAAAATGTGCGCCGCACCAGCACTGCGAGCATCATAGTGACTGCACTGACCAGCACTTCCCCACCCCACGGCGCGAGCTTTCCCCACGGAGCATCGACCATCGCATACGCCGTCTTGCCCCACGGGAAACCGCCAAATGGCACGGTTGAACGCAGCTGTTCGACCGCGACCCACAGAACGGCCCACGACAATGTCTGTCCCCACCAGGTGCGCACCCACACCAGTGCCCTGCTGATCGCAGCGCACCACGCCCAGATGCACAATGCAATGATCTGCGTGGCTGACAGTGTCACCCACGGCAACCAGCCGCCTGTTGCGATGGATGACCAGTGGATGTGCGGTAGCCAGAAAAGCGCGCCGACCAACGTTGCGTACCACATGCCTCGCCCAGTCGACGATCGATCGACGAGGGCGACTAGAAATGCCAGCCCGATGACGAAAAGCGGCCACCATCCCACATCCGGGAATGCCGCCCACAGACATACGCCGCTGATCGCGGCACACGGATAATCCAGCCATCTGCGCCGCGGGGGAAGTTTCAGTTTCAAACGGTCGACCATTCCACCACTCCATGTACGAGCATCCGTCGAGCGTCCCGGGCGCATGTGGCCAGGCCACCCTGATCAGCGTGCGAGAGCTGGTCGAGCAGATCCATCACCTGTCGCACCCAGCGCACAAAATCGCCGCCCGACAGGTCAGCTACTTGCAGTGCAGTGGTCAGCGACGCACCGTGCGCCCACGCATGCATAGCACCGACCAGCGAGATATCCGGCGGAGGAGTGGGTGTAGCTCCCGCAGACGTTTCTGCTTGTTGGATCTCCTGGCTGGCACGCCACGTTGCATCCAGTGCACGAGCGATCGCTGAATTGGCGCCACCAGGAATTGACGTGTCGGGATTGTTTTCCGCACGCGCTTCATACACGCAGGTGGAGACCACCGCTGCCAATTCAGCCGGATCTAGGTCGTCCCACGCCCCACATCGCACGGCGTGAACGACCAACAGATCCCGCTCACCAAACACGCGTCGCAGCTGTTGTCCCGCCGTTGTCACACGGTCGCCGTCAAGGAAGCCGAGGGATTCGAGCACCGCACACACACGGTCAAACTCCTTCGCGACCGTGTCGGTGCGCTCATTGATACGTTCAACCGTTCGCAGGTACTCCTTGCGAGCACGTGCCCATTCATGCCCCATCGCTGCATGCGACTCGCGCTGCGGGCAACGGTGAACCGGATGGTGACGAATTTCGTCTCTCATATACGCAATGGTGGGATCGTCACGGTGGGCTGACCGACGCGGTGCATCCAGTGCGCCTGAGCGTACACGGCGGCGAATTTCGCCGGCCACCTTCTCGCGCACCACACGTTTGCGCAGGTCACGTCCCATCGGGATTTTCATACTTCCAACCACGGCAAAGGCACGCATTTTCTGCGAAATAATCACATCGTGAATCTTCATATCCGTGCCGATTACGTCGATTCGCGGTGCTCGCCCCTCGTCGGCAGGCCGGATCACCACCCCATAGCGGGTCGCTCGCCCGGGCTGGTAGGCGACGATATCTCCGCGGCGCGCCCGGCGCAGATCCTTTTCCATGTCCTGCCGCACTACTGCCGACCGCGCCCTCGCTGAGGATTTCTCCAAACCGGACAGCTCTTCACGCAACTGGAAGTACTCCAGGGCATCGCCGTATTCACACTTGACGTGCGAGGCGACCTCATCCATATGTTTCTTCACCCGCGCAGCTTCGCGCGCAAATTCGACGACTCCGCGGTCGGCCTGGAACTGGGCGAATGAGGACTCGAGCACTTCGCGCGTCGACGCGCGAGAGGACCGTGCCAGCAGGTTCACCACCATGTTGTACGTTGGTCTGAAGGCACTGATCAGCGGGTAGGTTCGTTTCGACGCGAGCGATGCAACCTCTTCAGGCTCAACGCGTCCCTGGTAAAGCACCACTGCGTGGCCCTCACGGTCAATGCCGCGCCTGCCGGCACGTCCCGTCAACTGCGTGTACTCCCCCGCCGACAGTTGAACGTGCGCAACGCCGTTCCACTTCTGCAAGGATTCGATGACAACTGTCCGGGCGGGCATGTTGATTCCCAGCGCCAGCGTCTCGGTTGCATAGACCGCTTTAATTAAACCGCGAGTAAATAACCGTTCCACCGTCTCCTTCATGACGGGAAGCATTCCGGCATGGTGAGCCGCTATCCCTCGCTCCAGAGCGCTCGCCCATCGATGCAGCCCCAGCACGACATGGTCAGTGACAGGAATCTGCTCCATTGCCTTATCGACCGCATCCCTGATCTGGCGCGCTTCTTCCGGAGTCGTCAGCACCAACGGTGAGGCAGCTACCTGCTGTACCGCATCGTCACACGCAGCCCGAGAAAAGATGAACACAATTGCCGGCAGCAGGTGGGCCCGCTGCAGTGTCATCAGCACGCCGGCTCGACTTTCGCGGCGCTGCAGCCTGCCTCGTCGATTATGCTGCAAACCTCGGCCACTACCCGGTTGCGAGCTGCGGGCAATTTCATACCTGAGCTGCGGATTCACACCCGCCCGGCGGCTCGACCCCGGCGCGTACAGATCAAACAGGTGCGAATTGGCAATCATGTGCTGGTACAGGGGAACGGGGCGTTTTTCGGAGACAATCACGCGGCACGTGCCACGCACCTGCTGCATCCACGCGCCGAACTCTTCGGCATTCGACACTGTGGCCGACAGCGCAATCACACTGACACGCTGCGGCAGGTGGATCATCACTTCTTCCCACACCGGGCCGCGGAAACGGTCAGCCAGGTAGTGAACCTCGTCCATGACTACGTGCGTCAGATCATCGAGCGGCGCGCCCGCATAAATCATGTTGCGTAGAACCTCAGTGGTCATCACGACCACTGGAGCACCCGGATTGATGGACGTATCACCGGTGAGCAGACCCACCGATTCTTCCCCGAACCGCTTTTGGAAATCCATGAACTTCTGGTTGGACAGGGCTTTGATCGGGGTGGTGTAAAACGCGCGGGTTCCACGCCCAACAGCCAGATAGGTGGCGAATTCGCCGACAACGGTCTTTCCTGCTCCGGTCGGCGCGGCCACCAGCACAGACTCGCCACCCTCAACAGCTTCAAGCGCTTCCCACTGAAAATCATCAAGCGAAAACCCAAGCGAGTCGGCAAATGCACTGCGCGCACTCGAATCGACGGCGCGCTGAGCCTTGGCAGCCTCGAAGCGTTCAGCCGGACTCATCTGATCCATTTCGCGGGTTGGTTCGCCTTCCTCGCGGACGCGGCGGCGGCGTCTTTTCGGTGACATGCTCGCTTACTCCCCTACTTCCCCATCGCCCACACGTCGCGGGCCCGGCGCGCCACGCGCGCAGCACGTTCTTTCCATTCGGAGGGCTCAACCTGCACAACATGTGGGGCAATGTCGATCAGGAAGTGAGTCACCCATTCCTCGTCCCACACTGGCACATCGACACTGAATTCGCTGCCCGAGTCACTCACGACGCTCAGCGGCACGGCGTCAAGAATCCATCGTGCCTCGCTCGTACACGTCATACGCACCATTGCCGAGGGGGACCCATCCGCTGCTGCAGGGTGTGTCACCGGCTGATCGCTGACGCTGATATCGCGCATACGGTCTATCCGAAATGTCCGCTCAGCTGCAGCGTCGTGATCCCAGCCGGTCACTGTCCAGCCGGTTTCGAAACGCTTGATGTTCCACGGGTCAATGGTGCGCTCGCGGTCATGGTCGTCATGCGGGTAGGTGAATCTCACCGCTACTTGGGCAGACAGCGCGCTCAAAATGTCATCGATTCGGGCCTGGTCGCTTCCGGAGGGCGAATAGGCCAGGGATTCTTCAAAGGCCTGCGCGTCACGTGTCACCGCCAGCGCCGTGTGCATGACGTGATCGTGCAGGTCAGGACCCAGGATCGGTGTGAGGGCCTGCAACCCCACAATGATCAGTGCTGCTTCCTCTTCGGTCAGCCTGGGCGGGACGTCTGCGCCGAGCGTCGAATGCATGGCGACGCGTTCTTCACGCGCGTACAGATCCCAGTCAATTTCCAGCGAGGCCCCCGGCAGGGAGTCGCGCACACTGCCCAGCACTTCGATGTCGCGTTGGACCTGCTTGCGTGTGCGACCAAAGTGCTCGGCAATGTCGTTGACCAAGGATCCAGGATGATCACCGATCCAGGCGACCAGTGACAGCAAACGTGCGGCGGCTACTTCTGTGCGTTCAGGCATCGTCACTCCCCCAGCCAGCAGCGGCGTCCAGTCGCGTCATGATCGCTTCGCGCAGCCATTCAGGTGAACGCACCACTACGTGTGAAACGTGTGCGAGGATCGCGCTTATCCATTCGCTGCGTTCGGCGGCCTGTCCGCGATACAGCATCCATCCGTCAGCAACACTCACCTCGCCCTCGCAGCTGCGGGCGCCCTCGGCACGGCACATATCTCGCACTGCCTGCGCCTGTCCGTCTTGAATTGCCAGGGTGGGCGAAACCATGAGGCGTTCGAATGGGTCGCCCAAATTGTCCGGGATAGGGCCGGCGTCTCCGGGTTCTCCCAGCAGCGTGACGCCTGACGTTATGCGGGAGGTACGGAAGAGCCGTGGTTCGTCGCAATCCAAATCCAATCCCCACACGTACAGGCCGCGTCCTCGCATGATGATGCGCCACGGTTCGATTGCGCGCTCTGAAACGCGGGTGGATTCGTACATGAATGTGATCGGTTGGCGGTTGCGGATCGCGGTGAGAATATCGACGATCATGTGAGCGCCCGACAATCCGACGCTGAGCGGTGCACACGGTTTTTCTGCACCATCGCTGAGGGCACGCAGTTTCGTGGTCAGCATTGCGCCGCGCTCGGCTCCATCCTGCTCGTTCCACGCGCCCAACGCCATGTTGATCAGCGCGCCGTCCACTGCGTCGAACGTGGCGCGACGGTCAGCAAATGAGTCCGGCGAAATCGCATATCGCTCTCCGTGACGGCCGGGCGTGACGGTCATGATGATGCCAATGTCACGAAGAGCGTCCTTGTCGCGTTGGAAGGCGGAACTGAAGGCTTCTTCTGACAGATTTCGATAGCCTTCCAGCCTCCAGATCTGATCGCGTGTGCGCCCCACATCGGACGTGAGTAACTCAAAGAACGTGTTGAGAACACGGACGTTCGTTGATGACATACTCACTGTTTCAGCCTAGCGGATTGAGTCGCGCCGACATGACGTGGCGGATGGCGTGTGCAGGGTGCGGGGCGCGCGTGAACCGTATGAACGATATCCCCATTCGAACACCCCGCGGGGCGCTGCGATCTGAACCATATGGTTCCCTATCAGATCGGCGGGCTGCCCGGGCACACCAATATGGGCACCCTCGGGCCCCTGCCGTGGCCGGATCGACGCTGTTCAGATACGTGAAGCAGCCAGTTTGGTCACGATGATGGCGCGCGCGCCCTCCGCGTAGAGACGGTCCATCACCGAGTTGATGTTCTCTGCCTTCACCATGACGCGCACGGCGAGCCACTCGGTATTCATCAGGGGCGAAATGGTCGGGGAATTCAGGCCCGGCGTAATCGCAATCGCGGCGTTCAGGTCGCGCTCACGCACGTTGTAGTCGACCAAGACATACGAGCGTGCAACCAGGACGCCTTCCAGGCGTCGGTCGAGCGTCGCAAGCGCTGCGTTATCCCGCATGTCCTCACGGGCAATCAGCAGGGCCTCCGATTGCATCAGAGGGTCACCGAACACTTCCAGGCCGGCTGCGCGAAGCGTACCACCTGTTTCGACGACATCCGCGATCAGGTCGGCAACGCCCAGACGAACTGAGGATTCCACTGCACCGTCAAGGTGGACAACTTCGGCATCGATACCGGCCTCATCCAAGTAATCTCGCACGAGTTTGTCATAAGAGGTCGCAATGCGGCGCCCTTGTATGTCCTCCAGTGACGTGAACTCACCGGCTGGTCCCGCGAAGCGGAAGGTTGAGCGGGCAAATCCGAGCGCCCGATGCTCCACCGCGCCCGAAGGCGAATCGCGCAGCAAGTCACGCCCGGTGATACCGACGTGAATCGTGCCATGACCAACGTGGACCGCAATATCGCGCGGACGCAAGAAGAAAAACTCGACATCGTTCGCGTGGTCGCTGATCACCAGTTCACGGCCGCGGCGGTGCAGCTGATAGCCCGCCTCGGTGAGCATCGTGATAGCAGGTTCGGACAGTGAGCCCTTGTTGGGCACGGCAATTCGTAGCATGGTGAGTCCTTCGCAGGTGCGGTGCTGTGAGCTTACAGGTGCTTGTAGACGTCTTCGAGCGTCAAGCCCTTCTTGATCATCATGACCTGAGCATGATAGAGCAGCTGAGAGATTTCGAGCGCCAGGTCGTCGTCAGTTTCATATTCGGCTGCCATCCACACTTCAGCCGCTTCCTCGACGACCTTCTTGCCGATGGCGTGAACGCCGCGGTCAAGTTCAGCGACCGTTCCAGATCCCTCAGGACGTGTCTGGGCCTTCTCGGTCAGTTCTGCAAACAGTTCATCAAATGTAGTCACATGATCACATTACTCGAGCAATCAGCGGCTTGCGAACTCGTTCGTCACCGCGGCGTCAACATCGGGAGCCTGCGTGAGCACACCTGCAGTGTCATACAGGAATTGTCCCATCTTGTTCCATCTGTCGAGATCCTGCTTGCCGCTGGCGGCTCCGTTCCCTGTCGTCATCAGCTTGATCGTGGCTTCGAGTACTGCTCGGGCACCCTCGAACGATGCCGGATCGTTCAGCGTGTCATCGTATTTCTTCGCCACCTCCAGAGCGTGCTGAGGATTGTCCTTCGCTCGTTCAATCCCCTGCGTCGTACCGTCCACGATGGCACGCGCCGCATCAGGATGTGCGTCAACCCATTCGCGGGTGCTCACCAGCGTGGCGGACACCAACGGTAAAGCGTCTTGGTCGACGTCAAGGGCGCGCACCTTCATACCATCGAGCCCGAAACGGACCATCTCGTTGTTCGTGAAGACGACGACTGCGTCGACCTGGCCAGCCGCCAGGGCAGCCTGCTGCGTGAAGCCGATCGACACGACGTTGACATCCTGCGTGCTCAGCCCAGCGTTGTTCAGGATTGCGAGCAGGCCCAGCCAGTTGGAACCGAATTCGCCGGGGATACCGATACTGTGTCCGCGCAGATCGTCAATGGAGTCAATGTCGGATTCTTCTGGGACGGCGACAACCACCGGGTAGGTGTGGTAGTAGGAGCCAATGGCAACCACATCCATTCCCTGATCACGAGCCTGCAGTACCTCATCACCCGAGGCAAGCACGACATCTTCTTCACCGGCTGTCAGAGCGGTGAACAGTCCTTCATCGGCGCCGTGATGACGCAGCGTGACGTTCGCTCCCGCATTCGCGTATACCGCGTCTTCCTCGGCAATGTATGTGGGCGCGAACTGGACGTTGGGAATGTAAGTCAGCCCGAGCGTGACGTCAGTGGGCTCTTGCAAGTCAACTTCGCTTTGGGCATTAGCGGCCGGCGAGGGCGACTCGGAGGAGCTGCAGCCACATAAGGTCACAGCGCTCGCCGCTACCACTAGTGTTGTCAAAGCGCGTATGCCACGTGCCATCAGTAATCCTTCTTTCATCTTTTCAACTGCGGTTATACCGCTTTTCAATCCGGTAGATAACGATGTAAATGCTCATTGCCAACACGCAGAGCACAATGATGGAGACGAACATTCCGGGCGTGTCCATGTTTTGGCGTTGCTGGACAAGAATGCCGCCCATACCGTTGCCCCCCATGACCATCTCCCCCACCACGGCACCGGTCACCGACAGGGTGAAACCGTTGCGCAGGCCAGCCAGGATTGATGGTGCTGCCATTGGAGCTTCAATTTGGCGCAGCATTATCCACCCTGACGCGCCGTCCAGTGAAGCAGCTTCCAGCACGTCCTGGTCAAGGTGACGCAGTCCGACAACGGTGGACACGAGGATCGGGAAAAAGACCATGATCGCGCACAGGGCAATCACTGGGGCCAGGCCGAAGCCGACCCACAGGACCAGCAGGGGTGCCAGTGCGATCGCGGGGATCGCCTGGGTTGCACCCAGGAACGGTTCGACTGCTGCGCGGAACCAATTCACTTTGTAGATCGCGTACGCCAGTGGCAACGCCACAAGGGCACCTGTCGCACAGCCGAGCACTGCTTCGCCTGCGGTGATCAGCACCCGTTGCCACATCCAGGGCTGTGTGAGCAATACCTGTGCTCGCTGGAAGACTTGTGCGGGGCTGGGCAGTCGCCACGGTTCGAGTGAAAAAACAGTGGTGGCCAACGCCCATACGGTCATGATCAGCAGGAGGAAAATGAGGGGTGCGCACACGTTCATCACGCTGCTGATTCCTCGAGCGCCGCGTCGCTGGCTCTGGCTGGTTGCCACCTGTTCGTGTCCTCCGCGCACCGGGGGCTCACGCAGCACAAATGACGAGCGCGTCCAAACGCGCGGTCACGCTTCCTGTGCTCCTCCCATCCGGACTTTCACCGTCGGTACCGGAGTTTCACCGGTTCAGCCACGCGTATGAACGCGCGGGTCGCGGACTCTCACCGCCGGTTCGGACTTACACCGACCCCGGAGCATGTGGCAATTATGGCACGCCAACTGGGAAAAGGAAAACTAGATTCCTCAGCTCAGTGACAGTGCGAACCGGCAAGTTCGCGCAACGTCGCAATCTCCGTGTATGCATCCTCTGCCTTGAAAATCGCCGACCCGGCAACGAAGTTCGTGGCACCAGCCTGTGCGCACTGTTCAATCGTCTGGCGTGACACGCCACCGTCAACCTGAATCGACACGGGCAGGTCAGCCGACCTAATCGCATCACGAGTGCGGCGAATCTTGGGCAGCATTGACTCAAGGAACTTCTGACCACCGAATCCCGGCTCGACCGTCATGATGAGGATCATGTCGAATTCGGACAAGATATCGACGAATGGTGCAATGTCAGTTGCCGGGCGCAGCCCCAGGCCCACACGCGCACCCTGGTGTCGGATCTCGCGCGCAAGCCGAATCGGTGCCGCTGCAGCTTCGACATGGAATGTCACCGACTCACAGCCAGCCTCAGCGTAGGCCGGCGCCCACCGGTCAGGATCCTCGATCATCAGGTGCGCGTCCACCGGCAGGATGCCGGTCTTCACGCAGGCTTCTACAACCGGAAGGCCCCACGTCAGGTTGGGCACAAAGTGATTGTCCATCACGTCAACGTGAGCAATGTCAGCTGAGGAAATCGATTCGAGCTGGCCATGCAGATCAGCAATATCGCAATTGAGAATCGACGGCGAAATAGTCAGATGCATGCTCTCAGGATACCCGTTTCATCAGAGCCATAAACATCGCATCGGTGTCATCACGATGCGGCCACAACTGCAGGGTCGGTCCGTCAGCGCTCAACGGCTCAGGCGAGATACCCGCAGCAACCGGCACAGCATCGATCAGTTCCACGCGTCCCGACTCGCTCAGGCGTCGGACCTGGTCAACAGTTTCCGCACGATGCGGCGAACAGGTGACATACGCAACCACTCCCCCAACGCGAACCAGATCAACAGCCCGGTCCAATAAGTCACGTTGAAGCGCAACCAGATCCGCCAGGTCCCCCTCGGACCTGTGCCAGCGTGACTCCGGGCGACGGCGAAGTGACCCCAGGCCCGTACATGGCGCGTCGACCAGGACGCGATCGAATGAGCCAAGCTGCCACGGTGTTCCCTGCCCGCCGAGCGTGCGCCCATCAGCGGAAATGACCTCGACGTTGGTCAGGCGGGCCGTTGCGCGCTCAACGAGGCGTGCGCGGTGAGTGTGGACTTCGTTTGCCAACAGGTGTGCCCCTCGCTCGGCTCCCTCAGCCGCCAGAAGCGCGGCCTTCCCGCCCGGACCAGCGCACAGGTCAAGCCATGCGGTGTCCGACCCTTCGATCGGCGCGGCGGCAGTGACGAGGGCGGCCAGCTGGGAACCTTCATCCTGCGCACCGGCCAGTCCGCGTCGAACAGAGCCGATGCGTGCCGGGTCGCCCGACTCCAGGACAACAGCAAGCGGCGAACGCGTGCCCGGAGCTACCCGCGTGTGGCATGCATCAATCGCTTCATCAGCCAGGTCCTCCACGTCAATCAGACCCGGGCGGGCAACTAGAGTCACCAGTGGTGCCTCATTATTGGCAGCCAGTGTTTCTTCCAGCTCATCCTTGGAGCAGCCATGAGCTGTCAGGGCGTCGCCCAGTGCCGAAACAATCCAGGTCGGGTGTGAATAACGCACAGCCAGGCGTTCGACCGGATTCTCGATTGCGTCAATGTCCGCGTCGATCTGATCAGCGCCGGTGCGGATAATGGAGCGCAAAACAGCATTGACCATCTTCGCCGGACCGTCAGTGAGGACTTCGCGGGCAAGGTCAACGGTTGCGGCGACGGCCGCATGGTCCGGCACGCGCATGTTGAGGATCTGGTGAGCTCCCATGCGAAGCACCGTGCGCAACGATGGATCGAGCTGGTCGACCGGACGTGTCGAATGGGCGTTGATGATCCAGTCGAGGCGGCCCTGTGCGCGCGTTGTGCCGTAGACGAGCTCAGCGGTAAATGCCGCATCGCGCCCGTCGAAGGATGCGAAGTCTTCTTTCGCAGCACGCAGAGCTTTAGGTAGTGCAAGGTTCGCGAACGCGCCGTCCTGCTCGATCGAATCAAGGACCTCAAACGCGACGAGCCGGGCAGGATCAACGTTGCGTTTCGCTCGGTAACCATCCGCATATCGTCCTGTTGCCATCTCACTCCTCCGTTGCCATAACGCCGACACGTTCCTCGCCGCTGAGGCGTGCCCCACGCGCCCAGGCCGCTGCGTCCATCCAGCCTTTACCTGCTGGTGCGACCTGGCCCAGTCTGACGCACGCGTCAGCGCACCCGACCATGACCTCATGCTTTGTCACCTGCAGCAGACCTGTGCCGAGTGTGGGCTGATCGGTGGGCTCGGCCCCCGCAATCTTGAGACGTTTGCCGTCAGGCAGAACAGTCCATGCACCTGGGTTCGGAGTGAAGGCGCGGATGTGACGCGACACCTCTGCCGCGCTCTGGGTGAAATCAATGAATCCCTGGACGGGGGTGAGCATGTGAGCATAGGTGACACCATCTGTATCCTGCACGTGTGCTGATGCGCGTCCGTCAGCCAGTGCATCCACCGTGGCCACCATCTGGTCAGCTCCGAGACGTCCCATTCGTTCCAGCAGTTCCCCGGCAGTTTCAGACGGGTCGATCGTGACCGGCAAGCGCGAAAAAACCGACCCGGTGTCCAGGCCGTCTTCCAGCTGGAAGATACTCGACGCCGTTCGAGCATCACCCGACCAAATCGCATACTGGACCGGGGCAGCTCCGCGCCAGCGCGGCAAATCCGAGAAGTGCAGGTTCACCCACCCCAACCGCGGCATTGTTAAGACAGAAGGCGGAATGATCGCGCCGAATGCAACAACGACGCCAAGGTCCGCGTCATAAGCATCAATGTCGTGCTGAAGCGACGGATCGGTAAAACGTGACGACTCGATCAGCTCGAGGCCATGGTCAGCCGCGTATTGCGCGACAGGTGACGGGAAGGTTTTCTTGCCTCTGCCCCGTCGAGCCGGCGGACGAGTGATGACCGCGACCACGTCATGTTTCGAATCGTTCAACGCCGACAGGGTGGGCACAGCGACGTCAGGAGTTCCAGCAAAAATAATGCGCACAGCTATATTCTAGTGGGTTCGCGAGGCGGCAGCATTCAGGTGCTTCACGATGTCAGCCTGACGTTCGCATTCAGCTACGAGGGGCCCGCTGACACTCTGTTCGATGACTTCGCTGATCGACCGAGTCAAGCGCGAGTGTGCCCGGCGGCGAGCACGGGCTGCTCCTATGCGCACGCCAACCCACGACAGCAGAGCCACGATTACCGTCAGGGCCAGCCCTCCAAGAACGCACCAGGTGGGAACGGGCAGACCGCGCCACATCGGCACGTCCCACCGGATCATGAGGAACTGGTCGGCCCCACGCACCGCCAGGATCCACAGCACTCCGACCAGTGCCATCAGCCATCCGATGCCTTGGAGGATCGCGCTCGCACGCCACCAGGTACGTCGTTCTTGCAGGCCAAAATCGGTTCCGGCAACAGCCTGGTCGAGCCGTGTGGTGACGCTTTCGGCACGTTCGCGGGCTAGTTCACGTACGCGGCGCTGCCACACCTGCGGTCTGCCGTGCGCAATCTGCCCGGCAATGGTTCGCACGCCAGAATTCAATTTGGCACGGGCGACGGGTGTTGCTTCGGGCACAGATGACACTGATGATTCCGAGCTTTCCAGATGGAGGCGTGCCAGCGGGTCGGATTTGAATCGGGCAAGCAGACGGAACGGAAGCCAGCCGCACACTTTCTGAGCACGGTGACGATACCCCGCATCAACAGCTGACGTCACGTGTCCCACACCTGCAGCGCCCGCTGCAACATTAACCAGCTGTAAGGTCAGGTTCTTCGGCACCTTCGGCAGTTCAGCAGTTTCAATCTCCAGGTCCCGGCGCGCCACATCAACGGCTTCATCCAGGACGGCGCCAACACGCTCAGCCTGCTGACGCACAATACGTGCGCGCTCAGAGATCATCGAGCGAACCGCATCAATGCCCTCCCCTGTCACCGACGAGGCACCCACCAGCTTCATGCCGGCTGCCTGATCAGCTTCCAGGAGACGACGAATGTCCGCTTCGATCTGGCTACGATCAGTCGGCGAGAGCTGGTCGACGTGCGTGAGCACCATACACGCCGGCGCACCGTAGGCAGCGAAACGCGCAATCCACTGCGAATGGATAACGTGGTCGGCATACTTTTGCGGATCAACGACCCATACGATCAGGTCAACGCGGGACGCAAGACGCTCGGTGAGCGCCACATTGTCCTGCTGAATAGAGTCGATATCAGGCAGATCAACCAGGGCCACACTTTCCGGAAGGCCGGCGCCCGACGGGATCATGACCTGCTCGCGCACGCCCATCCATTCGACCAGTCCAGGTGCACGCGTGCCCGCGCCGATAGCGGCCAGAGCCTGTGTGGTGGTGGGGCGGCGTACGCCAACCTGCGCGATGTCGTGCCCCAGGATCGCGTTAAAAAGCGACGACTTGCCTGACCCGGTTGCTCCCACGAACGCAACCACGGTCGTGTCAGGATCGAGCCCTGTGCGTTCGTGTGCGCGCAGCAAGCAATCCGCGACGCGGTCCACGCATTCATTGGACACATCCGGTCCGGCAAGCTCCATAGCGGAGGCAATATGATCCACGCGTTCGGCAGGGTTGGAGAGACCACGGGTCATTATTCGGCTCCTACCGACCATTGTTGGCTCGCCTGCGCAATCGCCTCGGTCAGGCGCGCGTAGTCACCTGCTTCGGGCAGAGCGTCGCGCGCCGGCTGCAGGATTTGGGCGATCTCCTGGTCAGCTGCCTCCACGAGGTTGCGGTGCGCCTTCTTGGCCATGTCACGCACCGCCTGGTCGCCGAAAATCGCTTCGAGCAGTTTGTGCGCCACGGCCGCGGTTGCACCAGCTACACCCACTTCAGCTCCGGTCAGTCCACCCGTTGACGCAAAAATGACGATCATCAGCGCCACGCCCACCACGTTGACACCAATGGCCATCATCTGGGCTCCGGCGCGCTTGGACTGGCCCTCGCTGCGCACCATCGCAAGCAGTTCGCGCTGCCATTGATTCGCGACGCGCTGAGCACGCTCGGACGGATCCAACGCCGTCATGATTGACGAGGGCGACGCGCCTACCAGTGCCGGATCAGTGCGCGACAGCTCGGCCACCTGGTCACTCACGTCAGCAAATTCATCTGCCAGCAAGCTGGTCAAGCCAGCTTCAATGGCATCTTCAACAGGTTCGGACGGGGTCGGGCGCCCTCGAAAGAAGGCAGAAATGCGGTCACGCAGACGCGAAATGCCTCGCGACAGTATGCGCGTGAAATCTGCCGCGCCGACAACTTCCTGCCAGCGGGCCAGCACCTCACCACGCAGCAGCGTGCCGTCGGCAGTGCCCTGGCGGACACGACGCCCGGCAGCCTCCCCGATCCGGTCTATACGCTCCACAGTTGCCTCAACGGCGGCACGTTCCTCGTCGAGAGCCTGGCTGACTGCGCCGGCCGATTCGATCACCTCTCGCACCGATCCGCGGATCGCCTGCTGAGCCAGTTCGCTGCGGCGTTCGGCGTCTGCTCCCAGTGCGTGTAGTCGGTCAACGAGCGGCTGGACGGCATCGCGGGGCAGCAAGCCATCCTCGAGCGCCTGTTCATCGATAGCGAGCACCGGGGCGTTGCCAAGGCCGCGCTCGGACAATAATGCATTCAGGTCGGCCGCGACCTCCTGGGTTGCCCCAGGCGGAATGCGGTTGAGGACGATCACCGTCTCGATGCCGCGACTTCCGGCCTCTTCGAGCACCTGCCACGGCACGGCATCCGCGTAGCGGGCCGCAGTCGTGACGAAAATCCACAGGTCAGCCGCGTCGAGCAGTTGACGAGCCAAGGCACGATTGTCGTCCACGACCGAATCAAGATCAGGTGCATCGATAACGCCGACACCGTGGGGAATGGCTTCGAGGGCGCGCACACGTAGCGAGTGAGGATGTGATTCGCGCTCAGGATCAGCATCCGCCTCTTCACGCCTGCGCGTCAGGGAGGTGAGAATCCGGTTCGAGTCGAACCACATGGCGTCGCTGGGATTGTGCAGCAGGAGCGGGTCGCGTGTCGTGGGACGTACGGCTGACGACGCCGACACTGCGTACCCAACCATCGTGTTGACCAGGGTGGATTTCCCGGCCCCCGTAGATCCGCCGATCACGCACAGAATGGGTGCCTGGGCATGTTCGAGGCGCGGGATCACATGATCGTCGAGGCGCCGCAGGGCTCGAGCCTGTTCACTACGTGCACGGCGGGCTGACGGCGTTTCGACATTGATCGACACGTCCGCCAACGCATCACGCATTTCACGCGCACTGTGCAGTGGTGAACGCTCCATAGTCAGCCTAGTCCTCCTGTGTGGCCGACGCGATGCGCGGATGCATATCCTCTGCCGGAGGCATCCATGTCTCGCAATCGGCTTCGACCTGGTCACCCGATCGAATGTCCTTGACAGTGTCACCTTCCGAGGCGCCCGGGAACCAGACGAATGGTATTCCTAATCGATCAGCGTAGCGGATCTGTTTGCCGAATTTGGCCGCTGTAGGCGCAACATCGGTGGGAATACCGCGTGAACGCAGGGTCGCTGCGATCCGGTTGGAGTGCCCGCGGTCTTCCTCGTTCATGACGGCGACGACCACCGCGGCCGGTGAGGTACGCGTGGCGGTCACCATTGGCTGCGCGATCATGCGGGAGACGAGGCGAGAGACACCAATGGACAGCCCGACGCCCGGGTAGCTACGTTTGCCGTCCGATGCCAGAGAATCGTAGCGCCCACCTGAGCAGATCGATCCCAGTGACGGGTGTTCGGTCAGCACTGTTTCGTAGACCGATCCAGTGTAGTAGTCCAGTCCGCGCGCTATCTTCAAGTCAGCAAAGACAGCGCCGGGCATGCGCTCATGCGCGTCACTAATCAGCGCACACAGCTCATCCAGCCCCTCGCGCAAAATGTCGTTGGACAGTTCCAACGCGTCAATACCGTCGCGAAGCTCGGCCACATCATCGGTGTGGATCTGCGCCATTGTCAGCAGGGTGCGTGCCTGGTCGCCTGCTATTCCGGCTTCTGCCAGTTCCTCGGTCACACCCTCGGGCCCAATCTTGTCCAGCTTGTCCAAACCGCGCAGCGCTGCGTCAACGTCGCCAACTCCGAGCGCTTCGCATACGCCCTGAACGACCTTGCGGTTGTTGGCCAGGATCTTGAACGGGCCGATGGGCAGTGAGGACAGTGCTTCGGCCATCACGAGCGGCAGGTCGACCTCGAAGTGGAACGGCAATGCACCGTTGCCGACGATGTCGATATCGGCCTGAGTGAATTCGCGGAAACGTCCTTCCTGCGGGCGTTCGCCGCGCCAGACTTTTTGAATCTGGTAGCGCTTGAACGGAAAATGCAGGTCGTTGACGTTATCCAGGACGTATCGGGCCAGCGGAACGGTCAGGTCGAAGTGCAGTCCGATCCTGCGGTCCTTATCGGTGTGTTCGCCTTTCTCGAGTCCCTGGAGACGTTCAAGCAGGTACACCTCTTTGGAGGTTTCCCCTTTGGACAGCAGCGAGTCGAGGGTTTCGACGGCTCGGGTTTCAATGTTGGAAAACCCGTGGAGTTCGAACACATGACGCAGCGAATCGAGCACATGCAGCTCGATCAGCCGGCCCTCAACGCTCCATTCGGGAAATCCAGACAATTTTGTCCGTGCCATCGTATGTGTCCTTCGATTCTTTTACTCTGTGTCTAGCCTTCGCGTCGTGCGCGCGCAACGTACTGATTGGTCTGAAGTTCGTGTGCCCACGTCGTCAGTGGCCCGTGCCCCGGGATCATGACCGTTCGCGGATCAATGGCGTTGGCCATGGTGCGAAGCGTATGTTTCATTTGGCGTTCGTCTCCACCGGGCAGGTCGGTGCGTCCAACCGACCCGGCAAAGATCACGTCAGCACTCAGCGCCCACGGAATTGGATCGTCATGCTGCCACAGGATTGTGCCCTCGTGGTCCGCGATATTGACGTCGCACTCCCCCAGGAACAATGCCGACCCCTCTGTGTGGCCTGGCGCAGGAAGCATCTGCAGCCAGATGCCGGGCTGGATTTCGAACGTGTCAGAAGGCACGTCGCGCAGATCTTCCGGCTTGTGCCACGTCAGGTCCATGCCGCTCGGTTTCATCGGCAGATACGACATCGGGTCATCCATGCGGTATCTGTCAGGGCCAGGGATCCACACCGGTGCAGGCGCGTCAGGTGCCCATGAGGCCACCTCGTGAGCATCCCAGACATGATCAGGATGACCGTGAGTGCACAGAACGGCGCCCACCTGAGCATCAGCGCGATCCAGTGCCCCGCGGATCTGGTCGCACACACCTGCCGACGGGTCAACCACTACGACGTTCGCTTCTGCGTCGGGCTGAAGCACGATGCAGTTAGCCCCGAAAAACGGGGTCGGTATGACAGTGATGAGCACGCGTCACTCCATTGACGAGCGGATCTGATCCAACCACGCAGTCTTCGTTGCCAGTGTTTCGCGCAACGACTGTACCTGATCGGAATTTCCGGCGCTTTCGGCCTTCTCGATGTCGGCTTTCAGTCGGTCGAGCTGGTCTTCCAGCTGCCCCAGCATGCCTTCGGCGCGGGCACGTGTCTCCGGGTTCGAGCGCTTCCACTCGCGTTCTTCAGCCTGGCGCACCGCATCCTCCACGGCGCGCATCCGGCCTTCAACCTGGCCGACGTGGGCCGATGGCACGCGGCCAATCTCATCCCACTGGTCCTGGATGGCGCGCAAACGAGGCTTGACAGCGTCCATGTCTTCGATCGGCAAGAGCGCCTCGGCCTGCTCCAGCAGCGCTTCCTTGGCCTTGAGGTTTTCTTCAGATTCGGCATCTGCTGCTTCATCCTTGGCGCGGCGCGCATCGAAGAACACCTGCTGCGCTGTCCTGAAACGTGCCCACAACGCATCGTCTTCCTTGCGAGACGCGCGAGGCGCTGCCTTCCAGCGATCCATCAGGTCCCGGTAGGCCGACGAGGTTGGCCCCCAGTCCGTTGAATTCTGAAGGGCTTCAGCTTCAGCAATCAGCCCTTCCTTCACGCGACGCGCCTCAGTCTGCTTCTGGTCAAGTGCCGAGAAGAACTGGCGACGATGACGGTCAAAAACAGTGCGTGCACTGGAAAAACGCTTCCAGAGCTCATCTTCGGTGGATTTGTCCAGGCGTGGCCCCTTGCGCTGTAAAGTCTTCCACTCTTCAAGCAAGTCACGCAGTGCCTGTCCTGAATGCTTCCAGTGGGTGCGTTCTGGGTCCTGTTGAGAAATTTCTTCGGCCCGCTCGACCACGCTGGTGCGATCTGCAATGGCCTGTTCGCGAGCAGCCTGGCGCTCGGCCTTGGCTTGAACCTTGCGCTCCTCACCAGCCTGAGCGGCCTTGTCGACGCGCTCACGCAACGCGGGTAGGTCACCGATTGCTGCCGGCTCCGCAACGGCCTCACGCAGCGTGGCTACGGTTTGGTCGATGTCGCGTGCCCCCAGGTGAGGCAGACGGTCTTCAAAAAGGCGGATCGTGGCTTCCAAGTCGCTGTAGCGCCGCTCGTACAGTTCGAACGGGTTGTCCGGAGCGCCCTCCGGGTAGGATCCGATGAGGCGTTCGCTCTCACCGTCAGTGACGTAGATATTTCCTTCAGTGTCCATTCGCCCGAACTCGGTACGAGCAGGTTCGGATGCGGTTTCCGGGGAGCCAGTGGATGGCTGCTGTGGATTAGGCGAGATAGTCACGATCTTCCTTCTCGGGACGTGGATGGACCGATCCATCCGTGCGCGGTTATGTGTCTTGACTGACACTTCCTTATCCTACGCAAAATCACGCTCGAGGGGCGAACTGTCGGTCTCCTCGTTCACGATTCGTCTGCACGGGATTCACGCGCACGTTTCCGGGTGCCCGTCACGCGACGCGCCTCAAAAACACCATCAACACGTCTGAGAGCAGATAAAACGGCGTTCAGATGTGCCATGTCCGCAAGTTCGAATGTGAAGCGCGTAGAGGCCACCTGGTCAGCCGACGTCGACATTGATCCGGTCAGAATATTGACCGAATAATCCGACAGGACCTTCGTCAGATCCGACAGCAATCCAGCCCGATCCAGCGAACGCAATTCAATTTGGACGCGGTACTGCGCGTTCGAACGGTTCGTATCCCACGAGACATCGATGAGACGTTCAGGGTGGAGCTCTTCCAGACGGGCTGCGTTCAAACAGTCACTGTGGTGGACGGAAACACCTTGCCCACGTGTGATGAACCCCATAATTGGGTCGCCGGGCACCGGCGAACAGCATCGGGCCAGCTTGACCCAGATGTCATTGGAACTCATTCCAGACACCACGATGCCCACATCCGAGGTCGCCTTGCGTGTGCGCGTATCGCCTGGTGTGATGCCTTCAGCAAGCGTCTCTTCAGTGCCGGCTCCCCCGCCCAGGTTCTCCACCAGTTTGGACACGACATTGTGGGCGGACAGGTGGTTCTCTCCTACTGCCGCGTACAGACCCGACACGTCCTGGTAACCCAGGTCAGTTGCCACCGACAGGATCGATTCATGATTCATCAGGCGCTGCAGAGGCAGGTTCTGTTTGCGCATCGCGCGCGCCAGTGCTTCCTTGCCGGCTTCGATGGCTCCCTCACGGCGTTCGCGCGAGAACCACGATTTGATTTTCGATCGTGCACGAGGGGACGCCACAAATGCCAACCAGTCATGAGACGGGCCGGCCTTTTCTGACTTCGAGGTGATGATTTCACACGTGTCGCCCGATTCCAGCTGCGTATCAAGAGGAACGAGGCGGGCGTTGACGCGTGCACCGACAGTGTGATGGCCGACTTCGGTGTGGACGGCGTAGGCAAAGTCGACGGGTGTGGCGTGTGCAGGCAGCACGACAACTTCGCCTCGCGGGGTGAACACGTAGACTTCTTCACCGGCAATTTCGTAGCGCAGCGAGTCGAGGAATTCTTCCGGGTCGCCTGTTTCCCGTTCCATTTCCACCAGAGCGCGCAACCAGTTCATCTGCTCATTGGTGCTCATTGCGTCGGACGTGCCCGATGTTGCGTTCGGGTTCTCCTTGTACTTCCAGTGAGCGGCTACGCCATTTTCGGCACGCTCGTGCATCTCATATGTGCGTATCTGGATTTCCACCGGCCTGCCGCCCGGCCCGACCACCGTCGTGTGCAGCGATTCGTAGAAGTTGAACTTCGGCATGGCGATGTAATCCTTGAACCTGCCCGGAATCGGATTCCACCTGCCGTGCATTGCGCCCAAAACGGCGTAACAGTCTTTGACACTGTCAACAAGGACTCGCACCGCCACCAGATCGAAAATCTCATCGAACGCTTTGCCGCGCACAATCATCTTCTGGTAGATCGAATAGTGGTTCTTCGGGCGCCCGCCGACCGTTCCGCGAATTCCGGCGCGCCGCAGATCCTCTTCGATCTGCGCGATCACGTCACGCAGGTAGGTTTCGCGGCGCGGTGTGCGCTGCTGAACAAGCCGGTCAATCTCCTCGTAGATTTCCGGCAGCATCGTCTTGAATGACAGCTCTTCAAGCTCCCACTTGATCGTGTTCATGCCCAGGCGGTGAGCAAGCGGCGCATAAATCTCCAGCGTCTCTTTCGCCTTGCGTTTGGCGGATTCAGGCGAGACGTACTTCCACGTGCGCGCATTGTGCAGGCGATCTGCAAGCTTGATCAGCAACACGCGGATATCCCGACTCATCGCCACGATCATCTTGCGCAGTGTCTCGGACTGGGCTGCGGTGCCATAGCGGATCTTGTCAAGCTTGGTGACACCGTCGACCAGCAGTGCGATTGACTCACCAAAGTCAGCGGTGAGCTGCTCAACCGTGTAATCCGTGTCCTCAACCGTGTCATGCAGCAGCGCCGCCACCAGCGTTGGCGTCGTCATGCCCATTTCAGCCAGAATCGTCGCCACTGCGACGGGATGAGTGATGTACGGTTCGCCAGATGCGCGTTTTTGGCCTCTGTGGTGAACTTCAGCCGTCTCATAGGCACGCTCGATAATTGAGATATCTGCTTTCGGGTGGTTGGCGCGCAAGGCACGCACCAATGGTTCAATCTCAGGTGCGGTCGTGCGCCCTCGCGAACCAAACCAGACCAGTCCCGACCGCACAAAGGACCCTGCCGACGGCGCTTTCGGCCTGCTCGGTGGTTTAGTTCTCTCACTCACACAGTCATCATAGGCTCAGGCGCGCCCCCACGTGTGAGGAAGCGCGCCTGAGCTGGAAAGTTACCGGGTGATGTCAGACAGACAGTGCCACTGCAGACTGCACATCCAAGCCCTCAAGCTTGTCTCGGCCCTTCAATTCCGTCAGTTCCAGGAGGACCGCCACACCTGCAACCTCGGCCTTGCACTGCTCAAGCAGATTCACCGAGGCACGTGCCGTGCCGCCGGTCGCCAGCACGTCGTCAATGATCAGGACGCGTTGTCCCTCTACGACAGAGTCCGGGCGAAGCTCCATGCGAGCGATGCCGTATTCGATGGAGTAATCCTCACCGATCACCGGTCCGGGCAGTTTGCCGGCCTTACGAATCGTGATCATACCGATGCCCATACGTGTCGCCATCGGTGCAGCCAGGACGAAGCCTCGTGACTCCAGGCCTGCGATAGCGTCAATGCGTCCCTCGTAGTGCTCGCAGAGCAGATTGATAGTTTCCTGGAACGCCGGGCCGTTGGCCAGCAGCGGTGTGATGTCGTGGAAGAGGACGCCTTCCTGCGGGAAACCGGGGACGTCACGCATATTGTCGACGACCAGTTTCTTGATGCGCCTTCCGAGTTCTTCTGTCATTTGCGCTTACGCTTCTTTCGTTGAGGTTGAGCATCATTGCCAAGACGGTGCCCCGGGATGACCGGTCGCGCCGCCACAGCTTGTACCTGAGCACTGTCAGATGTTGGGGCGTGGTCACCCTCGTCAGTCGAATCGATTGAGCGTTGCCTGGCGACGATGGTGTTGTGTTCACGGGCGCGTGACCGATGCTCCTCCAGCATGACCAACAGCGGCGAGGCGATAAATATCGACGAGTAGGTACCCACAATCATTCCGACGAACAGTGCCAGAGCAATATCCGTCAGCGTGCCCGCACCCAGAAGAACAGTACCGATCACGAGGATCGCTCCCACCGGCAGAAGTGCGACAACGGAAGTGTTAATGGAACGCACCATCGTCTGGTTGACGGCGAGATTGACCAGTTCGCCATATGTGTAGCGCTTCTGCTCCCACACATTCTTCGTCAGGCCGCGCACGTTGTCGAAAACGACCACCGTGTCATACAGGGAGTATCCCAAAATGGTCAGGAAGCCAATGACGGTTGCAGGTGAGACTTCGACTCGAGTGATCGCGAAGAACGCGACGGTCAGGGCCACGTCGTGCAGCAGAGCCGTCATAGCAGAGATTGACATGGTCCACGAGCGGAAGTACACCGTCATCAAGGCGGTGATGACCGCCAGGAAGATGACCAGAGACTGCAGTGCCTTCCCGGTAACGTCTTTGCCCCATGACGGGCCGATCGACGAGGACTGGACATCATCTGTGGATATATCGTATGCCTCTGCCAGCGCGTCGCGAACTTGCGCTGTCTGGTTGGGGTCCAGTGACGGTGTCTGGACGCGGATACCGTTCTGACCCAGATTCGACACGCGCACGTCGGTCACGCCCGCGGATTTGGCTGCATCATATGCAAGCTGCTGTTCACTTTGGCTAATGCCGATCATGGAGAATTGCGAACCACCGGTGAATTCGATGGATTGACGCAGTCCCAGCACTGACACGAGGAGCGCACAGACAACCAGCGTGATGCCGGCCGCGTACACGAAAATCTTGCGGTTCGGGACGATCCGATAGGATTTCTCGCCCGCATACAGGGCGTTTCCCCACTGGGCGTAACTTCTCATCGTGCTTCCTCCTGCTTAGCCGCAGCGGCTTGTTCTCGGCGCTGCTCAGCAAGCGATTTACGGGTGCCGACCGCTGTGCTCCCCGATGGCGTTGATACTGACTTCGTCTTGCGCACATCAGTGCGTGCACGCGCCGCGTAGATGGCACTGGACTTTGCACCGAGGTGTTCGGGATCCAAACCGGACAGCTTGTGGCCTTCACCGAAAAATGGGATGCGGATGAACAGCTCCATCATCGGGTGCGTGAAGAAGAAGATCACCGCAAGGTCAACCACCGTCGTCACGCCCAATGTGAAGGCGAATCCCTGCAGGCCACCCACCGCGAGCATGTACAGCACCACGGCGGCCACGAGGTTCACCGCGTCCGAAATCATGATGGTGCGTTTGGCCCGCTCCCATCCTTCGTCGACGGCTGCCACGAGCGGGCGACCGTCACGCACCTCGTCGCGGATGCGTTCGAAGTAGACGATGAACGAGTCAGCGGTGACGCCAACTGCAACGATCAGGCCAACTACGCCAGGCAGTGAGAGGCGATATTCCATCAGCCATGACAGCAACGTGATGACCAGGTAGGTGATCACGCCCGCCATCAGGAGTGAACCGATCGAGATGATCGACAGGCCTCGGTACTGCCAGATCATGAACAGGACAACCAGGATCAGACCGATCAGACCGGCCCACAGGCCCTTGGCCAGGTGGTCGGATCCGAGCGTTGCAGAGATCTGCTGCTCGGACTGGACGGTGAAGTCCAATGGCAGTGAACCGAAGTTTAGCTGATTGGCCAGTGCCTTGGCACTGGTTGGCGTGAAATTACCGCTGATCTTGGCATGACCGTCAGTGATTGCTGCATTCATCGACGGTGAGGTAATCACCCTATTGTCAAGGACGACTGCGAAGCGGTTACGCGTGGGATCAGAATTCTGGAAGCCGACCAGACGAGTTGACGCTTCCTTGAATGCTTCGGTACCGACTGAGTCGAATTCGAGGCTCACAACCCACTCGCCTGTTGCCTGCCCCGTCTGGTTGTAGTCCATTGCGGCCTGGGCTGAATTCAGGTTCTCACCTTTGACATCGATCGGGCCAAGCAGGAATTTTTGGGTTCCGTCATCCGAGCACGTGGCATAAGGCTTGTCGGGATCACCGGGAGTGGTCTGGGTGCGTGCCTCAGTCGACATGCAGTCCAGGGTCAGGAAGTCGAACACGACCTGCTCGGTCATCCATGCCGAGTCCGAGTTGTTCTCCGGTGTGGTCGCCGGCTCGGTGCTCAGTTTCCCATCCTTATCCTGGTCGGCAGCCTGGCGGGCCTCATCCTCGGACATGGCTGTGGACACAAGGGTTTGCGACTGCGGCTGGTCGGCTGCATCTCCAGACTGCGCGCTGCCGGCTCCCGACTGGCCGGAATCGCCGCTTTGAGCCGCTTCCAGTTGTTGCCTGGGTGCAACTGCGGCACCGACCTGCAGCACTGGACGGAAGTCCATCTGAGAAGATGAGCGGATCAGATTCAGCGTCTCCTCTGAGGGACGGCCAGGCAGCGAGACCACAATGTTGTTCGAACCCATTGAGGTGATTTCCGATTCGGAGACACCCGAGGCGTCCACGCGGTTACGGATAATGTTGATCGCCTCAGTGATGTCCTCATCAGTGATGTTGCGGTCGTCTTCGCCTGTCGTATTCGGCGTCAGAATCAGCTGGGTTCCACCTTCGAGGTCCAGAGCCAGCTTCGGATGGAGTGATGCACCTTGAGTTGCGCGTCCGATCAGCAGTGCTGCGATGCCGATAGCGATCACAACAAAGAGCGCGACAAGTGTGCGCACCGGGCGACGTTTCTTATTAGCCACAGTGATGGAGTCCTTGGTCAATGAAGTCGATGAATGGATGAATGAATTAGATGACGGGCGGAATATCGTCCTTGTTGCGGTTCTTGTCCCGCTTATCCTCGTCCTTAAGATCCGCTGCGAGCGTGTCGCCCTCGTTCACTGACGAGGGTGTCTCAGGTTCGATGGGATCATACCCAAGTACAGCAGGCTCATCTTCTTCCTCGGAAATGGCTTCTTCGATGTGATCAGCTGATTCCGTGGCGAAAGGTGGCTCGCCGACTTCGCGGATGACGGAACGTTCCCAGTAAGTTTCGGTGCCGTCCGACGTTTCCAGGATGACGATGTCGCCATCCTGATCCACGTAGCGTCCCCAGAACCCTACGGCGGTCTTCACCCATGCACCGGGCACCATCTGTTCGCTGATGATCCGTTGCTGTTCTTCCTGCTGTTTCGCCATTTTCTTGCGAGCGCGTGATGAGAACCAAAACATCACAATCAGCATCAACAACAGCGGCAGCCAAAGCATTAACGAGCCGGTACCTTGCACGGGGAAACCTCTTCATCCTCGACAAATCTACGTATATGACAGCACCGTGACAGTACACGGCGCCCGTTGCAGTCTACCTGTTCGTCTTCTCGATCGCGACGAACGGCGCCACTGTGCGTGCTACCTCACGTTTAAATCAGCGTGTCCTGATCGCTCGGAGGGGTCAGATTCAGGTGTGACCATGCTTTCGGTGTAGCTGCACGGCCGCGTGGGGTGCGAACAATGAACCCCTGCCTCATCAGGTACGGTTCAGTGACAGTTTCAACGGTTTCAGCTTCTTCGCCCACGGTGATAGCCAACGTCGACAGCCCCACCGGCCCTCCGCCAAAGCGCACGCACAGTGCTTCGAGGACGGCGCGATCCAGTCTGTCCAGTCCCGACTGGTCCACTTCAAACAATGCCAGTGCTTCACGCGCCGATTCCAGTGTGGGTGTTCCGTCCCCATGCACCTGCGCGTAGTCAAGTACGCGGCGCAACAGACGGTTTGCAATACGTGGCGTGCCGCGTGAACGGGAGGCGATTTCATGGGCTGCCTCATCGCTCACCGACACTCCCAGTAGCCCTGCCGACCGGTTGATGACCTGAACCAGGTCCTCTGTCTCGTAGAACTCCAGGTGCCCGGTGAAGCCGAAGCGGTCGCGCAGCGGTGCAGGCAGCAGCCCGGCACGCGTGGTCGCGCCCACCACTGTAAACGGTGGCAGTGTCAGCGGAATCGACGTGGCGCCCGGACCTTTGCCAACGACCACGTCGACACGGAAGTCTTCCATCGCCAGGTAGAGCATTTCTTCAGCGGTGCGTGCCAGGCGGTGAATCTCGTCGATAAAGAGGATGTCGCCCTCCTGCAGGCCAGACAGGATCGCGGCGAGGTCGCCAGCGTGCTGGATCGCAGGTCCGGAGGTTAGGCGCAGTGAGGATCCCATCTCCTGCGCAATGATCATCGCCAGGGTTGTCTTTCCCAGTCCAGGCGGTCCGGCCAGGAGCACGTGGTCGGGTGTGACAGAGCGACCGATCGCTGCTTTCAACACCAGTTCGAGCTGTGTGCGCACGCGCGGCTGACCCACGAATTCGCTGAGGTGTTTCGGACGGAGAGCAGCTTCAGCTGCGCGCTCCAGTTCCGTCGCATCGGGCGCGACAATGCGCTCAGACAGGTCGTCATCCATCTCATCCACGGGTGCCTCCCAGCTTGATCAGTGATGCGCGCAGAAGGTCGGATGCCCCCATCCCCTGCCCGGCAAGTGAGTCGACTGCTTTTCGGGCAATCGCCTGTGTCCAGCCGAGCTGTACCAGTGCAGCGGTGACTTCCTCGGTCACTTCATCACTGTCGGGTTCGCTGGGTACATCTTCAGCGTGTGCAGCGGGCCCCAGCTTGTTCCCAATTTCAAGGACGATCCGATCAGCAAGTTTTGGCCCCACTCCGGGGATCTTCCTGATTTGTGCGCTGTCTTTTTGGGCGAGGGCGTCGCGCAGCTGGTCGGGTGTGAGAACTGCCAACGCCGCCAGGGCGATGCGCGGTCCCACTCCGGAGACGGTGCGGATCACGGTGAACACGTCTTTCTCGTCACGCGTCGGGAAGCCGAACAAAGTGATCGCATCTTCCTTGACATCCATGACGATGTGGAGCGTGACCTCATTGCCACGGATCAGGCTGTGCGCCGTTGGTGGAGTGACCTTGACGGCCCATCCAATTCCACCGTTGACCACAGTGACTTCATCCAGGCCGATGTGCTCAACCGTTCCAGTCAGCAGTGCGATCACCGTTATTCCTCCTCGCTACGAACATCTGTTCCATCTTAGCGGCGATGCCAGCGCGGATCGACCGCACCCGTGCGGTGTTGCGTCGCCTGAGCTTCTGCCCAGATCTGCTGAGCCCGTGTCATGGTGCCCTTGGAGGAGACTTTGCCTGACAGGGACACGGTAATCTGAGAATCATCCCCCGCGCCGAGCAAGCCTGAGCCTCGCCAGGCGTGACAGATTGCAATTGCAAGGGCGTCAGCCGCGTCTGCTGGCTTCGGCGGAGTATCGAGGCGGAGGATGCGAGCCACCATGTGCTGCACCTGCGCTTTCCCGGCGGTGCCAGAACCGGTGATCGCTGCTTTGACTTCTGACGGTGTATGGACTGCCATTGGCAGACGTGCCTGCCCGACACATGACATGGCCACGCCCATCACCTGCATTGTGGTGGTTACTGACTGAAGGTTGTCCTGTGCGAAAACCCGTTCAATGGCCACCACTTCAGGCTGAAAGGTCTCAATGGTGTGCCGGATCTCCTGGGCAATGGATGCGAGGCGAAAATGGGTGGCCAGACTGGTTTTGGTTCTGGCCACGCCCACGTGAACCAGCGCCGCTGCGCGTGACGCATCAACATCGACCACTCCGATTCCGCATCGGGTGATGCCCGGGTCAATCCCCATTACGCGCATTGGTCAACCATCTGCACGAAGAGAGAATGGATCCGGTTGTCTCCCCCAATTTCAGGGTGGAATGATGTCGCAAGGCAGTGCTCGTTACGCAGTGCGACAATCGGCCCGTCAGCTTTGTTGTCGGCACGCGCCATGACGCGAACAGATTCTCCGACCGTATCGACCCATGGAGCGCGAATGAACAATGCCCGAAATGGCGTGTCAAATCCATCCACCTCCAGGTCTTCTTCATGGGAGTCGACCTGCCGGCCAAATGCGTTACGTCTGACAGTCATGTCCATTGCGCCCAATGCGATCTGGTCGCTGCGCCCGTCAAGAATAGTGCTGGCCAGCATAATCATGCCGGCACAAGTCCCCCACATCGGCATTTTCTGATCCACAGCCCCATGCAGTCCTTCGTCCATACCTGTGGCATGCATGAGGATAGACATGGCGGTTGACTCCCCACCGGGAATAACCAGGCCGTCGATCTGTGTCAACTGGTCAGGGTGGCGCACATACACAGCGCGGGCGCCGGATTCTTCCAGCGCCCGCACATGTTCTGAGATATCACCTTGAAGCGCGAGTACGCCTATGGTTCTCACGCTGGTGTCACCATCCGCGCTCAGCCAGGCGGTGGTCAACCGGCAAATCGTCAACGTTGATGCCGACCATCGCTTCCCCCAGTCCGCGTGAGACTTCCGCAATGGTGTCAGGATCGTTGTAAGCCGCTGTTGCGCGCACAATCGCGCTCGCGCGCTTAGCCGGATCACCGGACTTGAAGATACCGGATCCAACGAAGACACCCTCGGCACCCAGCTGCATCATCATCGCGGCATCCGCAGGAGTGGCGATGCCGCCGGCGGTGAACAGGACGACAGGCAGGCGGCCTTCTCGTGCCACCTCTGCGACCAGTTCATACGGTGCCTGCAGTTCTTTCGCTGCCACATACAGCTCGTCCTCGGGCAGCGAGGTCAGGTGCTGAATCTGGTCACGGATCTTGCGCATATGCGTCGTCGCGTTCGACACGTCACCGGTGCCGGCCTCGCCTTTGGAGCGGATCATGGCCGCGCCTTCACTGATGCGGCGCAGAGCCTCACCCAGGTTGGTCGCACCGCACACGAACGGCACGGTGAACTTCCACTTGTCAATGTGGTGCGAGTAGTCAGCCGGGGTCAGCACCTCGGATTCGTCAATGTAATCGACGCCGAGGGACTGGAGCACCTGCGCTTCCACGAAGTGTCCGATGCGGGCTTTGGCCATGACGGGGATGGAGACGGCGTCAATGATGCCGTCGATCAGATCCGGGTCTGACATGCGGGCCACGCCGCCCTGGGCGCGGATATCCGCGGGGACGCGTTCGAGTGCCATGACGGCCACGGCACCGGCGTCTTCAGCAACCTTCGCCTGCTCAGGGGTGACGACGTCCATAATGACGCCGCCTTTGAGCATTTGCGCCATTCCACGCTTGACGCGGTCGGTTCCGACCTGGCGTCCTTCGTCGGTGGGTGTGGCAGCAGAGGGATTTTCGCTCATTCCTCCTCCTGTTCAAGTTGAGCGCGAACTTCATCGCTCAGTGACATGTTGTGGTAGACGTTCTGCACGTCATCAGAATCTTCGAGGGCGTCCACGACACGCATAACCTTGGTGGCACCTTCAATGTCGAGTTCCACCTGTGTCGAGGCAACGAACTGCGCCTCAGCAGAGTTGTAGTCAATTCCTGCATCCTGCAGCGCGGTGCGCACAGCGACCACCTCGGTCGGCTCACAGGAAATGACGAAGACGTCTCCTTGCTGGGCGACATCTTCGGCACCTGCATCGAGTACGGCTTCCATGATGGAATCCTCATCCACACCGTCGGCCTCCGGCACCTCGACGATTCCGCGACGGGAGAAGAGGTAGGACACCGAGCCGGGGTCAGCCAGGTTGCCACCGGAACGGGTAAATGCCAGGCGTACATCTGATGCCGCGCGGTTGCGGTTATCGGTCAGACATTCGACCAGAATCGCAACACCTGCGGGACCGTAGCCTTCGTACATGATGGTTTCGTACTCAGCGCCACCGGCTTCTGCACCGGAGCCACGCTTGACAGCGCGATCAATGTTGTCGGCCGGAACGGAGTTCTTCTTCGCCTTCTGGATGGCGTCATACAGCGTGGGATTACCTGCGGGATCTCCTCCACCTGTGCGGGCTGCCACCTCAATGTTCTTGACGAGCCTGGCGAAGAGTTTTCCACGCTTGGCGTCGATGGCTGCTTTCTTATGCTTTGTGGTTGCCCACTTGGAGTGTCCGGACATGAATTCTCCCCTTGGGTATGGTCTAGTACGCGTATAGTGTAGCGCCCTGATCCCAGTACGGGCGCCTGGTGCACAGTATGAGAACCGTTGAGGTAAGTGTTTTCACACTTTCGTCACGCTGGCTCGCGAAAAACTTCCATTTCGCACGAGTTCTCGGCCAGCTGCGACCAATTGCCCTCGAAAGTGAGGACGACGGCGGTACCCGTGGGAACACCCCAACGGACTTTTTCCTTACAGGATCGGCGTGCCCCCAGCGATGCCGCCATTGCTGAAATAGCTGGCTCGTGGCCGACCATCATGACTGAGGTGACTGACGCGGGCAGGCTCCGCGCCTTGTCGAGCAGACTGTCAGCGCCGGCCAGATACAGTTCGTCATCAACTGAGGTGGTGCGCACCTCGATCGATGTGTGGAGCTGCGCCGCCGTTTCCTGTGTACGCACGGCGGGCGATGTCAGTGACAGATCAACGTGGTCAATCAGGCGTGAGACTCGTCGTCCCAGTCGCCGAGCCTGCTCAACACCTTCTGGAGTCAGCGGCCTTTGACGGTCACCGGAGCTGCTCGAACCGGCAGCAGCGTGACGTACCAGGATAAGCGTTCGTGTCGTCATAGTATCTACAATAGCGAGGATCGAGGAGGGATTGGATGGCACTGGCACCCGGGCCAGAGGATTTGGCGTGTTCAGCACGCGGATGCAGCCGTAAGGCTGAGGTTGCGATCATCTGGTCAAATCCGGCCATTCACACTGGCCGATCCAAGACATGGCTGGCGTGTCGTGATCATCGCGACTCGCTCCAGCAATACCTGGCCTACCGGGATTTTCCCACCCGTGTCGTCCCAATTGACGAGGTCGACTCTTAGCGTCCGACCACGTTAACCTGCAGTTTCTAGGTAAGTGTGACCAGGTCCAGGTACGACTCATCCCACAGATCCTCATCGGCGTCAGGCAGCACCAGCACGCGGTCCGGGTTGAGCGCCTCGACCGCGCCGGGATCGTGCGTGACCAGGACGACGGCGCCCTCATAGGTGCGCAGCGCGTTGAGAATCTCCTCGCGAGAGGCTGGATCAAGGTTGTTCGTCGGCTCATCCAACAGCAGCACATTTGCTGCAGAGACGACCAGCGTCGCAAGGGCCAGGCGCGTCTTCTCTCCGCCGGATAGTACGCGCGCCGGCTTATCGATGTCGTCCTCGCCAAACAGGAACTGCCCCAGCACGTTGCGAACGTGCGTGGTGTCCAGGTCAGGAGCTGCGTGCGCCATGTTGTCATACACCGTGGCGTCCATGTCCAGGAAGTCGTGTTCCTGGGCGTAGTAGCCAAGTTTGAGGCCATGCCCACTGATGACTTGCCCCAGATCAGGCTCTTCCACGCCGGCCAGCAGGCGCAGCAGCGTCGTCTTACCAGCACCGTTCAGACCCAGGATCACCACACGCGAGCCGCGGTCAATTGCCAGATCCACACCAGTGAAAACTTCCAACGAGCCGTAGGATTTCGACAGGCCCTCTCCTGACAGTGGCACGCGTCCGCATGGCGCAGGTTCGGGGAAACGCAAACGCGCAACCTTTTCATGCTGGATTTCCTGACCAGCCTGCTCAATCAGTTCATCGGCGCGGCGCAGCATCTGCTGTGCCGCAACAGCCTTCGTTGCCTTCGCGCGCATCTTTTCGCCCTGCGCACGCAGCTGTTCGGCTTTCTTGAGCGCGTTGGCGCGTTCGCGGCGGTGACGGCGTTCATCCTCGTCGCGTTGACGCAGGTAGGCAGACCATCCGAGGTGGTAGACATCCAGTGCCGTGCGGTTCGCGTCCAGATAGAACACGGAGTTGACCGTGTCATCCAGCAATTTGACGTCGTGGCTGATCACCATGAATCCGCCGGAGTATGCGCGCAGCCAATCGCGCAGCCACAGGATTGAATCGTGATCAAGGTGGTTGGTCGGCTCATCCAGCAGCAAAATATCAGCCTCTGAGAAAAGAACCCGAGCCAGTTCGACGCGGCGTCGCTGACCACCGGACAACGTGTCGAGGCTTTGCTCCAACACGCGATCGTCTAATCCCAGTGAATGAGCGATCTGCGATGCCTGAGCATTGGCAGCCCACCCTCCAGCATTCGTGAAACGCTGGTCGAGCTTGACGTAACGCTCCATCGCCCGCTGTTGGCGCTCCCCTTCCAGGGTGGACATTTCATGCTCAGCTTTGCGGATCTTCTCTATGAGGGTGTCGATACCTCGAACGGAGATGATGCGCTCACGCCCCGTCATCTTCTGGTCGCCAATGTGGGTGTCCTGTGCCAGGTATCCGATGGTGCCGCTGCGACGCACGTGCCCAGTAAACTCAGCGGCACCGTGATCGCTCTCCCCTGCTAAGAGGCGCATCATGGTGGTCTTGCCGGCACCGTTTCTGCCAACCAAACCGATACGCATCCCGCGGTCAATCCTGAAGGTGGCGTTCGAGATCAGTACGCGTGCACCGATCCGAAGCGAAAAGTCCTGCACAGAAATCACCTATCGAGTCTAAGCGGTGTCAGAACAACTCGGGAGGATTGACTTCCATTCTCACAGGTGCCAGCTTGTGGGCTGAGCGGTGCTGCCGCACCTGTGTCAGCTGGTCAAGCAGCGTATTTGTATGCGAAATCGGCGTGCGGACAAGAGTGCGGATGTGCTGGTCGGGCTCATGTTCCGGCATGGCGAGGGAGAGCTGGGCACTATCAGCTGCACGGCGTGTGGGCGCCTGTTCGATCGGAACTGTGCCGAGCAGCTCCGCATCTGAAAGACTTGCCACAATCGCGTGAACGTCAGGTGCAGGCCCGTCGAGGGCAACGATTGTCGTAAAGGGGAAGAATCCTACAGAACGACGTTCTGCCAGCTGATCGGCAGCAACTCTGACCGGATCCCACCGCACGAGGGCCTGACCCAGTGTCGGATCTGACAGACCGACAACGATGGCAGGGTGTGCGGGCGCTACACGTGACAATGCTCCGAACCAGCGGCGCATGGCTTCCTCGTATGCCCACAGTTCAGGGCGTGCGGCTGTTGTATCGGCATCGAGGATAACGGCTGCCTCATAGCCGCCATCGAGGGTAGGTTCTGCGCCGGGTGTTGCCACCACGATTCGTGAATCCGTCGGACGCAGTGTGTCGATCCGATGGTCTGCAGAAGAGACCACCAGTGGCAATCCCGGTAAAGCTCGAGCCAGTTCCTCTGCCGTGCGTTCAGAGCCGATTTGGCGTGCGCGCACCGCGTGCGCTGCGCAATGCGGGCACGTGAACGCCGACGCATCCCACTGACACCATTGGCACACAATCTGGCGATCGCCTCGCATCGCCAATGGGCCGTGGCATCTTTGACATCGCGCCGTCCGATGACACTGTGCGCAAGCAATAACCGGCACATAGCCGCGTCGTGGCACCTGAATCAGGACATGCCCGCTCTGCGCACTTTCCCGGATAAAGCGCTGCACGCTGGTCGGAATATTACCTGCCGATGGGCCTTCCCTGGCCGCGTCAAAGTCATCGAGGACACGTACGCGCGGCGCATGTTCGCGCAGCGCGTGGCGCAGCGGTGTGAGCGGCACTGCCCATGAGGAATTGACCAGCATATGCGATTTCACCGACCGTGCCAGGCTTGCGCTGAGCAGGTCGACCCCTTCCAGGTGGGCACGCGCGATCGCAACATCGAGCGCGCTTGTGCGTGGAGACCGCTCCTCGGTTAAACGGTCATCACCGTCATCCCACACGATGATTGCTCCCAGATCCTTCACTGGTGTCCACACAGCTGATCGTGTTCCCACCAGGATGGTCAGTTCTCCGGCTAGTGCGCGCAGATGAACGGCAAATCGATGAGCTGCCGAATCATCCGACCCGACCGTCTCGACACAGTCGGTACCGACGATCAGGGCGATCTGCGCAGCGATTCGATCCACCTGTTCACGCGTGGCGGCCACCACGATGACAGGGGCGCGCACCGAGCGGATTGCCACAACGGTTGCCAGCTGGCGTATCCAGTCATGGGGCACGACCTGCCAGACGATCCGCCCTGGCGCAGTCGGGTCCCCCTCGTACCACGACAGGAATTCCGTGTCCATTGAGATTGGCGAGGGCACCGCGCAGTCTCGGTGTGCAGCGAGAACGTCTTTTTCACTGCGTGCATGCCGCGCCGGGATCGCCAGTGAGAGCACCTGTGAGGTGGTCGCCAGATGTTTATGCGCAATGTAGCGCGCCAGTGTCAGCGTGGATTCGTTGAGCACCGGAGTGCGTGAAACAACGGACTGGATGGGTGACAGGGCGCGGTGGTGCGGTACGGTCTCCCGACCCACAACCCACCCTCGTTGGCGTGTACCGGCCAATGCAACGCGCACGGTGCAACCGACAGTTACTGCAGAGTCAAGTTCGGGTGGGACGGCGTAGTCAAGCGGATGATCGAGGTGCGCCAAGTCGACGTCGACCAGAACGTGCGCGACAGTCAGTGGGTCACGGGAATCCTCACGTGGCGGTGGTTCGAAGCCCGGCAGGTATGACTCCATTGCGTCTCACGCAATGAGCTCCGGGCCGTACTTAAGGACGATCAGTGCGGCGATGATGACAAGGATACCGCTCGTGATCCACCAGTCCGTGCCCGAGGCTATGAGGGAGCGAATGCTGGCACTTGAGGGCAGCGTTTCGCGGACCAGGCAGATACGCGTCATGGTGGCGAAGATCAGCAGTGATGACACGAACACCACCAGGCACCACGGGCACAATACCTGGATGACAACGTAGGACTGGTAAAACAGCCATAGTGCGCTGGCCAGACCGCCGGCGGCGAGGACTTCCGCGCCGATGAGGAACAGACGTGACAGGCGCGAGCCGGTGAGAAGGGCGCATGCAATAGTGAACACCGCTGCGCCAAAGGCGATTCCGAAAAATGCGTTGGGGAATCCCAGGACGCGGGCCTGCGGTGTCAATGCGACTGCCGAGCATGACAGTGCATCGCTGACATCGCATCCGAAGCGGCTGTTCTGGTCACCTGCAAGGATCCAGGCTTCCACGGACAGGACGAATGAGGCGATCAGGACTAGAGCCGACATAATGGCCAGCACTACGACGCTTCGCATCATCCACGCGCGCGAGGGAGCATGGTCGAGATCGAAATCGTCCCGGTCCGCCATAGTCTTAGCCTTTCAGTGCTGCGCGCAGATCCTCTATGCGGGTCACGTCTTCCCACGGGAATCCCGGTCGGCCGAAGTGGCCGTACGCTGAGGTCTCCTTGTAGATCGGGCGCAAGAGAGCGAGGTCCTCGATCATACCTGCTGGGCGCAGGTCGAACACGTCGGTGATTGCGCGCGCGATGGTCGCATCGTCTACCTGCCCCGTATCGAAGGTGTCGACGTACAGACCTACCGGGTGTGCTCGGCCGATGGCGTAAGCCACCTGAACTTCGCAGCGTTTCGCGATGCCTGTTGCAACGATGTGCTTGGCAATCCAGCGCAGCGTGTAGGAAGCTGAGCGGTCAACTTTCGATGGATCCTTACCTGAGAACGCGCCACCTCCGTGCCGCGCCATTCCGCCGTAAGTATCGACGATGATCTTGCGTCCGGTCAGGCCTGCGTCGGCAGCTGGTCCGCCGTACACGAACCGTCCCGATGGATTCACGAGGATTTCGGCGTCTTTCCAGGACACGTTGAGACCTGATTCGTCCAGCACTGGTTCGATGACATGGCGGCGCACTTGCCGAGTCAGGTCTGCCAATGTGAGTGCCTCGTCGTGCTGGGTGGACACAACGATCGTCTCGATACTGACGGGCGTGTGGTTCTCGTCATATCCGAAGGTCACCTGCGTCTTGCCATCAGGGCGCAGACCGTCGATGGTGCCGTCGTGTCGAACCTGTGCGAGGCGATGAGACAGCTTGTGTGCCGTCCAGATCGGGGCAGGCATCAGATCCGGTGTCTCATCGGATGCATATCCGAACATGAGGCCTTGGTCGCCGGCGCCCTGAAGTTCGCGCGGGTCAGCTGTATCAGCCCCTTCACGTGCTTCAAGGGAACGTTCCACTCCCCCGGCAATGTCCGGGCTTTGTTGGCCGATCGACACGGAGACACCGCAAGAGGCGCCGTCGAATCCAATTCGCGACGAGGTGTATCCGATGCGGCAGATTTCCTCGCGAACGATCTGCGGAATTTCCACGTAGGCGCGGTCCGTGGTTACTTCACCCATGACATGCACCTGGCCAGTGGTGGCGAAAACCTCGATCGCGGCACGTGCATGTGGGTCTTGTTCGAGCAATGCATCAAGGATTGAATCCGCGATGCGGTCACAGACTTTGTCTGGATGACCTTCAGTTACTGATTCCGAAGTAAAAAGTCGAAGCGATGTCACCGGGTTATCTTACCTATCCTCTGTGCGACCTCATCGATGATGCCGGCCGCAATTGTTACCTTCGATCCGCTGACTGTTTTCACGGGCTGTCCCTCGCGATCAACCAGCACGACCTGAGATTCCACGTCACCGAATCCCTGTCCGTTCCCTACGGCGTTAATAGCCAGCAGGTCGGCTGCCTTTCGCCGAGCTTTGTCGGCACCACGCTCGAGCACAACCTGAGGCGAGCCGGTTTCGGCGGCAAAGCCGACAAGCACCGGTGGACGCTGGGGCAAGTGGGCAACCGACGCCAGAATGTCGGTGGTGCGTTCAAGCTCGATGGCAGGCGCATCCTGAGTCGACGGATCTTTCTTGATCTTGTCGTCGGCAACGTGGATGGGTCTGAAATCTGCCACCGCAGCTGCCATGATCGCAATGTCCGTTGTCGCGATGCGGTCAGTGACTGCCTGATACATCTCAGCGGCTGTCGGGGCCGGGATGACGGTAATTCCGTGCGGAATCAGGTGATCGTCGATGTTGGCGGCAACCAGGGTCACGTCTGCCCCGCGTCGACGCGCTTCAGCTGCCAATGCGCATCCTTGCCGGCCGGATGAGCGATTGCCAATAAAACGGACGGGATCGATCGGTTCCTGGGTACCGCCAGCCGTAATGAGGACGCTGCGTCCGGCAAGGTCCCCCTCGTGCGGCTCGAGAGCTTCAAGGACGCGTTCCGTGATGATGAGCGGATCAGGCAGACGGCCTGTGCCGCTGTCTCCTGAGCTCAGCGGACCGTCATCCGGTTCGATAATGATCATGCCACGCGTGCGCAGTGTCTGGATGTTGTCCTGAGTTGCGGCGTTAGTCCACATCGCACTGTGCATGGCGGGTGCCAGAATGACAGGCGTATCGCGATGCGCAGCCAGCACAACGGTGGTGAGCAGATCGTTTGCCATGCCCGCTGCCAGGCGTGCAATGAGATCTGCCGTGGCAGGTGCAATCACAATGGCCTGCGCGTGGCGGGCAATCTCGACGTGCTCGGTTGCTCCACCGTCAAATACGCTGGTTGTGACGGCCTGCCCACTGAGCGCATGCCACGTGGTATCACCGACAAAGTGGGTGGCAGCCTGAGTGGGGATGACTCTCACTGCATAATCGTGGTGCTGGAGTTCGCGTACTACGCGGGTCACCTTGTACGCAGCAATGCCGCCGCCAACTCCGACGACGACCAGTGGCTTCATGGTCAGGCCTCAGGCGCAGATTCGAGCGTCAGCTTGCCTTCGTTGATTTCGCGTAGTGCGATTGACAGCGGTTTATCGTCGGGGTCACTTTCCACTACGGGTCCGACGAACTGCACCATGTTCTGCTCGAGTTGGAGCTGGTAGGTGTTGATCTGCCGGGCGCGCTTTGCCGCGAAGACCACCAGCGCATACTTGGAGTCGACGCGGTTCAGAAGGTCGTCGATCGGCGGGTTGGTGATGCCTTCAGGCTGGGCAACAATTCCGGACATGGGACCTCTTCTCATGTAAATCTGGCTAATTAGCTTGTCCAGTCTACTCCAGCCCCATCAAGACGGCTAGGTCCGTCACGGCCTGGTCAAGGTCGTCATTGATCACAATTGCGTCGAATTCGTGAGCTGCGTCAAGTTCGGCTCGCGCGGTGGTCAGGCGCCGCTCCTGCTCCTCGAGCGTTTCGGTGCCGCGTTCAGTGAGGCGTCGTTTCAGTTCATCCCACGAGGGAGGCGCCAGGAAGATGAAATGCGCTTGAGGCATGGAAGCACGAACCTGTCGTGCGCCTGCCACGTCAATTTCGAGCAGAACGCTCTTTCCTTCTGACAGCCATTGTTCAACCGGCTTGCGAGGAGTGCCATATCGATGTGCGCCGTGTACCAATGCCCATTCGAGCATCTGTCCGTCATTGACCAGGCGATCGAATTCGTCGTCGCTCACAAAGAAGTAGTGCGTGCCATTGATTTCACCTGGGCGCGGTGCACGGGTGGTGGCTGATACGGACAGTGCGATCTCGGGATGGCGGCTCAGGAGGGCGTGCACAACGGTTCCCTTACCGACCGCCGTCGGCCCAACCAGAACAGTAAGATGGGGCTCATGAAGTTTCATGAGCCCCATCTTGCCACGTCATCCGAATTTCTTGAGTAATTCTTCCCGTTGAACAGGTCCGAGACCTCGCACACGTCGCGTGGGCGCAATACCGATGTCTGCCATCAACTTTGCAGCGGTATTGGTTCCGACGCGCGGAAGAGACTCCAGTAGGGACGTCACCTTCATCTTTGCGACTGCCTCATCAGACTCAGCCAAGTCAAAAACTTCACTCAATGTCATGGATCGAGACTTCAGCGCAGTTTTAATTTCAGCACGCCTGCGCCTCGCCTGCGTGGCTTTCTCCAGTGCAGCTGATCGCTGTTCCGGAGTGAGTTTAGGTAGTGCCACGCCGCTCACCTCCCTTAATTGTGACATGTGTTACTCACACTCTAAGTATGGCCCCAAAGCGCCACTTACGAGGGAATTCGAGGCGTGTCATCAACTCCGTGTCACTGGAACCTCAAAGAGTCACACACCTCCTTCACGGCACCAACCAAACGGTCTTTTTCCGGACCGCAGCGTAAGATCTGCCTGGACGAAGACGCCAGCACTCGATCGACAGCACGTCCAAAAACATCTCTGACCTGTTCCGATCCGGCACCCTGCGCGCCAACTCCTGGAGACAGGATTGGACCTGTGAAATCCTCAATGTTGATGTGCAGGTCGGTTAACGCCGACTGAATCGTTGCTCCAATCACCAAACCAAACGGACCAATGTGTTGGAAATCACATTTCGTGTTGAGGGTGTTGACCTCGCTGATGATAAGCCCTGCAACGCTGTGAGCATTGTCCACCGTCGCATGCTGAATGCCGTGACCATCGGGATTCGATGTCAGGGCCAGTGTGAACACACCATGTCCGGATTGTTGTGCCTGCTCGTAGGCAGGTGCCAGCGCTCCGACACCCAGATACGGACTGACGGTCAGTGCATCGCCGGCAAGCGGTGACCCCTCCCCCAGATATGCTGCCGCATACGCATCCATCGTGGATCCGATGTCACCACGCTTCGCATCCACAATGCATACCGCATCCGTGTCGCCGCAGCGGGCGATCACTTCTTCCAGGACAGCTACGCCGGCAGAGCCGTACTGCTCGAACAGTGCACTTTGGGGTTTAAAGGCAGCAACATGATCGCCCAGGGCATCAACAACCCGCATCGAAAATTCGCGCACACCCTGCGCGCTGCGTTCCAGCCCCCACTGATCAAGCAGCGCCGGATGGGGATCAATGCCCACACACAGCGGGCCTCGCTGGCGCATCAGATCCCACAGACGATCACCAAAACCTGGTGTGCTCATTTGTCTTCACCGCTCTCGTTTCCATGCGCACGCAACTCATCCCATCGCTGAAGTGAACACACGTCATATGTGCCACCCAAGCGCACGTCGATTGCCTGAACAGCGGCACTGAATGCCTGCAGCGTCGTGATGATCGTGCGGTTGTTTGCGGTTGCCCCTGCTCGAATCATGAAGCCATCCTGGCGATGCGCCGAACGCTGGGGCGTGTTCACCACCATGTCGACAAACCCGTCACGAATCAGGTCAATAATGGTCGGTTCCCCGTCGGGGCCAGGACCGTCAGACCCCTTGCGCACAATGTGCGCATCCACGCCGTTGCGACTCAGAACTGAGGCAGTGCCTTCCGTTGCCAAGATGTGGAAACCCAATTCAGCCAGACGCACGACCGGCAGAATCATGGCACGCTTATCACCGTCAGCAACCGAAATAAACACTGTGCCATCCGTTGGCAACTCGCCGTACGCGCCAGTCTGAGACTTGGCGTAGGCTGCCGGGAAACGCCAGTCAATTCCCATCACTTCACCGGTCGACCGCATCTCCGGACCCAGAATTGTGTCCACTACCCCGCCGTCAGCGCGGCGGAATCGTGAGAACGGCAATACCGCTTCCTTCACGGCAATGGGAGCATTCATATTGATGATCCGAGAGTCAACAGCGGGCAGGACACCCTCGTCGACGAGCTGCCGGATCGATGCGCCGACCTGGATGCGGGCTGCCGCCTGCGCCAGCGGAACGCCTGTCGCCTTCGATGCAAACGGCACCGTACGCGAGGCACGCGGGTTGGCCTCGATCACGTACAGAACGTTCGACATGAGCGCGAACTGGACGTTGATCAGGCCGCGCACTCCGATCTGGCTGGCGAGTGCTTCCGTCGAAGCTGTAATGCGGGCAACTTCCCGCTCCGACAGTGACATGGGTGGCAGCACACACGCCGAATCGCCCGAGTGGACGCCCGCTTCCTCGATGTGTTCCATCACTGCGCCCATGAACAACTCGGTGCCGTCGTAGAGCGCATCAACGTCAATTTCAATGGCGTCGTCAAGGAACCGATCGATCAGGAGCGGACCTGAGGTGAACAGCTCGTCAATGTCGGGGCGGTCGAGGTAGGCGCGCAGGGCGTCCGCATCGTTAATGACCGCCATTCCGCGCCCGCCAAGCACGAACGAGGGGCGCACCAGGACCGGGTATCCAACCGCCTGCGCCACACCCAAAGCCTGCGCCGGCGTGTGCGCAATATCGTGGGCAGGTGCGGGCAGCTCCACCTCGCTGAGAATATGACCAAAGGCTTCGCGATCCTCCGCCAGCGCAATCGACGAGGGCGTAGTTCCCAGAATCGGCACACCTGCCGCTTCCAAGTCGGAGGCCAGTGACAGTGGCGTTTGTCCACCCAGCTGGACCAACACACCCTTAACGGGACCAGCCTCGCATTCTGCCCGGTAGATTTCAATGACGTCTTCCAGGGTCAGCGGCTCGAAATAGAGACGATCTGAGATGTCATAATCGGTCGACACAGTCTCTGGGTTGCAGTTGACCATAATCGTGTCGTAGGTATCCTGCAGTGCGAATGCTGCGTGCACACACGAGTAATCGAACTCAAGACCCTGACCAATTCGGTTCGGCCCAGCACCCAGAATCATCACTGCTTCGCGACTGCGTGGAGTAACTTCCGTTTCCTCATCGTAAGAGGAGTAATGGTACGGGGTGCGTGCCGCGAATTCGGCTGCGCACGTGTCGACTGTCTTGAACACCGGGTGGATGTTGAAGGCGTGGCGAACCTGGCGCACAGTATCTTCGGTCAGGCTACGCAATACCGCGATCTGTCGATCCGAAAAGCCGTGCCGCTTGGCCGCGGTGAGCACGTCCGGAGTCAGCGCCGGCGCGTTCCTGACGCTGCGGGCGACCTCGTTGATCAGCATGATCTGGTCGATGAACCACGGGTCAATGCCGGTTGCTTCGCATACCTGTTCCAGGGTTGCACCCCCGCGCAGAGCTTGTTGGACCTGAACGAATCGGTGTTCGGTCGGGGTGGCGATGCGGGTGAGCAGGTCCTCGACATCCGCCGGTGTCGGATCGGCGCCGTCCCAGTGGAACTGCACGCCCGTCTTGTCGAGGGACCGTAGCGCCTTATTGAGGGCTTCGGTGAAGTTGCGCCCAATCGCCATTGCTTCGCCCACGGCCTTCATGGATGTCGTCAGCGTCTCATCGGCTTCAGGGAACTTCTCGAAAGTGAATCGTGGAACCTTCACCACCACGTAGTCCAACGTCGGTTCAAACGAGGCCGGCGTGGAGCCTGTAATGTCGTTGCGAATCTCATCGAGGGTGAAGCCAGTGGCCAAACGTGCCGCGATCTTCGCGATCGGGAAACCGGTTGCCTTGGAGGCCAGAGCTGAAGAGCGTGAGACGCGCGGATTCATCTCGATGACGATGATGCGCCCGCTCTGCGGGTGCACAGCGAACTGAATGTTGCAGCCACCCGTATCCACGCCGACTTCACGGATCACGGCGATCGCAATATCGCGCAGCCGCTGGAGTTCACGGTCGGTCAGGGTCAGAGCCGGAGCAACCGTGATCGAATCGCCGGTATGCACGCCCACAGGGTCAACATTTTCAATCGAACAGACAACCACCACGTTATCGGCGGCGTCGCGCATCAGTTCCAGCTCGTATTCTTTCCATCCCAGGATGGACTCTTCCAGCAGAACTTCGGTGGTCATGGACGCTTCGAGGCCTGCGCCAGCGATGCGGTCAAGGTCGTCGGGTGTGAACGCAATACCCGAACCCAGACCGCCCATGGTGAACGAGGGACGCACTACCAGCGGATAGCCGAGCTCTTCGGCAGCAGCATGGCAATCTTCCAGCGTGTGCGCAATGGATGAGCGTGCAACTTCAGCTCCGCAGCGCGCCACGATTTCCTTGAACGTCTCACGGTTTTCACCAGCCTGGATCGCCTCGATGGAGGCGCCGATCAGTTCAACGCCGTAATGCTCGAGTACGCCTCTTTCTGCCAGTTCAACGGCGAGGTTGAGGGCGGTCTGGCCACCCAGGGTGGGCAGTAACGCATCGGGTCGTTCCTTTTCAATGATGGAGGTGACCACTTCGCAGGTCAACGGTTCCACATATGTCGCATCCGCCATCGCCGGATCGGTCATGATGGTTGCGGGGTTCGAGTTAACGAGAATGACCCGCAGGCCCTCTTCTTTCAGGACACGGCAGGCCTGCGTCCCGGAGTAGTCAAATTCGCATGCCTGACCGATGACGATCGGGCCTGAACCAATGACGAGGACGGATTTCAGATCAGTGCGCTGAGGCATCGGAAGCATCCTCCTTATCGTGGCTCAGCATGGAAAGAAACTGGTCGAAGAGGTGTTCCCCATCGTGGGGACCGGCCGCCGCCTCGGGGTGGAACTGGACGGAGAATGCTGGAATGTCGAGGGCGCGTAAGCCTTCCACCACTCGATCATTGAGGTCAATGTGGCTGACCTCAACTCGTCCGTACCGTCCCTTGTCGAAGGGAGCAACTACCGGCTCACCGACTGGCACGTCCACGGCGAAACCGTGGTTGTGGGAGGTAATCTCCACTCGTCCGCTGCGCTCATCGCGCACTGGCTGGTTGACCCCCCGGTGACCAAATTCCAGCTTGTAAGTGCCAAATCCCAGAGCTCGGCCGAAAAGCTGATGGCCAAAGCAGATGCCAAAGAAGGGAATCCCCTGGTCCAAGATGGCGCGGAGCACACCAATCTGGTGCTCGGCGGTTGAGGGGTCACCCGGACCGTTGGAGAAGAATACGCCGTCAGGTTCGAGTTCGAGGATCTCACCGGCGGTGATGTCCTGGGGCACGACGTAGACGTCAACACCCCGTGCCGCGAGCTGCTCGGGTGTACGTGATTTGATGCCCAGATCCACTGCCACGACGCGTTTGTGATTGTCGGCTCCGTCTTCTGCTGCCGGCACCACGTACGTGTGCGACGTTGACACCGCCTGTGAAAGCGATGAACCGGCCATGTGAGGCTGGTCCTGCACGATGCGTACCAGTGACTCACACACATACTCGCTCATGTACTCGGCACCTGCAGGCAGCGCGGTGCCGGAGAAGATCCCCCCGCGCATCGCACCGTGAGAGCGGATGTGGCGTGTAATGGCTCGCGTGTCGACATCTGCGATTCCGACGATGTCCTGGCGGATCAGTTCTTCTTCCAACTCTCCTGAGGCACGCCAGTTGGACGCGCGACGGGCCGGGTCACGCACCACGAATCCGGCGACCCAGATCTGTGAGGATTCGGAGTCCTCCGAATTGACGCCGGTATTGCCGATATGTGGGCTGGTCATGACGACAATCTGCTGATGATAGGACGGATCCGTCAATGTTTCCTGGTACCCCGTCATTGACGTGGCGAAGACGACTTCACCCAATGTGCGGCCACGCGCTCCCCACGCACGTCCACGGAAAATGCGCCCATCTTCGAGGACGAGCAAGGCCAGATCATCGTGTGTGGTCATTGTGCGGTCCCTTCTGCCGCCAAAGCACCATCACGGACGGTGACCTTCCCGTTGAAGATCGTATGAATGATCCGACCTGTGACATCCATTCCGTCATACGGCGTGTTGACGGAGCGTGAATGCAAGTCAGAGCGGTTGACGCGCACACGCACGGTCGGATCGACCAGCGTAATATTCGCGGGGTTACCCACGGTGAGAGACAGCCCCTGATGGTCAACCAAGCCGATGCGCGCCGGGGTGCGTGACAGGACGCGGGCCACGTCGTGCCAGTCCATCAGTCCGGGCTTCACCATCGTTTCGATAATGATGGGCAGCGCCGTTTCCAGTCCAAGCATGCCGAATGCGCCGGCTTGCCATTCGCAGTCTTTTTCTTCCATGTTGTGCGGCGCATGATCCGTTGCGACGATGTCAATCGTGCCGTCGGCCAGGCCTTCACGCACCGCGTCCACATCTTCTCGTGAGCGCAGCGGCGGGTTGACTTTATAGATCGGATCGTAGGTGGCAGCCAGGTCCTCCGTCAGGAACAGGTGGTGCGGGGTCGCTTCGGCTGTCACATTGACACCCATGCGCTTACCCCAGCGGATCAGTTCCACCGATCCTTTGGTCGACACGTGACACACATGCAGGCGAGATCCCACGTGCTGAGCCAGCAGAATATCGCGCGCAATCACGGACTCTTCTGCCACTGCAGGCCAGCCGGTCATGCCCAGCTCACCGGACAGTTCTGACTCATTCATCTGGGAGCCCTCGGTCAGTCCAGGATCCTGCGCGTGCTGGGCGACTACTCCCCCAAAGGACTTGACGTATTCGAGAGCGCGGCGCATGAGCACCGGGTCCGACACGCACTTGCCGTCATCTGAAAAGACACGAGCCTGAGCGCGCGAGTTCGCCATCGCGCCCAGTGCGGCCATGTGTTTGCCTTCAAGACCTTTCGTGACGGCGCCGACGGGGCGTACCTCGGTCAATCCGATTTCCTGGCCCATCCACCAGATCTGTTCAACTGCCGATGCTGTGTCGGCTACGGGTAACGTGTTCGCCATGGCGTGCACGCAGGTGAAGCCGCCTGCCGCCGCAGCGCGGGAGGCTGATTCGACGGTTTCGGCGTCTTGTTTGCCTGGCTGACGCAGGTGCGTGTGGAGGTCTACCAGTCCGGGCAGTGCAATGAGCCCGTCTGCATCCAGCGTGTGTGCATGGGCGCCATCGACGCGAGCCTGGTCGCCCTCGGCAATGATGACTCCGTCTTCGATGAGCAGGTCGGTCTGACCGTCTCCTTCGATGTTGAGTCCGGTGATGAGCAGTTGAGTGGGGTGATCAGTCACGGTGGGTTCCTTCCGGGGCAAGCAGCATGTACAGAGCCGCCATACGGACGCTCACGCCATTGGCAACTTGTTCAACAACAACGGATCGCGGCGAATCGGCCGCTTCTGCGCAGATTTCGAGGCCGCGGTTCATGGGGCCGGGGTGCATGATGATGCAGTGGTCGCTCAGACGCGCATAGCGGTGCACGTCCAGGCCGTAGGCATCGTGATATTCACCCGGTGACGGGAAGAATCCTCCACCGGCACCGCTCATGCGTTCACGCTGGACGCGCAACATCATGAGCGCATCGGGAGCCTCGTCGATCGCATGATCAAGATCGTAGTCAATGTCGCAGGCCCACTGCTCCACACCCATCGGCAGCAATGTGGGCGGTGCCACCAGGGTCACGTGCGCACCCAGCAGGCTCAGCAGGTCAACGTTGGAACGCGCCACACGCGAATGCAGAACATCGCCCACGATTGTCACGCGTGCGCCCGCCAGATCCGTGCCCGCAGGAACAGGGTTGACGGACGGGTCGCTCACGTCACGCTTGAAGTGGCGACGCAGCGTCATCGCATCGAGCAGCGCCTGGGTGGGATGCTGGTGAGTGCCATCGCCTGCGTTGATGACGGGCAGGTCGATCCAGCCCGCGTGAGCGAGGCGGTGAGCTGCGCCCGATGAGGGGTGCCGGATCACGACGGCATCTGCGCCCATTGCCTGCAGCGTCAAGGCCGTATCTTTGAGGGTTTCACCTTTGGCGACCGATGATCCTTTGGACTGGAAGGTGATGACATCGGCGGACAGGCGTTTCGCAGCCGTCTCAAACGACCAGCGTGTGCGCGTGGAGTCTTCGAAGAACAGGTCAACGACGGTGCGTCCCAACAGTGTCGGCAATTTCTTGACTCGCTGGGACTGCGTGGCCGCCATTGCTTCGGCAGTGTCGAGGATGTCGATGGCATCTTCGCGGGTCAGGTCGCGAATACTGAGCAGGTGCGAGAAAGTCATCAGTTGTGTCCTCCCAGAATGACGGCGTCTTTCCCATCGGCTTCAGTCAGGAGAATCTTGACTGTTTCCTCACGCGAGGTCGGCAGGTTCTTGCCGACAAAGTCGGGGCGGATTGGCAGCTCACGGTGTCCGCGATCGACGAGGATGGCCAGTTGTACAGAATCTGCACGTCCCAGTGATCCAAGGGCATCCAGCGCCGCTTTGATCGTGCGTCCGGTATACAGCACGTCATCGACGAGGACAACCACGCGCGCATCGATCCCGCCGGCAGGGATACTGCTCGGGTGGGGTGTGCGGATGGGATGACGATGGAGGTCATCGCGGAACATGGTGGTGTCAATGATCGCCAGATCGGCTTGCTCGCCAGAGACTTCCTTGATCCGTTCAATGAGGCGGCGGGCGAGGTATTCACCGCGTGTAGGAATTCCCGCAATGACAAGGCCACGTGCACCCTTGTTGCGTTCGATGATCTCGTAGGCGATTCGGGTCAGGGAACGAGCGATGTCATCACCTCCCAGGACTTCTTTGCCCCGGGCATCTCGCTCGGTTGATTGTGGATATGACTGGCCCACAGTGGACCTCCCTTCCCCGCCTCACAGGACGGACCTTAAAGGTTGATCGTTCCGGTTTTTAGAGTAGCGCACTCGCGCGTCTGTCGGCGGGCGCGCCGAGGTGACATTACATACGTGAAGGCCGCTTCCGTTTAGTGGAAGCGGCCTCCAGGCTCAGTAGTCCGACAAGAGCTCGTCAAGCTCATCCATATTCATATTTTCAACATCCGCAAGGCTTGGATGCTGCTTTTCAACATCAGCAAAGCTCGGATTCTGCGTGTCAGCTTCGCTGCCGCTGTCCGGGGCAGGCTCGTCAAGACGTGCAGGCTCGTCCATCACACGCTCACGCGTCCACGATGGCGTCTCGAGGCCACGCCGAATCGCATCGAGCACGGCATTGACAAAAGCAGGCGAATCATCAGTCGAAATGGACTTCACGATCGACACCGCCTCGTCAATGACAACCAGCGGAGGAACGTCGTCCTCGTTCACAAGCAGTTCCCACACTGCAACGCGCAGCACGGCCAGGTCAACGGCCGGCATCCGATCCAGACCGTGCACTTTTGCGTGTTGACGCAGCAATGTATCGATGTCGTGCAGGCGCTCTGCCACGCCCTCGATAATCTGCAGAGAGTATTCCGGCAGCGGTGTCTGCGCTGCGGTAACGACACGCCGCTCACGCAGAAGGTCGCGCAGAACTTCCGGGTTGCGACCCATACCGCGTTGGTCGGCCTCGTAAATGACGTCGGCTGCGCGCTTGCGGGCCTTGGTGCGGGCAGTGAAAGCGAAAGCGGACACGGTCAGTCAGTGACTCGTCCGGAGTATGTGCCGGTGCGGGTGTCAACCTTGATGCGGCTTCCTTCCTCCATGTACAGAGGAACCTGGATTTCATAGCCGGTTTCGAGCGTCGCTGGCTTGGTGCCTGCCGAGGAGCGGTCACCCTGAAGGCCGGGCTCGGTGTGCGTAATAGTCAGTGTCACAGTTGCCGGCAGGTCAATGAAGAGAACCTGGCCGTCGTGCTGGGAGACGATGACATCCTGGTTCTCCACCATGTAGTTCACGGCGTCGCCCACAGTTTCGCGCGGCACCATGATCTGCTCGTAGGTTTCCTGATCCATGAAGACGTAGTCATCGCCATCTTGGTACAGGTAGGTCATGTCGCGGCGATCCACAGTGGCTGTTTCGATCTTGACGCCTGCGTTGAACGTCTTGTCGACGGTCTTGCCGGACATCACGTTGCGGATCTTCGTGCGAACGAATGCAGGGCCTTTACCGGGCTTGACGTGCTGGAATTCGACAACCTGCCACAGCTGGCCGTCAATCACCATCACCAGGCCGTTCTTCAGATCATTTGTAGTAGCCACGTGCATTCCTTCACTCTCGACAAAACCTAATCGCCCGCTATCTTACAACGATTGAGCAATATTCCTCACCACGTCAGCGGGACTGACCCCAACCGTGTTCACACTCACGTCAACCAGTGGCGCATATGATTCCCGCAGTTCTTTCATCATCTGCGTCATCATCGCGCGCGGAGCGCCCAGGGCGACTGACCGAGGGGCGCCCATATTCTCTCGGCGTGCGATCTCTGCAGGGGTGGCAGCCAGCTCCACTACGGTTGTGCCGTTGCTGCGTGCTTTGAGCAGTGCGGCACGCACCCCTTCATCTGTCGGCAACGATGCGCTGAGGGTGACGATCTGACCACGTGCCTGGCCGTCTGGGCTGAGCAGACGAAGAGCTGTGCGCCGCTGCGCGTCTTCCAGGCGCGGATCGCGGCTCACAATCAGCTGGTGGATGGACAAATCCAGGTCACGTGAGACCACGTCGTCTGTCTCCATGAGACGCAATCCCAGACGGTCAGCCAAGAGCCGTCCCACCGTCGTCTTACCCGATCCTGTCACTCCAATAAGGACGACACTCGGTCCACTCTCAGTCAGCATGAATGCCTACCTTGCTCGCTGGAATGCGCAGCTGCTCAGGATCAACCACCTGCACAACCGGATGGCCACTACCGTCCAAAAGGACGAACCTGAGTTCGCCGTTGCGCACTTTCTTATCCAGCTTCATGATCTGGACAAGGTCGTCGAGGCGCGCACCGCTGTAGGACACAGGCAAGTCAAACGCGCTGAACAGGTCGCGGTGAAGCTGGACATCCTCGTCAGTGAGCATGCCGCGGGCGTGGGCGAGTTCGGCGGCAAAGATGCAGCCGACGGCCACAGCGTCACCATGTCGCCACGTGAAGTTTTCCTGCCGCTCAATGGCATGCGCGAGGGTGTGGCCATAGTTAAGAATTTCGCGCATACCGGATTCCTTGAGGTCGGAACTGACAACACGCACCTTGACGGCAACGGAACGCTCCACCAGTTCTCGCAGGTTGAGTCCGTGCGGATCGATCAGCACAGCAGTGTCTTCGATGTGGTCACGAATCAGGTCAATGATCGCGCGGTCTGCGATGAAACCGCACTTGATGACCTCGCCCATCGCTGAGCGCATCTGCTGGCTCGGCAGCGTGTCCAGCAGCGCGACGTCCTCGATCACAACGCGCGGCGTGTGAAATGATCCCACGAGGTTCTTGCCGGCCGGCGTATTGATACCGGTCTTGCCTCCCACCGCTGCATCGACCATGCCCAGGAGCGTCGTCGGGATCTGGATCACGTCCACTCCGCGCAGCCAGGTGGCGGCGATGAACCCTGCCAGGTCAGTGGTTGCTCCCCCGCCAATCCCAATCACGGTGTCTCGTCTGCCAATGTGAGCTTCAGCTGCTGCCTGCCATCCAGCTTCCGCGACCGCAAAGGTTTTTCCGCTTTCGCCATCTGGATGTTCCATGACGGCCACCTCAACACCGTGGCGCGTCAGGTTGTCAGCGATCTGGTTGACGTACTCGGCCACTGCCGGTGGGTGCACGATGAGGGTGCGTGACCCGGCGGGAACGTAGTGGGTCAACACCTGTGGCACAAGCGAGTGTCCGATCAGGACGTCATAGGGAGCGGGTCCGTCCACTGTCAGTGTCGTCACGTCACTGAACGTCATCACGATGTCCTCCACAACACGCTCCACTGGACCTGAATCCGAGGTCACACGTATGGTCGCCACTTCATCGTAGTAGCCTGCGCGTTCACTGCGTAGTCTGCGTAAAGCAGCATCGGCATCACCTGCCAGGAGCGGACGATGATTCTTGCCCGAGGTCCGGCGCACCAGTTCATCGTGGTCCGCGTCGATAAAAACAACGGTCTGACCTTTCAGCAGTTGCCGCACCTGAGGCGAGGTCACAGCTCCCCCGCCCAGTGAGATCACCGAACGGTGGTTCAAGACCAATTCGATCGCCTGACGTTCATATTCACGGAAAGCTGCTTCGCCCTCGTCCCTGAAGATATCAGTGACGGGACGACCCTGGGTGCGCACAACAATCTCATCAGTATCTTCGCACGGCACTCCGAGGCGTTCAGACAACAGCCGTGCGACGCGGGTCTTGCCTGCCCCCGGCAGTCCGACCAGGAAAATCGGCAGATGTGCGGGGATCGCGCTCATGCGCGCGCCTCGATAGCGGCCATGTAGGCTCGCAGATTGCGCTTGCATTCTTCCAGTGAATTCCCGCCCGCATGTGATTGAAGCGCCCGAGCCATGACGAGGGCGACCATCGCCTGCGCGATGACTGCTCCGGGGACAACCTGACACGTGTCGGAGCGCTGATGCAGTGCCTGAGCATCCTCACCGGTTGCCATATCCACGGTTCGCAACGCGTGCGGCACCGTGGAAATCGGTTTGAAGCCTGCGCGCACAATAATCGGCTGCCCGTTGCTGGTCCCGCCCTCAATGCCGCCCGCATGGTTGGAAGTTCGGGTCAGGTGGCCGTCGTCGGCATGAACTATTTCATCATGTGCGGTTGACCCAGGCATGCGTGCCTGCAGGAAGCCGTCACCGATTTCGACGGCCTTGACGGACTGGATGGACATGAGCGCACCGGCAAGCTGGGTATCCAGGCGTTGGTCAGCACTGACATGCGTGCCGATTCCGATCGGAACGTTGTAGGCGATGACTTCAGCAATACCACCGATCGTGTCACCGTTGCCTTGAGCCTTATCAATCGCCTCCGTGAATTTCTGTTCAGCCTGCGGATCCAGGGTGCGTACGGGCGACTCATCAAGGGCCTGGGTTTCGCGCGGAGTCGGAAGCGTGGTGGAGCCAACATAGCGGTCTCCGACAGCAACGACGTGGCTGACCAGTTCAATTCCGGCAACTTGGCGCAAATATTCCTCGGCAATAGCTCCCAAAGCGACCCGAGCGGCAGTTTCGCGCGCAGAAGCGCGCTCGAGGATATTCCGGGCATCCTCGTGGCCGTACGACAGCATTCCTGGCAGATCAGCGTGTCCTGGACGAGGCCGAGTCAGGCGTTTATTGCGGGCAACTTCGCGCTCATCGCCGGTTCCGGCATTGACGAGCAATGCGTCGGGATCCACCGGATCCGCACTCATGACGGTTTCCCACTTGGGCCATTCTGTGTTCTCGATGGTCACGGCGATCGGAGATCCGAGGGTGGTGCCGTGACGAATACCGGACAGAATGTGCACGACGTCTTGTTCGAAGCGTTGACGTGCGCCTCGTCCGTATCCAAGGCGGCGGCGAGCCAATGCCTGCGTGATGGTCTGCGTCGTGCATGTGATGCCGGCGGGTAGTCCATCCAGGGTCGCGACAAGAGCCGGGCCATGTGATTCTCCAGCGGTGATCCATCTGAGCATGCTCCGAGTGTGTCACATTGAGCGACGTCGAAGCATCTCATTCCACTACCGTGTGCCTCACGCAGGTATCTGCCAGGACGGGATGATCTCCCACAGGACCAGTGCCAGCGCTGCTCCGCCAATGAGCCACGGGCCCAGAGCGACGCGGGTGCGGCCATGAGCTCCCAGTGCAATGATCGCCCACACCGCTGCGATGCCCGCTCCCACAAAACAGATGACCAGACCACCAAACGTGCATGCCCATCCGGGGATACCTGTCAGTGCACCCAGCACCGGCGCAAGTTTGACGTCACCGTAGCCTGCTCCGTGCGAAATCTTCGCTGACAGCCACAAGGGCAGAGTCCACATCACCATTCCGCCGATCATGGAGATCCACCACGTGTCGTTGACCTGTTGAGCGTACTCGCTGCAGAAAATGACTGACGCGATGCCGATGATGGCACCCCCAGCAAGGACGAGGGTGTAACGCGTGGGCAACTTATGGGTCTTGGCGTCAACGAACGCGCTCAGAGGCCCGATCATCGCAAGAGTGACGATCGCGGGCGCCATCGGTGAGGCATGCGCGGCAAGCAGGGTGACCATGCCGGTGAGGGCACAGACCCATACCACCGTCATGCGATTCATGGGCCTCATGTTGATGGTGGTGAAGTAGCGACGCTGAACGCGCCATCCTGCGCGGTTCAGCCACATGGCGATCGCGATCCAGACCATCAGCGACAGCGCCAGTGACAGCGCTCCAACATCGTTGCCCATGATCATGATGCTCGAGGTACTTCCGCTGCACGATACACCGCATCCATGACGGGTTCGACTCGGGGTGTTCGACTGGTCATCACGCGCACCTGCGCCAGTCCCTGGAATACCAGCATGTCGAGGCCGTGAGCAATGCGCGCCCCACGGTCACGGTAGGCCTGAACGAGTGGTGTGATAGTCGGTGCATACACCACGTCCAGCAGAGTCTGTTCGGATCGTGGCCGTACACGTGCGGCAATGTTGTCACACACGCCGGCCGGCATAGTGGAGATCACGACATCGGTTTCATCCAGGCTGGCGATGACGCGTTCAGTGTCATCCCACATGATGTGGGTACTGGTCACGCCCAGGCGGCTTTCTGCCATAACAACGGATCCTGGCCCCGAAAAGCGCCGCGCGACGATACGGACATCATCAACGTGCATGCTCTTCAGCGCAGCCAGCGCGGATGAGGCAGTTGCGCGGCCCCCCAGGATCGTTGCGCTGCGAATCGGCTCGAGTCCAGTGCGCGCTCGCCTGACAGCTTCCACGATGCCTTCGACATCCGTGTTCAGACCGGTCAGTAACCCGCCTGCCGGGACGACAGTGTTGATGGATCCCACTGCTTTGGCCAGCGGATCAACTACATCCATGAGCGGGGCAATGACCTGCTTACACGGCATGGTCACTGACAGTCCCAGACAGTTCGGATCCCACTGCTGGATCAGGGATGCAACGCCGTCCCTGTCGCATTCGATGCGTCGGTAGGCCCACCGTGGGTCACACCCCAGATCGTCCCATGCGGTCCTGTGCAGGACGGGTGACAACGAGTGCGCCACGGGCGACCCAATGACCGCCGCCCAGCGGCTCGTGTCAGCACTTTCCGGGATTGGCTTCGCAATATTCATCGAACTTTACCTTGTTCTTTTCCTGTTCCTCGTTCGTCGTCGCGAACAGGGTTTCACCGGTGTCAAGGTCGATGGTGACGAAATAAAGCCAGTCACCGGGTTCAGGATTGAGGACCGCGTTAATTGCTGTGGATGATGGCGAGGCGATGGGCCCCGGAGGCAGTCCCTTGATCAGGTAGGTGTTATACGGGTTGTCGTTGGCCAGGTCATCCTTCGTAGGAACGCCGCCATACTTGCCCACACCGTACAGGACGGTGGAATCCATCTTGAGCTGGCCACGAGTTTCACCTTCAGTGTCCTTCAGGCGGTTTTCAATGACGCGTGCCACCATCGGCATGTACTTTTCCAGGTGCATTTCGCGCTCCACAATGGAAGCTTTAATCAGGACGGTCTGGCGCTGATCCTCGGGCACTCCTGCCTGATCCAGTGCGTCGACTCGCGCCTGAATCATCTCCGAGAGCAGGTCAGCAGGCGTATCGTCCTGAGATACCTCGTACGAACCTGGTTCAAGCCAGCCTTCGAGATTACCCTGAGCCTGCGCAGGCAGTCCCAGTGTTTCAGGGTTGTTGATGGCTTCCTGAATCGCCTCGTCACTGAAGCCGCTCACTTCACGCATTTTATCGAGAGTCTGCTTCAGTACCGAACCTGGGGTGACAGTCACGGTGTTTTCGGTACGGTTGGTTTCATCCAGCAACGCTGCCACGGCACCAGAAGCCGACATCTGTTTCTTCAGCTGGTACGTGCCGGGTTTGATGCCCGATGCCGCCTTATTTGCGTCAAACGCGCGGTTAAAGGCTGCAACTGACTTCACCACGTCGGCCTCGACAAGTTTAGCTCCAATATCGGAACCGATCTCGCCTTTGTTAATGGTGACTTCGACGCTTCCTGAGCCGGGGCCTGGGTAGTCATCGCTTTGGTCCGCCACAACTCCGGTGGACTTCAGTGCAGACACGGCAACATACGCCGCTCCGCCCAGAACAGCCAGCACGGCAATGATGACGATAAAGGTCCGAATTTTGCGTCGAGTTCGACGTTTGCGCTGCTGACGAGCTGCATTGCGGCGCGCCTCGGCACTGAGTTGTGCACGGCGCTGCGCGCGCGTCGGTAGTTCCACACCACCTGCCGGAGTGCCCCCTGACGATGGGCGAGGTACACGCTGTGAGGGCTGAGAGGTCCTGGATTCTTGCGAGGTTTGCCGGTGACGGTGGCGATCCCTTCGTGAAGGGAACGGTGGCCGCAATGGGTCTGAATCAGTCACGTTCGGCCTTTCCACTACTCAACGATGGATCTCCCAGAGACACGGTTTGCCCTGGCGGAGTCCCCGATATTCGTTCGCTCTCCAGCGCTAGCTCCAGAATAATCTGAGCCGCGACCTGGTCCACCATCTCCCGATGGCGGTGAGTTTCCACTTTACTGTCCCGGAGCCTGCTGTGAGCCTGATTGGAGGTTAAGCGTTCATCCACCATACAGATGCGTCCGCCACGCCAGCGTGCCGCAATTCGGTTGGCCACGCTGCGGGCCATATGGGCACTTTGTCCCTCTGTCCCCTTCAAGTGCCGAGGCAGCCCGACCACGATCTCAATCGGATCGTATTCATCGATGATGTCCAACAGATCATCGATTTCAGAATGATCTCGTTGAACATGAACGGTCTCCACCGGCAGGCACACGATCCCGCGTTCATCGGACCTGGCCACACCGATGCGCACGGTCCCCACGTCCAGTCCCAGACGTACTCCCGTTCGCATGCTCACCAGGTCTACCTTCCCTGTTTACTTCAGCGAGTCGGTGATCGCTGACAGGGCCTGATCCATATTCGTCAGATCACGACCGCCACCTTGGGCAACGTCATCACGGCCACCGCCACCGCCACCGAGAACCTGCGCAGCAGTGCGCACAAGCATTCCAGCCTTGACGCCGCGCTCACGCGCACTCTGGTTGGTTGCGACAACGATACTCGGCTTGGAGTCGATATCTCCGATCAGTGCCACCACCGCAGGCTCGCCCTCGCCCATCTTGTCGCGCACGGCGAGCGCCAGGGAACGCACGTTGTCGGCAGAACTCATCTGGCCGGCCGATGCGGCAACGGCGCGGATGCCATTATGCATTGTGGCCTCAGCGATGAGCTGGTCGACATGTGCCAGCGCGCCGCGCGTTTCGGCCTCCTCGAGCGCTTTCTCTGCTTTCTTCACACGCGCCATCAGCTGTTCAACGCGCGAGGGCAGATCTTCGGGGCGCCCTCCGAGCAGCGATGACAGCTGCGAAACAAGGGCATGTTCGCGAGCCTGGAATCCGTAGGCACCAGATCCGACCAGTGCATCGATACGGCGCACACCGGATCCGATGGATGATTCACCCAGCAGCGCGATGCGTCCGATATGTCCGGTTGTGGGGACGTGAGTACCTGCGCACAGTTCCTTCGACCAGTCGCCGCCGATCGACACAACACGCACTTCGGAACCGTACTTTTCACCGAACAACGCCATAGCTCCGGTCTGCAGAGCCTGTTCGATTGGCATCACTTCATCCGTCACAGCCAGATCATCAGACAGCCGGTCGTTGACCAGGGATTCAATGTCATCAACCTGACTGGCTTCCAGCGCACTGTTGTGGCGGAAGTCGAAGCGCAGACGCGACGGCGAGTTCTCCGATCCTGCCTGCGTAGCGTTGTCCGAGACGATCTGGTGCAAAGCGCGATGAATCATGTGAGTGGCGGTGTGTGCGCGCGCAATGGCGCGCCTGCGTTCAGTGTCGATCTCCGCCCACGCGTCGGCAGCGACAGAAATGGTACCTTCGACCAGTTCGCCGCGATGGACCGTCAGCCCCTTGATCGGAGCCTGCACGTCATCAATGCGGACCACTCCCCCGCCTTCTGCCACGCGAATGGTGCCGTGGTCGGGTTGCTGACCGCCCATCTCCGCGTAGAACGGTGTTTGGTCGAGGACGACCTCAACATGTGCGGGAGCTGTTGCTGCGGGCACTGACTGACCATCCACCAGAATTGCTGCCACATGCGCGTCGGCTGCCATGTCGGTATATCCGAGGAACTGAGACTGCCCGCCCAGCTCATGTGCAATCTCGTGGAAAACGCGAACATCAACGTGTCCGGTCTTCTTGGCGCGAGCATCCTGGCGAGCACGCTGCTTCTGCTCGTTCATCAGCTCCGTGAAGCGCTGTTCATCCACGCTCACGCCCTGTTCGGCCGCCATCTCGAGGGTCAGATCAATCGGGAAGCCGTAGGTGTCATGCAGCGCAAACGCGTCTTCACCGCTGAGGGTGGCCGTCGAATGCGCCTCCTGGCTCGTTTCCCTGGCCTGCTTGACTGCCGCGTTCAGGATCGTCGTGCCCGAGGTGAGGGTGTGCATGAACGATTCTTCTTCACCGTACGCAACATCTGCGACAAGATCCCAGTTCGTCACCAGATCCGGGTACGACGGCGCCATGGCGTCACGTGAAACCGGCATCAGCGTCGGGAGTGAGGATGTATCGACACCCAGCAGACGCATCGACCGGATGGCTCGGCGCATCAGGCGCCGCAGAACATATCCACGTCCATCGTTTCCGGGTCGCACGCCATCGAGGATCAGCATCATCGCGGAGCGAATATGATCAGCCACCACGCGCATGCGAACGTCGTCATCGGCATCGTCATGGTAGTGGCGCCCGGACATCTCTTCGACGGCCTGGATGACGGGGTAAACCTCGTCAATTTCGTACATATTCGGCTTGTCCTGCAGGACGAATGCGAGGCGTTCGAGACCTGCACCCGTGTCAATGGCCTTGTCATCGAGTTCGCCCAGCAGCGGGTAGTCCTTTCCGCTGCCTTCGCCACGCATGTACTGGTCAAAAACGAGGTTCCACAGTTCGAGGTAGCGGTCGCCGCCCGGGTCAACGGTGCCGCCCACAGCTTCGGGACCGTATTCAGGGCCGCGGTCGTAGTGCCACTCACAGCACGGACCGGCTGGCCCGGGCTGGCCTGTATCCCAGAAGTTTTCCTCGCGTGGAAGCTTGACGATGTGGCGCGGATCCATACCGATCTGTTTGGTCAGCACGTCGTAGGACTCGTCATCATTCTCCCACAGCGTCGTCCACAGTCGGTCTGCGTCCAGGCCGTACATGCCGTCCTTTTGCGAGCCGGTCAGCAGGTTCCACGCCAGGTGGATCGCACCTTCCTTGAAGTAGTCACCGAATGAGAAGTTTCCGTTCATCTGGAAGAACGTGCCATGTCGCGTGGTACGTCCAACGTTGTCGATGTCGTTGGTGCGGATGCACTTTTGCACCGATGCAACGCGCGGCCACGGCGGCGGTTCAACGCCGGTGATATACGGAATGAACGGCACCATCCCCGCGATCGTGAACAAAATCGATGGATCGGGAGAAATCAGTGAAACTGATGGACGAATTTCGTGATCGTGTGCAGCGAAGTAGTCGAGCCAGCGGGAACGAATCTCAGAGGTGCGCATGTGTCCTCATCGTATTGGAAAAGTAGAGGGAAAGCGAGATACACCTGAAGGGCGACCTCGAACGGTGTGTCGATAAAGACCCCGGGGCGCACAGGCACCCGGGGTCCTCATCACACGTTCATACTCAGCGTGAGTAGTGCTCAACGACCATCTGGACGTCACAGGTCACTGGAACTTCAGCGCGCTTGGGGCGACGCACCAGTGTGGCCTTGAGACGTTCCAGCTCAACGTCGAGGTAATCCGGAACTGCCGGCAGTACATCGCGGTGCACGCCGGAGGCGGCGATCTCGAACGGAACAGTGGTCTGCGACTTTGGCTTGACTTGGATCGTCTGTCCGGGCTTCACGCGGAAAGAGGGGCGGTCAACGATCTTGCCGTCCACCATGATGTGACGGTGTACAACCACCTGGCGAGCCTGCTGGATGGTGCGGGCAAATCCTGCACGCAGAACCAGAGCATCAATGCGCATTTCGAGCAGCTCAACCAGGTTTTCACCGGTCAGGCCGTCCTGACGGCGAGCTTCTTCGAAGATGCGGCGAATCTGAGCTTCGCGGATGCCGTACTGTGCGCGCAGACGCTGCTTTTCCTTCAGACGAACGGCGTAGTCGGAATCCTGGCGACGGCGGGTACGGCCGTGCTCGCCGGGGCCGTAGGGGCGCTTCTCAAAGTAACGCACAGCCTTCGGGGTCAGTGCGATTCCGAGTGCGCGTGACTGGCGCACCTGCTTCCGTGAACGATTCGTCGACATAAAACGGTTTCCTTTCCTGTTTCATGGGTCATGTCCGGCTCCCGTTGAACCGAACATGGGGTCAACACAAACGGCTAAGACCCCAGGTGTTGTCGTGGACAACCCTCATAGCTTACCCCATGGACAGCAGCTGCCTTAACACTGTCAGCCGCTTCGTGATCATTGCCTCAATTCCGTTTTCAGTCGGACGGTAGTACTGAGTGCCTTGCAGATCATCCGGTAAGTACTGTTGTGCGGCCACAGAATGCGGCGCATCGTGGGCATACAGGTAGCCTTCCCCGTGCCCAAGTTTCTTCGCTCCTGCGTAATGGGCATCACGCAGATGAGCAGGCACCGGGCCGCCTTTCCCGCTGCGCAGGTCGGCCAGCGCCTTATCGATCGCGAGATAGGACGCATTGGATTTCGGGGCGGTCGCCACCGCGATCACGGCCTGTGCCAGGATAATACGCGCCTCAGGCATGCCGACCATCGCCACTGCCTGAGCAGCTGCCACGCAGATTCCGAGGATTTCCGGCGCCGCCATTCCCACGTCTTCAGAGGCACAGATCATGACGCGCCTGGCTATGAAACGAGGGTCCTCCCCCGCTTCGATCATCCGAGCCAAATAGTGCACGGCGGCATCGACATCAGATCCGCGCATTGACTTAATAAACGCGGAAGCCACGTCATAGTGCTGGTCCTGATCCCACCGCACGAGCGCCTGGTTTGCGGCGGTTTCCACGTGGTGTTGAGCAATGACCGTATCGTCCGCATCGCGCGCCGCACCTGCTGCAGCTTCAAGCAGTGTCAACGCCTTCCGGCCATCTGCTCCTGCCAGTCGGACGAGGCTAGCCAAAGCGGCCTCGTCGATGGTGAATTCACTCTTCAGTCCGCGAGCATCGTCAAGGGAGCGGGTAATCAATGTGCTAATCCCGTCTTCGTCGAGTGGATGCAGCGTCAACAGCAAAGAACGTGACAGCAATGGCGAAATGACGGAGAACGACGGGTTCTCGGTTGTCGCCGCCACGAGTGTGACCCACCGGTTTTCAACAGCCGGAAGCAGTGCGTCCTGCTGGGACTTGGAGAATCTGTGGACCTCATCAACGAACAAGATGGTGTCTTCGCCGCTGGCAGCGGTGCGACGGCGTGCCGATGCGATGACATCGCGAATGTCCTTGACTCCCGATGAAACAGCGGACAATTCTTCAAAATGTCGATGTGAGGCGCGTGCCACCAGGTAGGCAAGGGTCGTTTTGCCGGTTCCCGGCGGACCCCACAGGATCATGGAGGAGAGCGGTCCAGAATCTGCTGCCGCTGACAGCATGCGTCGCAGGGGCGATCCCGCCGTCAGCAGATGGTTCTGCCCGACGACCTCGTCAATCGAGGTGGGGCGCATCCGCACAGCGAGCGGCGCATGCTCGTCGAACGAGGGTACCCCATTGGTGTCAATGCCTTCACTGTCAAATAAATCCATAGGGATACGGCTTAATAGTGGCTCATGACAGGGGTGCCGATTTCGTCGAAATCGTAGATGAGTTTTGCGCCCCACACGGGCATGTTCAGGCATCCGTGCGAACCGCCCGGTCCGGACCATCCGAATTCACTCACCCACGGTGCGCCATGCATGGCGTACGAGCCCGTGAAGTAGGACACCCACGGCACGCCCTTGGCGCAGTATGGCCACTCGGGTGTGCACCCCATGTCCTGCTTCTCATACTTGAGGTAGACGTGATACAGGCCGGTGACCGTTTCGTGGCCAGGTGAGCCGGGAACAATGCTGATGGGTTCGTGAGCCTGTTTCGTGCCGATGTACGGGGTGACCGTCAGCCTGGTCAGATCAATATCGATCCACTTTTCGCCCTCAGCAGCCGGATACGGCAGATTCTCCGCACCCGGGGCGATCGGGCGCGTCTTCGTTTCCTGCGGCACGTCGTCATAGGTGATCGTGCCTTCATACGTTTCGCCATTGTCGAGGGCACTCATCAGCGCGTTCGACAGGTCAGCGACATTATTGGCTTTCAGGCCGGGTTTACCTGGCCATGCTTCTACCAGCACGTCGCCTGCAGCATTGACGTTGTTGATCGTAGGGTCGGCTTCCACATTTGAGGCTTGGGCAGTTGCTGATACCCACGAGCCAACAGCTTCAGAGGAGTAGTGGGCGGTGAGCTTGCTGTCCGTGTTCTCGAAGGAAATCCACTGGGCAACGTCGGCGCGCGAGGGTGTGAAGGAGTCGATCGTGTCGGTCAGTGAAACGTCTGTCTCCAGCATTTCATCTGCCTGCTGGGCAGCCTGCTGTGCGGCTTCTGTGGTAACGGACGGCTCCGACTGCGTCGAGGACAGGTCAACTTCCGTGTCGCCCAGCGTTGTCGCAGCGTCCATCAGAGCTGTCGTCAGTGCTTGCGCGTCAATCGTTGTGCCATTTTCGGCAGGATCAACCACGAATGCATCACGGTCGGCGTCGTAGTGGGCGGACGCATCGACGGCAGCAGGTCCCGCTTGACGCGCAAGCGTTTCCGCCATCGCGCTGAGTGCCTCTTCATCCGTTGTGGTCACCACCGGGATCTGTCGGGATGTGAACAGTCCCTGCAGGCGGCTTGTCCAGGAACGGCTCGATTCAAGAGCCAGGGTCGCTGTGGCTTCGGCGTCGATCTGGATACCGGCGTCAGCCAGAGCGATCTCAGTTTCTTTGCCATCAACCCGGGCGGTGACACGAATGTTCTGCGCACGTTCGTTGATAGCGGCAACGACCTCGTCATGCGTCATTCCTGAAACTGGAATAGCGGCAACAGATGTACGCGGAAGCGCCCGCTCATCGTAGTGGGCAGCGTAGGCAGCCCCCGAACCGACCAGCGCAACCAGCACGGCAGTGCATGCCGCGATCAGGATCCACACACGTGTCCTGCGCGGTTCTCGCCTGACGTGTTCGCTCACAACATCGCTCCTTCGAATATAGCTCCATGCCGGATGCTACCTAAGGAACTGAAATTTGGATACTGATTGTGAGCAAAATTCCCAAATTCGTGTACTCTCGCGCTGCGCCATTCCACAGTGCGAGAGCGCACAGGAAACTTCTATTCAAATAGTGACGTGTCGCCAGCGCCCTTACGGGCGATCACTGCCGTACCGTCGGTGTAATCGATGACGGTTGTCGGTTCGGCCAGACCGACCGGGCCAACAATGACAAGATCCACCATGTTGCCGATGCGGTCGTCAACATCGTGTCCGTCCACCAACGGCTCGTCTTCGCCAGGCATGATCAAAGTCGAGCACAGAAGCGGCTCCCCCAGAGCTTCGACAATCGTTTGAGTAATCACATGATCTGGCAGCCGGACGCCCACTGTGTGCTTCTTCTTGTTCAGCGTCATACGAGGCACGACCTTGGTGCCTTGGAGAATGAACGTGTACGGTCCGGGCGTCAGCGCCTTAATCGTGCGGAATTGGTGGTTGTCGACGATGACAAGCTCACCCAGCTGCGCAAAGGAATGACACAGCAACGAGAAGTTGTGCTTCTCGTCGAGTTTTCTGATCTGCCGGATGACATCCATCCCTTCCTTGTTCCCCAGGGTGCAGGCAATCGCATATCCCGAGTCGGTCGGTAATGCGATGGTGCCACCCTCCTTGAGGAGGTCAACGGTCTTAGTGACCAGGCGGGCTTGTGGATTCTCCGGATGCATTTCAATGTGAGCCATGTCTCTAGTGTGCCTCATTTTTGTCCTCTTCGCTGGAACTTGTCGCGTGTCTCTTCCAAAAAGAAAGTGCCCATTGATCAGCGTCGTTAGGCGGCACGGGCGAGAACTTCATGGCACACTGGAAGGCAACTGACACCGTGCGGAAGGATCTTGATGGCTGCCCCCACTTCACGCGTCGATATCCGATTGGTTGACGACCTGACAAAGGTGCTTCCCAGCGAGGAGCCCGACTCGCTCACGCAGCCATTGGTCACGCGCACCGGTCAGTCGATCAATTTCCAGGTGGCCTGGCACGAGCACCAGGACGTGTACTGGTCGCGCTCTGAATTGACGTTGACCATTCGCACGGACGGTGAGCCCGTCCAGGTCTGTCACGTTGACCTGGTTGCGGCCGGCCTGCCAGCACCGGCAGATGCAGATGACGGGTATCTGGCAACCCAACCATCCCTGCTGCCCGATCTGCTGACCCCTCTGGACGCGAGCGTCGACGGTGCTCTGACGACTGTTGTGCTGCAGGCGCACCATATGGGATGGAATGCCGTATGGGTGAGTGTGCCGGCATTTTCGGGCACAATCACCGTAACTGTCACCCGCGCCGATTCAAATCTGTTCGAACAAACCGTATCTGTCACAGGCGTTGATCTGACACACCACGACAGCGATTTCATCAACACCCAGTGGCTGCATCCGGATTGCCTCGCCACGTACTTTCACGTTCCCATGTGGTCCGAGCAGCATTGGCACGCCCTCGCCAATCATGTGCGGGCCGCTACACAGATGGGCGTGAACAGCTTGCTGACCCCGATCTGGTCTCCCCCACTCGACACGGCGGTCGGCACCTACAGGCCTGCGGCACAGTTACTGGATATCAGCTATGACGGGACGTACCACTTCGCCACGGAGCGTCTCGATCGGTGGGTTGATATGGCACTGGATGCGGGTATCCGCTACCTCGAACTGCCACACCTGTTCACGCAGTGGGGTGCGCACGCGTGTCCGCAGTTCATCGTGAAAACAACTGAGGGGGAACAACGGCGTTTCGGATGGGACACGGAGGCAACCTCGCCCAAGTACCGCGCGTTTGTCGAACAGCTCATCCCATTCCTCATCGGTTATTTCCGTGGACGCAACCTCGGTGATGCGATCTGGTGGCATATTTCAGACGAGCCTGATGAGACCAACCGTTCCAGCTATCAGGCGGCGCGCAAGCAGGTGATCGATCTGCTGGAAGGGCAGATGGTGGGCGATGCACTGTCCGATCCGGATTACATCGACCTGGTTGACCATCCGATCGTGGCCACCACTGCGGTGACGCGTTTCCGTGAGGCTGGCTACGAGCCATCCTGGGTGTACTACTGCGTGGGTCAGGCGAACGCTGTGGCCAACCGTTTCATCGCGCAGCGCCCGATTCGTCACCGCATGCTCGGTCTGCAGCTGTTCTGCGCGAACAGTCGCGGTTTCCTGCACTGGGCGTTTGACTTCTACTACTCGCAGCTGTCGGTGCGTCCCATTAATCCGTTCGCCGATTCCAGCGCCGGCGGAGCGTTCTTCTCAGGCGACCCATTCGTCGTGTATCCGGCGGACGACCTCGGCGTGTATTACTCGCTACGTTACGAAATGCTCCGAGCTGCCTTCGAAGACCTCGTCTTGTTCCACGACGCGGCCACGCGTATTGGTCGCGAGGAGGTGCTGCGCATCATGGATCCGAATCGCACTGTTGATTTTTCGTCCGGATGGATCAGCGAGGGCGACTATCTTGCGCGGCGTGCCAGACTGTTTGAACGCCTGGCGTCGTAAAAGCCGAGGGCGACCCGACACATGTGTGTCCGAGCCGCCCTGACAAAATGGCACTGACGATCACGACTTGTCAGCCTGGCCAGCCTTTTCGGCCTTCTCCGCCTTGTCGGCTTTGTCGGCCTTCTGATCCTGGTCTGTTTCACCGCGCTTGCGCGGTTTCGCATCGACCCCTGCTTCCTTACGCTGACGCGGCGTGATCGGCGCGGGCGCGTCGGTCAGCGGGTCGTATCCGCCACCGGACTTCGGGAAGGCGATGACGTCACGGATCGAGTCGGCATGCGTGAGCAGCGAGACGATGCGGTCCCATCCAAATGCCACGCCGCCGTGTGGCGGTGCGCCGAACTTCAGTGCGCTCATGAGGAATCCGAACTTCGATTCGGCTTCTTCCTCGGAAATTCCCATCACGTTGAAGACGCGCTGCTGAATGTCGTCACGGTGAATACGGATCGAGCCGCCACCGATTTCGTTGCCGTTGCACACGATGTCGTAGGCGTAGGACAACGCGTGCTCCGGATCGTCCTCGAAGTTGTCACGCCATTCGTCCTGCGGCATGGTGAACGCGTGGTGGACAGCGGTCCATGAGGAGTGCCCCAGCGCCACGTCACCTTCTGCTTCAGCTTCGCCGGTCGGTTTGAACAGGGGTGCGTCGACGATCCACACGAATGACCATGCGTCCTCGTCAATCAGGTTGCAGCGGCGTCCCACTTCCAGGCGCACAGCGCCAAGCAGTTCGCGGGTTGCTGTGGGCTTTCCGGCGCCGAAAAAGATGCAGTCACCGGGGTTGGCTCCTGTGGCCTCGACCAGGCCTTCGCGTTCCTGATCGGAAATGTTCTTTGCTACGGGACCGCCCAGTGTTCCGTCCTCAGCAATGGTCACGTAGGCCAGTCCCTTGGCTCCACGAGCCTTGGCCCATTCCTGCCACTTGTCGAAGGTGCGGCGAGGCTGTGAAGCACCGCCTGGCATCACGATTGCACCCACATACGGGTTCTGGAAGACGCGGAACGGGGTGTCCTTGAAGTAGTCGGTCAGGTCGATCAGTTCGCATCCGAAACGCAGATCCGGCTTATCGGAGCCGTATTTGGCCATTGCTTCGTTGAACGGCATGCGTGGGATCGGAGTCTTCAAGTCGTAACCGATTTCAGCCCACACTGCTCGCAGCACGTCCTCGGACACGGCAATGACGTCGTCCTGGCTGACGAAGCTCATCTCAATATCAAGCTGAGTGAATTCGGGCTGACGGTCAGCTCGGAAGTCCTCATCTCGGTAGCAGCGCGCAATCTGGAAGTAGCGTTCCATTCCACCGACCATGAGGAGCTGCTTGAACAACTGCGGTGACTGAGGCAGGGCGTACCAGCAGCCTGGAGACAGGCGCGCCGGCACGATGAAGTCGCGGGCACCTTCAGGGGTGGAACGCGTCAATGTCGGTGTTTCAACTTCCACGAAATCGTGTTCGTACAGGGCTTCGCGAGCCGCCCTCGACACGCGGGAGCGCAAACGCATCGCATGCTGCAACTGGGCGCGACGCAGATCGAGAAAACGGTAACGCAGACGTGTCTCTTCGCCCACGCTGCCGGATTCTTCGGCATGGGCCGACACCTGGAAAGGCAAAGCCGGCGAGGTGTTCAGAATCTCAATGTCATCGCCCAGAATCTCAACCTGCCCCGTGGACAGTTCCGGATTCTCGTTGCCTTCGGGACGGGCGCTGACTTCGCCGGTTACCCGTAGGCAGTATTCTGAACGCAGCTCATGGGCGACGGATTCATCGCGGACAACAACCTGCACGATTCCGCTGGCATCTCTCAGGTCAATGAACACCACTCCGCCATGATCACGGCGGCGGTCAACCCACCCGGTTAATGTCACTGTCTGACCGACCAGGTCGGTCCCCATCTGAGAGATCGTGTGTGTGCGTAACACCAGTTTTCCTTTCATTGACTTCACTGGTCGCCGCATCTGCGAAACAGGCAGCGCAGCAATCCAGAGTGACACAGGGTAGTCTACGGCTCATGGAGACCAACCGCGAAACGCCTGCTCAGATCACCGAGGGTGACGCCGTCACGCGGTGGAGTCGCGATGAGAAAGTTCTGCTGGCTGGTTCCATCGTCTTGATCACCCTGGCAGCATTTGAAGCGCTGGCAGCTATGACGATCATGCCGAATGTTGTGGCCGATCTGGGATCCGATACGTGGTTCGCCGTCGCGTCCGGAGCGGCGATCGCCATGCAGCTTGCCTCCACCGTCATCGCCGGACCTCTGTGTGATGCACGCGGCCCGCGCAAGGTGCTGCTGTGGGGTGCCGCACTGTTTGTGGTGGGGCTGGCGCTGTGCACATTCGCCGGGCATATCGCACTCTTCGTCATCGGACGCATGATTCAGGGTCTGGGCGGTGGCCTCGTCATGGTGCCGATCTATGTTTTCGTCGGCTCCATCGCGTCACCGCGGCATCGGCCCACGTTTTTCGCCGCCTTTTCGATGGCGTGGGTGTTTCCCTCTCTGGTCGGTCCTGCGATTGCCGGATGGGTCACGGCCACGTGGGGCTGGCGATGGGTCTTCGGCGTAGTGCCGTTCATCGCTGCCGTCGGCCTGGCGGCAATGGTCCCCGTGCTGCGGCGTTTCCCTTCTCGTCAGGGTGCGGTCGAAGGTTCGATGCGTCATCTGGCCGCGTTGGCGGCCGGAGCGGGTGGCTCCGTTGTGCTGGTGCAATTTGCAGGAACGCTGAGTGGATGGGCGCTCGTTACGGCGACTGTTCTCGGCCTGGCCGGCTGTGCCATGACATTGAAGCGCCTGGTTCCCGACGGCACGTTTACTCTTCGCCCCGGTATTGCCTCAATCATTGCCACTCGCGCACTGGTCATGGGCGGTCTGTCTGGCGCGGAGGTTTTCCTGCCGCTTGTTCTCCAGCGTGTGCACTTATGGAGTGCAAGTCATGCATCGCTCGCCGTGACGATTGGCTCAATCACGTGGGCGATAGGCTCAGCGATTCCCACGCGCGTCAACACTCAGGCAACGCGCGAAAGACTGCCGCTGGTGGGCGCGAGCCTCATGGTGGTCGGCGTTCTTCCCGTGTGTTTCCTGGTGTTGAAAGGGCTCCCGCCGGCTGTCGCCCTTGTGGGGTGGAGTATTACAGGTCTGGGGATCGGAATGGTGCACTCAACATTGTCTGATCTCACGCTCGGGTCAATTGATCCGTCTGAACACGGACGGGCCTCCTCGTGGCTCCAGATTGCTGACAATGCGGGCGGCGCCGTGGAACTGGCAATCGTTTCGGTCGTGTTGGCCGTCTGGATGCCGGCGTTTGAGGGCGGTATTCAGTATGTTCCAGCCCCCGTAATCGCGCTGGGCGTGTGCCTGCTGGCGGTGTTCGCCTCCTCCAGAATCCGCTCAAAACAGGCGCGGTGAGGCATTTCACCGCCGCTCACGCTAGGAAATGAGCGCGAAACGCAATAGTGTTAAAACTCGTCAAGGCGCTTCCCACTGTGATAGTGATCGGCCAGGAGCCGATGTGTGTTGTTGGTGTAATGGGTCGCGCCCTGTAGCCCCAGGCATTCCTGGTGGCATTTTCGAAACCGCGAGCCCTGTGTTCACAACAGTAAGAGGAAACCGTGCCTTCACAAGATTCTGCCCCTATGTCCATATCCGATGCCCTCGGCCTCGATGACGTTCTGTTTCACGAGGATGACGTTGCACAGGATTCGGATGCTGACAGCGAGGCCCTCGCCGATGGAACTGACGACAATGACCATGCCGACGATGTCGATCAGGACGACATCGACCTCGAAGATGACGAGGATGACGATGGAAATGACGACGAGGATGACGACGCCGACGATCAGGTGAACTTCGCTGACCTCGGTCTGCCCGCTCCCCTGCTGGACATGGTCACAGCGATGGGATTCGAGACGCCCACGCCCATTCAGGCTGAGGCGATTCCCGCACTGCTTGAGGCGCGTGACGTGGTCGGCATCGCGCAGACCGGCACCGGTAAGACGGCGGCATTCGGGCTGCCGATGCTGACGCTGATTGATCCGAAAGAAAAGGATGTCCAGGCGGTCGTTCTGGCTCCGACGCGCGAACTGGCGCTGCAGTCAGCCGATGCGATGGAAGAGTTTGCGGCGAGCTACCGCGGCATCAACATTGTCGCCGTCTATGGTGGCTCTGCATACGGCCCGCAGCTTCGCGCGCTGAAGGATGGCGCGCAGATCGTCGTGGGCACACCTGGCCGCATGATCGACCTGATCGAGAAGGGCGCGCTGGATCTGTCCTCGGTGCGTATGCTCGTCCTTGATGAAGCCGATGAAATGCTGCGCATGGGATTCGCCGAGGATGTGGAGACCATCGCCGCCACAGTTCCCACCCAACGCGTCACGGCACTCTTTTCGGCCACAATGCCGGCAGCGATTGAAAAAGTGGCGCAAACCCACTTGCATGATCCGTTGAAGATAGCGGTGTCGGAAGAGTCGTCGACCGTTGACACCATCCACCAGACCTACGCGGTTGTGCCGTTTAAACACAAGAACAATGCGCTGGCCCGCGTCTTGTCGACCCGCTCGGCCGACGCCGTCATCGTCTTTGTGCGCACGCGACTGGATGCTGAAGAGATTTCACTGGATCTGACGGCTCGAGGTTTCCGCGCGGCCGGAATTTCCGGCGATGTGGCACAGCAGGAACGTGAGCGCATGGTGGAGCGTCTGCGGTCCGGTTCTTTGGACGTTCTGGTTGCCACCGATGTGGCGGCCCGAGGCCTGGACGTGGAGCGGATCGGCCTGGTCGTCAATTTTGATGTGCCACGCGAACCTGAAGCCTACGTCCACCGTATCGGTCGCACCGGGCGCGCCGGCCGCGAAGGCGAATCACTGTCGTTCTTCACTCCTCGCGAGCACTACCGTCTGCGTCGTATCGAAAAACTGACGGGCACTGCGATGGAGGAAGTCCACATCCCCACGCCACAGGCTGTCAGCGAGTTCCGTTCGCGCCATTTCCTCGACATGTTGCCCACGCGTATTGAACGCGGGCAACTCGACATGTTCGAGCAGCTTATCCGCGAGTTCGCAGATGAGCACGCGTGCGATCCACTGATCATCGCCTCAGCAATGCTGGCGCGCACTGTCCATGACAATGGCACGCACGATCACAAGGACCGCCGCTCCGACGGCAAGATTCGCCGCGAGGAAGTCCTCGATGAGAACGGTGAGTTCCTGTCTGCATCTTTCGAAAACGGGCGTGATTCGAAGCCGCTCAAGGGTGGGAAGAACGGTGCCCGCCGGCGCGCCGGCGGCAAGCCGCAGCGTACCCCGATGGGGACGCGCTACCGCATCGAAGTCGGCAAGAAGGATGGCGTCAAACCTGGATCCATTGTTGGAGCAATCACGGGCGAAGCTCATCTGAAAGGCTCTGATGTGGGCCGTATCGATATTTACCCGACATTCTCACTGGTGGACATCGGCCCGAGCCTGTCCGACGATCAGATGGAAAAACTCGGTAAAGCCCAGGTTGCCGGGCGTACACTGCGTATCCGTGTTGATGGCGGGCCGCGTTCGCGTGCCACCGATGCAGGACATGTGCGTCGTCCCCGCAGCGGATCGGGTGATCATCACTCGGGACACCGTTTCGGTGCACGCGGCCAGCGCAGGCCTCGCTAAAGCGGGCCTTAGACCCAGGTACGGAAACACGTCATGAGTACTTCTTCACAACCACGCGTCCAGCGTCATCGATCCGTCTACGACATCGTCGCAATATGTTTTGTCGCGTTCTTGCTGATCTCCAATATCGTGGCAACCAAAGTGATCGGGATCCATATTGGCCCGCTCATGCTGGTTTTCGATGGCGGCGCGGTCTTGTTCCCACTGACCTACATCCTGGGCGATCTACTCTCTGAGATTTATGGCTTTGTGCGGGCAAAGCGCGTCATTCTCACCGGTTTTGCAGTTTCCATCCTGGCCTCCCTGACCTTCCTGGTTGTCGGGGCTGCCCCTGTAGGCCCGGGGTATGAGAATCAGGATGCTTTCGTCGCCGTGCTCGGTTTCGTGCCACGCATCGTGGCTGCATCGGTGTGTGGCTATCTGGTCGGGCAGTTGCTGAACTCCTGGGTCCTGGTGCGCATGCGCCAGCGGTGGGGTGAGCGTAACCTGTGGGTTCGACTCATCGGTTCGACAATGGTGGGCGAGCTGGCTGACACGCTGATTTTCTGCACCATCGCCTTCGCCGGAATTATTCCCGGATGGGACTTCGTCAACTACGTGGTGGTCGGATACCTGTACAAGGTGGGGGTCGAGGTCATTTTCCTGCCCCTGACCTACGCAGTGATCGGTGCGGTGCGCCGCTGGGAACAGCCAGAGCGCAACGCGGCACATGAACGTGAGGTAACGCATGACTGACGCGCCGCAGTGGATCGCGCTCCCGTCCCGCCCGCACCTAGAAATCACGCCCCAGCCCGGCCAAGCTGGCACAGTGAGCGAGGGAGGAGTCGGTTTCGAGGTCACATACCGTCACGACAGCGGTATGGGACTGTCCCGCACGGGTGTCATTACCACGCCTCACGGTCAGATCCACACCCCCGCATTTATTCCAGTGGGCACGAAAGCCAACGTCAAGGCACTGGTTCCCGAGATGGTGGCGAATCTGGGCGGTCAGGCGGTCCTCGCGAACGCCTACCACCTGTACCTGCAGCCCGGATCCGACATCGTGGATCGTGCCGGCGGCTTCGGCGCATTCATGAATTGGCACGGCCCAACATTCACCGACTCGGGTGGTTTCCAGGTGCTCTCACTGGGCGCTGGCTTTAAGAAAGTGCTCACGCAGGAGTTTTCGGGAGTCTACAAGGAGGCTTCTGCCGCCGAGCAGGACTGGATGTTCCGCCAGGCCGTGAAATCTTCGCGCGCAGTGGTCGACAGTGACGGCGTGGTGTTCCAAAGCCACATTGACGGTTCCCATCACCGTTTTACTCCGGAAAAGTCGATGCAGATTCAGCATCAGCTGGGTGCAGACATCATGTTCGCATTTGACGAGTTGACTTCGCTGCTGCATCCGCGTTGGTATCAGGAGGAATCCCTGGAGCGTACGCATGAGTGGGCGCGGCGTTGCCTTGCTGAACATGAACGTTTGACCCAAGAGCGCGCGGATCATCCTTACCAGCAGCTATTCGGCGTTGTCCAGGGCGCACAGTATGAGGATCTGCGTCGCTGTGCTGCGCGCACCCTAGCGCAGATGCAAGTCGATGGCCGCACCTTTGACGGGTTCGGAGTGGGAGGCGCCCTCGAGAAAGAGAATCTGGGGCGCATTGTGTCGTGGGTATGCGAGGAACTGCCCGACGATCGTCCTCGTCACCTGCTGGGAATTTCCGAACCGGATGACCTGTTTGCCGGAGTGGAAGCTGGGGCGGACACGTTCGACTGCGTGAATCCGTCGCGCGTAGCGCGAAATGCCGCGATCTACACCCCGGACGGGCGCTTTAACGTGACGAATGCGCGCTTTGCTGACGACTTCACTCCCCTGGTCGATGGATGCGGGTGCTACACGTGTCAGCACTACACCCGCGCCTACGTGCGTCACCTGTTCAAGGCCAGGGAGATCCTTGCGTCCACGTTGGCGACGATTCACAATGAGTGGTTCACTGTGCACCTGGTCGATGCGATCCGCGGAAGCATCCAGTCAGGTGACTTCGATGCTTTCCGTGATGAAATGCTCGGACGCTATCATCACGCTGACCAACGCTAGGGGCTACTCTTGCGATATGAGTTTTAACGAGGGGGTCCAGTCTAATTCTGGACGAGTGCGTACCAGCCGCGGCGGACGTGGCGTTGCCATCGGTGGCGGATCCGTTGCCGTACTGATCGGCCTGTTCCTGCTGTCACGTCTGACGGGAATCGACCTGACCGGCTTGGCCGGAGGGGCGCAGCCCAGCGTGGAAGAACAGTCCGGATCGTCTCTGCAACACTGCCAAACTGGTGCAGATGCCAATCAGTACGTCGAATGCCGCATGGTGACGACCGCTGATTCACTGGACGTAGTTTGGCAGACTCAGTTGCCCGAGCAGGCCGGAATGGACTACCAGCCGCCCAGCTTCCAGCTCTTCGAGCAGGCGGTGAACACAGCGTGTGGTACGGCCTCTTCACAGGTCGGTCCTTTCTACTGCCCCTCAGATGCGTCAGTGAACCTGGACCTGGGTTTCTTCCAGCAGATGGAATCGCAGCTCGGTGCTGCCAACGCACCTTTGGCTCAGGAGTATGTGGTCGCTCATGAATGGGGCCATCACATCCAGCATCTTCGCGGCATCTTTGCCGAACATCGCAGCCAGGAGACCGGTGAGCAAAGTGATGCAGTGCGTCTTGAACTGCAGGCAGACTGCTACGCCGGCGTGTGGATGCATTGGGCCTCACAGACCAAGGATCCCGAATCAGGCGAGGCATTCCTGAAAGAGCCGACTTCTGAGGAACTGGCGCAAGCATGGCAGACTGCCGAAGCCATTGGTGATGACCGTATTCAGGAGCAGGCGCAGGGCACGACCAATCCTGAAAGCTGGACACATGGGTCAGCTGAACAGCGACAACGCTGGCTTGAAACTGGCGTGCAAAACGGCTCGCTGGAGAAGTGCGATACATTCGCTGCACCGGAAGTGTGACGGCAAGCGCCTCGATTGGGAGGCAGTGTTGGCGGTGCGATAGCATCGAACCGTATCGGTGAGGAGATTGCGCTATGAGTATCGTCGAGCAGGCACACGCCCACTATGAGCCGGGATGTCCGTATGAAATTCCGATCCCGGACACGCCACTGTTCGAACTGCTCAATACGACTGCCCGACTGTACCCGTCGCATGTGGCGCTGGATTACATGGGTGCGACCACGACCTATCGGGAAGTCCTCGCTCAGGTGCTGCGCGCCGCCCAGGTCCTGGTGGATGCTGGCGTGCGAAAGGGCGACGTGGTCGCGATCGCGCTGCCGAACTGCCCGCAGGCTTTTGTCGCGTTCTATGCCTGCATGAGGATCGGAGCCGTAGCGGCTGAGCATAATCCACTCGCGCCCGCCCACGAAATCGAAGGTCAGCTCAAGCGTCACCACGCCAAGGTCGCGATTGTGTGGGAAAAGTGCGTCGGCTCCTACCCCACTGACGGGTCGGTTGACATCGAGAAGGTTTTCACCGTCAATATCGCAGCCGGTCTTCCCACCATTCAGCGCCTCGCGCTGAAGTTGCCGGTCGCCAAGGCGAAGCAGATGCATGACAAGATGCGCGGTGAGGTTCCTGATTCGACGCGTTCCTGGGATCATGCAGTGGCCGCTGCTCACAGTATTCGTCGCGATTATCCGCATCCAACTGGCTCAGATCGAGCCGTTATCTTGCACACGGGCGGCACCAACGGTATTCCGAAGTCGGTTCCGCTCACTCACACCAACATCGGCGCCAATGTCAATCAGAACCTGTTCTGGGTGTGGAAGCTGCACGAAGGCGCGGAAACGTTTTTCTCCCTGCTTCCCTACTTCCACGCATTCGGGTTGACGTTTTTCCTGTGTACCTCCGTCAGGAAGGCGGCGACGCAGGTCCTGATGCCGACTTTCGATGCGGCAATGGCTGTTGCTGCGCATCGTCGTCGTGCCGTCACGTTCTTTGTCGGTGTTCCCGCGATGTTTGAGAGGATCCTGAAGAAAGCACGAAAGACGCATACGCCGCTCGATAGCATCCGGTATTCGGTCTCCGGAGCGATGCCGTTGTCTACCGCATTTGCCGACGAATGGGAAGAATATACCGGCGGCATTATCCTAGAGGGCTATGGCTTGTCTGAGACCTCTCCTGTCATCTGCGGATCACCTCTGGGACCAGGCAGGCGACACGGAACTCTAGGCATCCCCTTCGCTTCCACCGAGCTGCGCCTAGTCGACCTTGAGGATCCCACGCGTGATGTCGACGATGGCGAACCAGGCGAGATCGTTGTGCGCGGCCCGCAGGTCTTTGAGGGCTACCTGGATGCTCCCGAGGAAACCGCAAAAGTCTTCACACAGGACGGCTGGCTCCGCACCGGCGATATCGGTGTCAACGATGACGGTTTCATCACGCTCGCTGACCGCCGCAAGGAACTCATTTTGTCCGGCGGCTTCAACGTGTATCCCTCGCAGGTCGAGGACGCGATTCGTTCCATGCCTGGAGTGAAGGATGTGGCCGTTGTCGGTCTGCCGAAGGGTGATGAGACCGAGGAAGTGACCGCTGCGCTGATCATGGACGAGGGCGCTCCCCTGATTTCGTTGGATCAGGTCCGCGAATGGGCAGAGCGATCGATCTCGCACTACGCATTGCCGCGCCAGATCGCGTTCATCTCCACCATGCCGCGTAATCAGCTGGGCAAGGTCATGCGGCGCAGGGTTCGTGAGCAGTTGCTGAATCCGGCAGCAAAGTTGTGGGATTCCACGTCAAAAGCGGTTGAGGACGCCGTCACGCCAGTGGTGAAAGGTGTCAGCGAAGCTGCCACAACGCTCTCCCGCGGAGTATCCGATGCAACCGAGGCGGCGATCCGGTCCTATCAGGAAGAGCAGATCCGCCACGAGGCTGCCAAGCGCGCCGCAGATGGACAGACGGATACGGGCGAGAGTTCCTCACGCGACTAAGCACAAACAGACGATGCTCAGACGTTGAATCCGAGGGCGCGGAGTTGATCCCGCCCATCAGGAGTAATGCGTTCTGGCCCCCAAGCGGGCATCCACACCCAGTTGACCATCACCAGATCCGTGAAAGTCTGCAGCACCATCTGCGCCTGCTGTTCGATCACGTCGGTCAGTGGGCATGCAGCAGATGTCAGCGTCATATCCAGCTGGATACTGTCATCCTCACTGACCGTGATGCCGTAGAGCAGACCGAGGTCAACGATGTTGATTCCCAGTTCGGGGTCGATGACGTCCTTGAGTGCTTCTTCCACGTCTGCGGCGGGAACGGTGCCGTTTTCCACGTAGTCAACGCCGGTGGGCAGTTGCTGCTGTGGTGCGGGGGCAAAGCGCTGTTCGACAGGTTCCGTCTGAGCCATCGGGTTTGCTGACTGCGCGCCTTCGGGCGAATAGGGCGTGTCACTCATGATCGTCTCCTGCTATGTCGATACCAACTTGTGCCAGCGCGTCACGCAGGGCGTACCATCCCAGCAGTGCGCACTTGATTCTGTTCGGGAACTGGCTGGTTCCTTCAAGGGCCGCGGCATCCCCCAGCGCGTCCAGGACTGTATCGTCCACACCCTGACCGCGCGAATGCATCATGGTTTCCATATCGGCGTACAGGTCACGCACCGTGTCAGTCGGTTGGCCTTCGACCATGTCGGAGAGCATCGACAGGCTGGCCTGCGAGATGGAGCAGCCATCCCCGTCCCACACCAGGTGTTCAATGTTTCCGGCATCGTCGACTCTGATGCCCAGGGTCACCTCGTCACCGCATGTGGGGTTGACCTGGTGTGAGGATGCCTGGATGTTGTCCACCGTGCCGCTGCCTCGGCGTTCGCGTGAGTGATCCAGGATCACTTGCTGATACATCTGTTCAAGACTGCTCATTATGCTCCTGTGAAAAATCCTGCTGTTGCGCTCACTGCGTCGATCAGCTGATCGATCTCGGCGCGTGTCGTGGTCACTGTTGCCGTCGCCCGTGTCGATGCGCGCTCGCAGAAAAACTGGTGCAACGGGATGGCGCAGTGGTGTCCTACTCGCACCGCAACGTCACGCGAGTCAAGGAACTGGCCCACATCATGTGGGTGGACTCCGTCCATCGTCCAGGCGACGACTGCCAGACGGTCGTGCGTGGATGTCGGTCCCAGGATCTTCACGCCTTCGACGTCGGACAATCCTTCCAGCATCAGTGTGGCCAGTTCCTCTTCGCGCCTGGCAATGGCATCCATTCCAATGGTGGATATGTACTCCAGTGCGCGTGCCCACCCGACCGCCTGTGCCACTGGTTGCGATCCGGCTTCGAAGCAGTCAGGTGCAGGCAGGAACTCAGTGGAATCCATCGTGACAGATGCGACCGTTGAGCCGCCCGTCAGCACTGGTGGCATCGCTTCAAGCAGGTCGCGACGTGACCACAATGCACCAATTCCAGTCGGCCCACACATCTTGTGTGATGACAGAGCAATGAAGTCTGCGCCCAGTGTTGTCACGTCAATCGGAAGGTGCGCAGATGACTGGCATGTATCCAGAACCACCAGTGCGCCGACGTTATGGGCTGCCTGGATGATCGGCTCAATCGGAGTGATCGCTCCGGTCACGTTGGATGCGTGTGTGACGGCGACGACCTTCGTGTTCGGCGTGATGACGTCCAGTGTATCGAGGTCGATTCGTCCCTCGGGGTCCAGATCGAGCCACTTGAGCTCGGCTCCGCTGCGCTGGCAGGCCAGCTGCCACGGCACCAGGTTCGAGTGGTGTTCGGCGCGTGAGATCACGACCCGGTCCCCTGCCTGCAGGCTGAAGCGGACATCGTGGCCTGTCGAGCCACCAGCTGACCCGTTCGTCATCGCGTAGGCGACGATGTTGAGTGCTTCAGTGGCGTTCTTCGTCCACACCACTTCGTCCGGCCGCGCTTTGATGAAGCGTGCGACGGTGGCGCGCGCGTCCTCGTACAGTTGCGTTGAGTCATCTGACAGCACGTGGGTACCGCGATGCACGGCACCGTTGTGGTACCGGTAAAAGTCAGTAACCGCGTCTATGACGCACGAGGGTTTTTGAGATGTGGCTGACGCGTCAAAGTAGGCGATGGGGCCACCCGCCCTACCGCGCCGCGTCAGGTACGGGAAGTCCTGACGAATCTCATCGACGGTGAACGCGCCGATCGTCTCACTCACAATCTGCTCCTACTGCTTACTGAAGGTATGAGTCGTACCCTGTTTCTTCCAGTTGTTCAGCCAGTTCCGGGCCGCCTTGAGCGGCAACGTGACCGTCAACAAACACGTGCACATGGCTGGGGTGAATGTAACGCAGGATTCGCGTGTAGTGCGTGATCAGCATGATCCCGCAGTTCGTGGACTCGTGGACCCGGTTGACACCCTCGGAGACGATCCTCAGCGCATCCACGTCAAGGCCGGAGTCAGTCTCGTCAAGAATGGCGAACGAGGGGCGCAGCATCTCCATCTGCAAAATTTCGAGGCGCTTCTTTTCACCACCGGAGAAGCCCACGTTGACGTCACGCTCAGCGAAAGCCGGTTCGATGCGCAATTTCTCCATCGCGGCGTTCATGTCCTTGACCCAGGTCCGGATACTCGGCGCCTTCCCGTCGATCGCGGTCTTGGCGGAGCGCAGGAAGTTCGACACTGACACGCCCGCCACTGCCACGGGGTACTGCATCGCCAGGAACAGGCCGCTGCGGGCGCGCTCATCAACGGTCATGTCCACAATGTTGTGACCATCGAGGTAGGCGGCGCCTTCGGTCACCTCGTAGGCTGGATGACCGGCCAGCGCGTAGGCGAGTGTGGATTTGCCTGATCCGTTCGGTCCCATGATGGCGTGGATCTCGCCAGATTCGATGGTGAGGTCGACACCTTTGAGGATCTGTTTCGTGCCCTCAGGTGTTTCTACGTTGACGTGAAGGTTCTGAATTTCCAAAGTCGACATGTCGCGTTCTTTCTCTTACGTTCGAGGGCGGCTCAGCGTCCCGTAACTTCAAGTTCTCTTTCAACCGATTCCATCAGATGCTTTTCAATGGCCGGAACACCGATCTGGTCAATCAGTTCCGCGAAGAATCCTCGCACCACGAGGCGACGGGCATCTTCCTCGGTGATTCCGCGGCTCATCAGGTAGAACAATTGTTCATCATCAAAGCGTCCTGTCGCTGATGCATGTCCTGCTCCGGCGATCTCACCGTTTTCAATCTCAAGGTTGGGAACTGAATCAGCATGAGCGCCTTCGGTCAAAATGAGGTTACGGTTCAGCTCATAGGTGTCTGTTCCGTCAGCAGGTTCCTGGATGAGGCAGTCACCAATCCACACCGAGTGCGCATCCTTACCCTGCAGGGCGCCTTTATACGTCACGCGTGAGTAGCAGTTGGGTGCTGAGTGGTCCACGAACACACGGTGTTCCAGGTGTTGTCCTCCGTCCACGAAGTACACGCCCAGCATAGTCAGTTCAGCGCCCGGCCCTTCAAAGTCAGTATCGGCGCACAGGCGAACCGTATCGCCACCCAGTGTGACCACGATGTGACGCACTTTCGCGTTCTTGCCAATGCGGATGCGGTGGTTCGACGCGTGTACAACACTGTCGTCCCATTCCTGCAGGGACACGAACGTTAACGATGCGTTCTCACCGGTAGTGATCTCAATGCCCTGGTTGATTCGCGCATCGGCGCTGTCCGTGTGGTTGAGGATCACTGTGGATTCGCTGTGTGCGCCAGCGTCGACGACCAGGTGCTGGCTGCGTTGGTCAGAGGCCGTATCCACCGTAATAAGAATTGGATCGTCGATGCGTTGTCCGGTTGGAACGGACACGACCTGAGCATCATGGAACGTATTCCATTCAACTACCGCGGTCCTGTCACCAGGAGCCAGCACGGTGCCCACGCGTGAATCGTTTCGCGAGACGGTTTCAACGCAGACGCCTTCGGGAGCTTCCACAGTCAGCGGAGCGTCCTCGGTATCGTAGTTGGCCGGGTCGAACAACATCGAGATACGGCGCATCGGGGTAAATCGCCAGTCTTCTTCCTTGCCTTTGGGCACGGGAATATCGTCGAGGTTGAATGACGTCGGCCGATCTGCGCGCGATGGGTGTGGGCTGACGTGATCTTCGCGATGGTCTTGAGCCAACTCAGCCCACCGATCCTTCCATTTGTAGTTCGATGAGGCGGTTCAGTTCGAGTGCGTACTCCATGGGGAGTTCCTTCGCAATAGGCTCGACGAATCCGCGCACAATCATGGCCATAGCTTCGTTTTCATCCAGGCCGCGACTCATCAGGTAGAACAGCTGATCTTCTGACACTTTCGAGACGGTGGCCTCGTGCCCCATTTCCACGTCGTCGGTGCGCACATCCACATACGGGTATGTGTCGGTGCGGGAGATCTTATCGACCAGCAGCGCGTCGCACAGAACATTCGACTTGGAGTGGCGCGCACGCGCATTGACCTGCACGAGGCCTCGATACGAGGTGCGCCCACCCCCTCGTGACACTGATTTGGAGACAATGGACGAGGACGTGTGCGGCGCCATGTGCACCATCTTCGCACCCGTGTCCTGGTTCTGGCCGGGGCCGGCAAAACCGATCGACAGTGTTTCGCCTCGGGCGTGGTCACCCATGAGGAAGCACGCGGGGTACTTCATCGTGATCGCGGAGCCCATGTTGCCATCGATCCACTCCATCGTTCCACCCTCGTCAACGATGGCACGCTGAGTCACCAGGTTGAGCACGTTGGTCGACCAGTTCTGGATGGTCGTGTATCGCACGCGGGCATCCTTGCGCACGAAGATTTCCACGACTGCGGCGTGCAGCGAGTTGGAGTCGTAAATCGGGGCCGTGCAGCCCTCGACGTAGTGAACGTAGGAACCTTCGTCCGCTACGATCAGCGTGCGCTCAAACTGGCCCATCGCTTCGGTGTTGATGCGGAAGTAGGCCTGCAGAGGGATCTCAACGTGGACGCCCGGTGGCACGTACACGAATGAGCCACCCGACCATGCTGCCGTGTTGAGTGCTGCGAACTTGTTGTCACCTGAAGGTACCGAGTGCCCGAAGTATTCCTTGAAGATCTCGGGGTATTCACGCAGGCCGGTGTCGGTGTCCATGAAGACGACGCCTTGCTTCTCCAGATCAGACTGAATCTGCTGGTAAACAACTTCAGATTCGTACTGCGCGGCCACGCCTGCGACCAGACGCTGTTTTTCCGCTTCGGGAATGCCCAGGCGGTCATAGGTCTGACGAATGTCTTCGGGCAGGTCGTTCCAGTCTTTAACCTGACGGTCGGTGGGACGCACGTAGTACTTGAAGTCACCGAAGTCGATGTCGGACAGGTCGGGACCCCATGCCGGCATGGGTTTGCGCTCGAAGATCTCCAGAGCTTTCAGTCGGCGCTCCAACATCCATTCGGGTTCATTCTTTTCGGCCGAAATGTGGCGCACCACCTGCTCGTTGATGCCTTTGGGAACATCATGTGAGTAGTCGTCCTTGTCGTGCCATCCGAATTCGTATGCACCGATGGATTCGATAATCGCTTCATCACTTCTGCGCTTATCCTCAGATGAAACGATTGGCGGTGACTGGCTCATATTGTCCTTTCCTCAGTGACTTGACTGGCGTCAAGATCGTGACTTTGCCGCTGTGTCAAAAGCACTCACGCTATCGCCTGAGAGCCGCCAACGCAGAGCGCCGGATTGTGGGGGCACCCACGGGAATATGCGTGGTGCATACGTGCTCCCCTCCGGCCAAGGTGGCCAAACGTTGAACATGCACGTCCAGCAGACGCGCAAAGGCTTGGGTTTCCGCTTCGCACAATTGTGGGAAGTCATCGGCTACCTGCTGGATCGGGCAGTGACCCTGACATAGCTGGATTGCGAAGGCGCCATCGCCAATGTCGCGCACTGTCGCTGCGTAACCGTCCTGGGTGAGCGCGTCAGCCAGAGCCTGTGCGCGCACTTTCGGGTCGTTCCCTGCTTCACGCACGATCGGCGCGTATCGACGTTCGATTTCGCGTGAGCGGGCAGCGGCAAATGAGTCAATGGCCGGGCCACCTCCGACCTGTCCCAAGTAGCCCAGAGCCTTGACAGCCAACTCGGAGTATCCCTCTGGGAGCCTGTCGTGTGCTCGCTCGGTTGCCACGTAGTGACGCGCTGGTCGCCCTCGTCCACGCTTTTCCGTCGAGTAGTCCTGATACTGAACGATTTCTCCAGCGTCCTGCAAAATGGTGATGTGCCGTCTGACCGCCGCCGTGGTCAGATCCAGGATCTTCGCGATGACCGTAGCGGTCACGGGACCTTTTTCGACGATTAGGTCGAGCACCTGCTCGCGGGTGCCGATTTCAGTCGGCTCTCCCATGACTGTCCTCCTTATCGCCGTCAGTAACTACCCCACCAGTGTACGGCTTTTAGCAACACGATGCTTTCTAAATTACGGCGATTGAGATCACTTGCACGCTATAAGGAGGATTCGAGTCTGGAGCAGTCAGTTCTGACGCGCAGAACGCATCCACGGCGCGTCGCTGGCACGCAGGGTCTGCCACCCGTGGGCGCGCGCAGCGAAGGTGGAGAGGATTCCCACGCAGGCTGAAGGGTTATGCAGATTTCCCGCAGCAACGAGGCGAACAGCTTCATCCAGGTTGACCCAGCGGGTCACCATCGCCGCTTCCTCATCCTCACGCTCGAAGGTGGTGCCAGTCGGAGAAACATCGCGGGCAAGGAAGATCCGCAGAGATTCTTCGGATCCTCCAGGTGAGGTGAAGTAATCGACGAGGACATCCCAGCGCTCGGCCTTCTGATCCGTTTCTTCAGCAAGTTCGCGTTTGGCCGCTGTCAGGGGGTCTTCACCCTCGATATCGAGAAGGCCGGCCGGTATCTCCCACAGGTGCGCGCCTACTGGATGGCGGTACTGGTATTCCAGCAGTACTTCCTCATTACCGTCCTCACCGCGCAATGCGACGATGCCGACTGCGCCTGGATGCGACAGGTACTGGCGAATCACTGAGTGAGAGTCGTCAAGGATGACCTCGTCTTCAGCCATGTCAAAGACTTTGCCGCGCCATACGATGTCGTGACTGGCGACGGATGCGCTTCCGCTGCGATCAGCGATGGGCATCTGTTCATCCTCGTGTGCCGTCACGGTGTTACTCTCCTCCGCTTTGTGACTGGGCTCCGTCTGCCGGTTCGTTGTGTGGCGCGGGTGGAGCCGCTTGCCGGCCTGAGAGCTGAAGCTCTGGGAACACGCTGGTGGCGCTGTCCTCACCGCCCAGTGCGCGTGGCTGAGCCTGGGCGCTCGGAAGTGCGAGAACTGTTGCCAGCGTGGCGATCGCTGTTCCTACGGAATCAACGGTGGTGATTGGAGCGTTCTGTGCACGCAGCTGGGCAATCATCGCGTCCGCATCACCGGCATCACCCACGATCACGCCGGGATTGGGCGCACTTGCCAATGCGCGAGCCATTCCGACCCATGCGCTCGAAGAAGTCGGGCCTCCTGTGCCGCTCTGGGCGTCCTGCGCGGTTGCTATTCCAGCCTTCATCGTGCGCGGCCCGACCAGAATCAGGGTGTCAGCCTGACCGCCCTCGGATTCATCGAAGGTGACAATGGGACGCGAATCATCGGTCAGGATGTCACGGAGCAGATCCTGGTTGGCGCCAGAGGAGGTCATAATAGTCACGATGGCCTGCCCGATCACTCCGTCACTGGTCAGATCTGCCGGAACGTCACCGGCGAGGTTGGTCTCAACTGGCGTGGCCAGCGTATTGCGATACTCGGTCATGGACTGAGAATCCCAGTTGTCTGTCAGTGTTGCGACGCTGACAACTGTTGCACCGGCTTTGCTCAGCATAGTCTTGAGTTGCTCGATATCAGCAGGATCGGTGGCCGCCATTTTCAGCAGACCAATATTGCGTCCTTCGAGGGTTCCCGGCACAATCTCGTCGCCCATTTGCGAAACGGCTGCTTCTGACAGCTTGAGGCTGTGTTCGGCTTCTTCGAGTTGTTCCTGAGCGGTTCGCTGCGCCTGTGCGCGCGATGAGCTCAGTGCGTCATCGAGCCGTACCTGCAGGGGGCCGGCACCGAGGATCACGCCCACGCACAGCGCGATGAAGATCGCGATGATGGAGACTAGGTGATAGCGAAAATTAACCATGATGACCTCTTTTAACTGCTCCCTGCGCTGAAGGGCCACCAGCTTGCGACCCAATGGGCTACGACTTCCATAGCACCCTGCCCCCACGGTGTGGACCACAGTGCCGCACCGGCCAGCAGGACGGCGACGATAACGAATACGATCAGCCAGAACGCTGAAATGCGTGGACGGTAGGTTTCGCGAATGGCACGCGATGAGATAAGCGCGTCACCTGCCTTGAGACGCGTGAAGAAGGTTGACGCCATTCCGGCGCGTCCGCGATCGAGGAAATCCTGGAGCGTCAGGTGAATACCGATCGTGGCGATCACGGAGGCACGTTGCGTGGCAGCCAGAATGATCGCTGCATCCTCACTGGTCCCAGATGCGGTCATCACTTCGTAGGAGCGTCCCTGTCGGTTGAGGCGTTCGCGTCCTGGAGCGGTGCCGTCACGGTTCTCCCGCACCACTAGTTCAGCCCCGCATCCCAATGCCTTTTCTGAGACCGCATCCATGTCGGCCACGATGATGTGGGGCTTCATGCGTTCGCGAAGCAGCAGGTCCGCTCCCCCGTCAACGCCGACCAGGATGGGGTTGGTATCGCGAATCCAGCGACGCAGCCCTTTGAGTTCCTTGACAGAATCTTCAGCCTTATTCACCAGGAGAACCGGGCGACCCTGCATCTTGGTGCGCAGGGTCGGAATCCCTTTTTCGTGGTAGAGCAGGTCAGATTCGCGCTCAAAATAGTCATCTGTGAATTCATCGAACGCTTCGATCTGAGTGCTCAGACCCACGCGTGCTTCCTCGCGTGCGCGCAGGTCGTCCTCGTCAGTCATCACGTGGCCGGATGCGATCAGTCGACCATCTTGCGTCACCTCCGTGCCGCTGATCGTGATGGTGTCTCCCTCACGCAGGGTCATAATGTCAGAACCCAGGTCATCGAGCAACAAAATGCCTGCTTTGAGGACGAGGGCTGGACCGAGGTTCGGGTAGCGGCCGGTAGAGGACGCTGACGCGTTCAAAATTGCTGTGGGTTGTGCGTCAATGAGCAGTCGGGCGGTGGCCCGGTCCAGGTCAGGCCTGTCAATAACCGCAATTTCACCGGCTTCGAGGCGCCGGGCGAGCCGCACGGGATTCTCGTCGATGCGAATCCGTGCCCTCACATCCGCATCGCTGGGAGCCTGCGATGGTGGCATACCTGTCTCATTGTCACTCACAGGGCGATTGTGGCACGGTTGCGGCCAGAATCAATTCTTTCGCGTGACGGCGTGCCGTTTCTGAGGTGGTCGGCGAGCCGGTCATTCGCACGATCTCGTCGATGCGTTCTTCCCCGTCAACGCATGTCACACGCGCAGTTCCACCCTCTTTGTGCACTACCAGGTGGGTGTCTCCATAGGCTGCCACCTGAGCCAGGTGGGTGACCACGATCACCTGGTGTACGCGTGCCAGCCGTGCCAGTCGCGCGCCCACCTCTGTGGCTGTGCGCCCACCGATTCCGGCGTCGACCTCGTCAAAGACGAAGGTGCGGGGCGTCGCACGATGCGAGAGCGCCACTTCCAGTGCCAGCATGACGCGTGAAAGCTCGCCACCTGATGCTCCGCGAGACACTGGCCGGGCGGGCGCGTCAGGATGAGGCTGCAGCATGAATGTGATGTCTTCACACCCCGTGGAGTTGGGTTTACGGTGCATCAGTTCGACGTTCAGGTGTGCCCCTTTCATCGCCAGTGCTGCCAGCTCGGCATCGACGTGCTCGCTGAGTTCGTCTGCGAGGTGCCGGCGGGAGGTGCTCAGGCGCTCCCCCAGTTCCAGTACGCGCTGCTGAGCCTGCGCAAGTTCAGCGGCGAGGGAGTCTTCGTTGACATCTGGATCTGTCAGTTCTTCAAGTTCAGCGCGCGCCTGAGCTTCCCATTCAAGCAGCTGAGTGGCATCTGCGGCCCGCCCCTGCAGCAGGCGATTCAGGTCGGCGCGCCGTTGGTGCAACGCGTTAAGACGCTCCGGGTCGGCGTTCAGTGTGGACAGGTAGGCCTCGGCATCATCTGCCAGCGAGTCGGCATCAAGACGCAGAGTGTGGGCACGCTGGGCGAACGAATCGAGCGTGGAATCAAACCGCGAGGCATCAGCGAATGCGGCCTGGACGCGGTGCAGCAGATCGATCAGGTGGGTCTCGTCAGATTCACCGCGCAGACATGCGTAGGCCAGAGCCACCTGGGCGCGCAGATCCTCAACGTTGGTCAGTCTTTCAGTCTGAGTGCGCAGATCGTCGTCTTCACCCGGATACGGGTCCAGCTGGCGGATCTGGTCAGTGATGCGGGTCAGTTCCTCAATGCGTGTCGCACGTTCGTCGGCGTGCGAGCGCGCCATGTCCAGGCGTTTTTTCGCATTGACTGCTGCTTTCCAGGCTTGCGCGTAGTCGCGGAGAAGCTCCTGGTGCTGATCGTCGCCTGTCTCATCGAGAATGGCGCGCTGGACGGATGTCTGACGTAGACGCATCTGGTCGGCCTGGCCGTGAATCGTGACGAGACTATCGCCAATATCAGCAAGAATGGATACCGGGATGGGGCGTCCTGCAAGGTGGGCGCGTGATCGACCCTTGGTACTAACCGTTCTGGACACGATGAGCTCACCGTCTTCGACGCTGGCTCCAAGCTCCTGGGCGCGTGCGGCAACCATGTCATCGACTTCGAAAATGCCGTCTACTTCGGCCTGCTCACACCCCTGACGCACGGTCTGAGAATCGGCCCGAGTGCCGAGCAAAAGTGACAGTGAGGTCAACACCATCGTCTTACCGGCTCCGGTTTCACCGGTGACGACAGTCAGGCCAGGTGAAAATTGCACGTCGGCTTCGTCAATGACGCCCAGGGACTTGATGCGGAGCGCATCGATCACGTTGGCCTCCTCTCGCCTCTCCAGCTCTCACGTGACAGATTAACGCTCGGATGGGCGTTTCCTCCAACCATCCACAGGCAGCTGGAATCGTTTGACCAGTCGCGTGGAAAATGGAGTGTCATCGAGGCGCAGCAGGTGGACGGGGCGACATCCTCGTGTGGCAGTGATGGTTGTTCCGCTGGGGACGGTGCGCTGACGCAGACCGTCGCACCACACTTCTGGCGCACTCCACGCATCTTCGAGGATATTGACGCTGAGCACTGACGAAGGGCTGACAACAAGTGGCCGCGTGAACAGGCCATGCGCGGCCAGCGGAGCCATGATGATTGCCTCCGTGTCGGGCCATACCACTGGCCCGCCAGCAGAGAACGAATATGCAGTTGAGCCGGTGGGTGTGGAGAAGATGATGCCGTCCGCCCCGTAGGTGGATACAGCCTGTCCGTCCACTCCGAATCCCAGGTGGACCGGGTGCGCCACGTCCGTGTGCATGACGACTGCTTCGTTCAGCGCCCAGTCGTGCCATTCGGTGCCATCGGGGAAGTGCGCATGGATGTCGAGCGTCATGCGCGTGTCCATGGTGTAACGCCCATCTGCAATCATGTCAACAACTGACAGGATGCCGTCCGCAGACACTTCCGCAAGGAAGCCCATGTGCCCCATGTTGATGCCGAGCAACGGTGCGTCGAATTTCCGGGCGTATTCTGCTGCGGCAAGAATCGTGCCGTCGCCTCCTGTGGCCAGCACCAGGTCGATATCGCCGGTGCAGTCTCCTTCAGGCACCACGTCAATGTCGCGTACCGAAAGTTCACGTGCTGCTGCCTGGGCGGCTGCCTGTGCTTCTGGGCGGTTGATGTGGCGCACCAGCATGACGCGCTGAATCACGAATGTTTCCTTCCCCTCACTGCCGGCCCTTCCTGTACTGCTCTGACAATCCGATTGTGCAGGTTTTGCTCCAAGATCGCATCCGGATGACCTGAGCGCATCGCCAGGAAATACTCGACATTACCGGCAGGACCCGGCAACGGTGAAGCCTGAACGGCGTAGATATCCAACCCATTGCTACGCGCACATTGCGCGACTTTTTCCACCGTTTCCACGTGCTGATCGGGGTCACGCACCACGCCTCCGTGGCCGAGCCTGTCTTTGCCGATCTCAAATTGAGGCTTGACCATCAGCAGGTAGTCCGCGTCGGGTGTTGCCACGGAGATCAGCGGCGGGATCACCAGTGTCAGTGAAATGAACGATAAGTCGGACACCACTAGGTCAACGGGTGGCGTGATATCGGCGGGCGCGAGCGTACGAATATTGGTGCGATCACGTACCTCGACGCGCGGATCCGACTGCAGCTTCCAGGCAAGCTGCCCATATCCCACGTCAACAGCGATCACCTGCTGTGCTCCTCGTCGCAACAGGACGTCAGTAAATCCGCCCGTCGATGCTCCCGCATCCAAGCATCGTCGCCCCTGTATGAGCGGTGCTGATTTTCCGAGGGCGTCCAGCGCACCGGCAAGTTTGTAGGCACCGCGTGAAGCGTAGTCGACGGTGTCCCCCTCGGTAATGACGATTGCCTGTGCAGGATCCATTTGTCGAGCCGGCTTGAGCACCACCTGCCCGTCGAGTTTGACGCGCCCATCGTGGATAAGTTCCTGAGCGTGGGTGCGTGAGCGTGCCAGGTGGCGGCGCACCAGTTCGGAGTCGATTCTCCTGAGTTTCATCTCAGCGGCTCACGTGCTCGAGGGCAGCACGAAGCTGCGCATCGAATCCTGCCAGCGTGCGTACCTGAATCTGTGCGCTTGCCTCGTTCAATCCGTCGAGTTCGACTTCTGCGTTGGGAATTGTGACCGCGTCCTCACGATCATGCGGATCATGAGGGCGCGGTGTCACGGGGTCGTTCTCACTCACTGGCACTGTCCTGCGACACGTCCTGCGCGCTGTCCGCCGCGGCAGCGTCATCTTCGCTTTCAGCGGTCTTCACGCCGGTCTCGTCATCTGCGCCCTCGCGCAGCAGAGCTTCGAGTTCTTCTTCACCAGGAAGGAACGCCGGGATCGGATTGTCTGTGTTGAGGGCTTCCTCTTCGACTTCGGAATCCGGGCGCGTATCTTCAGCCAATTCCGCGTCAATGGCGTCTGAAACCTCGGGATTTTCCGCTTCGTCTTCCGATTCGTCCTGAGGTTCAGGCGGAGTCACAATCCCTGCCGGATCGTCGTTGGGCACAACCGTCAATTCCGGGCACCGCACGGGCTCATCTGATTCGACAGCCCACGCTGCGGCTGCCAGCGCACGATACGAATCCAGGGTGACCGTGGTCGGTTCAGTCAACTCGATACCGTCCAGGCGCAGCGTGCCCCACTTGGTCACCGATGCTACCTGGGAGTACCCACAGGTCCACGTGTTGTCCTTGTGATGTTTGGGATGAGGATGAGCCTCGTTCAACCCTCGCATGTCAAGGGCGAGGTAGGTGGGTCGCTGACCCTTTCGTGCCCGAATCACATCTGCTGCCTGATGGACACCGGTCAGCACGTGAAGGGCAGGGTAGCCAGCTGAGACAGCGCCGGCAATATCGGTTTCGAGTCGGTCTCCCACGCTCAGTGGATTGTGTGCTTCGACCAGGTTCGCACCGCGTTGGTAGATTCCGGGCGTCGGCTTACCTGCCGCGGTTGCACGCTGTTTGGTGGCATGTTCGACGGCGGTCACCAGAGAGCCGTTTCCGAGGGCAAAGCCTTCTTCTGTCGGCAGTGTGGAGTCCATATTGGAGGCAAAGAATCGGGCGCCGGCCTGAATCGCGTAGGCAGCCTGCGACATCTGTTCCCAGCCGACAGTTCGGTCCAGTCCCATGACGACTGCATCTGGCTGGTCACTTGCACGTTCAACGAGGGTGAATCCAGCTTTTTCGAGAGCCTCGCGCAGTCCAGGACCACCAACCATAAAGACCTTGGCGCCGTCATCGAGCTCGTCGCTCATAATAGCCGCCACGTCCATCGCGGATGTCATGATCATGGATTCGTCCGCTTCGAATCCCATCGAATTCAGCTTTTCAGCGACTGCCTGAGGCGGACGTGAGGCATTATTGGTCACGAACACCGTCTTGATGCCGTTCTCACGCGCGGCGACGACGGACGGGGCCGCATGCTCAATGGGGTCTGACCCCATCCATGCCACGCCGTCCAGGTCAAGCAACGCTGTGTCAAAGAGACTGGACAGTGGTTCGTCGGTTCCGTGCAACGTGCTGCCACGCTTGGTGACGTCCGCATCAGCAATCATTTCGATGTCCACGATGTCGGGATCTTCGATTTCCGGCGGCATCGATTCTTCGACTTGAGTGGCTTCCTCGTCGCGCCCCAGTTCGCGCAGACGATCGGCTTTGACGCTCATCAGACGGCGCACATATTCGGTGTCGGCATCTTCAGGCAAGGCTGCCAGCGCATCATCGACCAGCACCAGGCCGACTTCGTTTTGTCCTAGATCCGCACGCGCACCAGACGAAACGAGGACGAGTTCGACCTGTTCACCCAGGTCAAGAGCGGCGGTGTCGGTCTTGTCAATAATGTCAACTGCTCGTTCTGGATGGCCCAGTCCGCGTTCACAGTCCGCTTCCACGGCGCGCAGAGACTGGTCTCCGCGCATGCGTCGCACGGCTCGCACCTCACGCAATGCTTCTTCATAGCGTCCCGATGCGTAGGCAGTCAATGCGGCTGCTTCGCGTACTGTATCGACACGACCGGCTCGCTTGGCTGCGGCGCGGGCATGCTCGTAGGCCTGCTCGGGATCCAGATCAATGAGTTGACCGGCCATAACGAGGTGGCGTGCCACGATGTCATGGTTAGCTCCCGATAGCGTCTTGAGTGAACGCAGGGCTTCAGAGTCGAGTTCACTGGCTGATACGCCGGCTGGAATTGTCGGCTCATCACCGTGAGGTGACACGTATTCTTCGGTGCTCGCGTAGTTGGCATCGCCGCGCTGATTGTTTCCTCGGTCATGACGTGAACGGGAGCGGTCATCGCGCCTGCGGTCTCCACGATCGTTTCGGTCGAAACGGCTGCCACGTTCGGAGTGGTCATGACGGTCATTCCGATCGCCTCGGTCTGACCAATTCCTGCCTTTACCGTCACCTCGTCTGTTGAAGCGCTTTCTGCCATCGCGGTCGAAACCGTCAGAACGTCCGCCGCGACGATCGTCACGTTCTCTAAAGCCGCGCCCCGCGCCATGACGGTCGCGGTCACGGTCTGAGCGGTTGAAGCTGCCGCGTTTGAAATCACGGTCATTGTCGCGCTGCTGCCATTGTCCGCTTCCGCGTCGTGACTCACCGTCGCGTCGGAAACCACCGTCACGCTGAAAACCACCGTCTCGCCGTGATTCGCCGTCATCGAAGCGACGATTGCGTGACTGGTAGCCACCGGAAGAGCGCCGACCTCCCTGGTCATCTCGACGGCCGAAGCCTCGGCGGTCTGAGGAGCCCCTCCATGAACGCTCGCCTCGTGAGCGGAAGTCGTTCGATCGATCGTGTCGTTCGTCTGCCATGAATGGTCTCCCCTATTCGTCTGTGTCCCGCCCTATCTACGGAGCTGCTTCACACGTTAATACTGCTGTTAATGCTACCTGATATGCGCTGACATACCTGTCAGCTCATGAATTTCGTGCGCAGATACACGTCTGAGGCGGGCAGTTGCCCGTGCACTACTATGTTGGTTGACTGGGTATCCGGTCGGTCGGCCCCGCTGGGTGTGCGGGCTTGCGTGTGCGCGTAAAAAGGGGGGGTGGGGTACTGGCCTGTCTCCAGGCCTGTACCCCACCCCCGAACTCACGGTTGATTGCGGCAGTGTCTTACTCTCCCACGACCCCCCGGTCGCAGTACCATCAGCGCAAAGGCGGCTT
>NZ_JASODH010000016.1:0-4278 GCF_030212035.1 Pauljensenia sp. UMB10120 | reverse complement strand
GCTACTGGCCAACAAAGTCCCTGTTCACTCATCTTGCCCCCAGCATTGCCACCCTTGGCATAGCAAGAACCACAAGCGGGACTGCTACCTCACCAGCCACTACCAGCCACCAGCCCGCAAACCCCTCACCACGCGTGCCGACAACCCCGGCACACCAGCCCGCTACGACACCGCCATCGACTACGACACCAACTACCAAGACGGATCACTACACATCAGAAAAGGCTGGGCAGGACACTCAACACCCCGCGACAAGCCCACCCCATACACACATTTCGGGCATTAACTCTTCGTTCCCACTTGGATGTGCCGGTGCGTGATATAAGCATACCTAAAGTGTTTAGCGCAGTAGACAAATAATGTTTAGTGAGCTAGACTTAATGTGCGAAAAGGCGAGACCTACTCAAGAAACTCAAAACCATTGCCCAGCAAACAGGCAACCCCATGACCACCACAGAAGGCGGACGACACACCCAAATCACAATAGGCCCCCACGTCACCTACGTCCCCCGTCATAGGGAAATAGACGAACACCTGGCCAAAGAAATCCTCAAGCAAGCGAAAGGACTCAAATGAACATCCACGCAACCGCCAGCTTTCACGGCAAATGGTGGGTACTCGAATTTGAAACACCAGCAGGAGTGCGATTCACTCAAGCACGCCACTTAAAAGACGCCGAAGAAATGATACGCGACATCTGCACCATGGAACATGTGAACGTCGAGAACGTTGCTATCAAGCCGCAGGTTCCCGCCATTGTGCGTGAATACCATGAAAAAAGCACCCGTGTCACCCAAGAACAAGAAGCCCTCGCACGCACATCGAAAAAAACAGTCGCAACACTCAGGGATCTTGGAATGTCTGTCCGCGATGTTGCCAGCGTCATGGGAATCTCACCGGGGCGAGTATCCCAACTCGCCAAGTAGGCGCACTACTCCCTCAAAACATCTAACACTTTATCACAGGATTGTGTGAGTGGGTAGCGTTCATGCGCGTGTTGACCACAGCAAGAGGGTAGGTTTTCGGCTTACCCGCCCTAGGTTCAATGACCCCCCGGTGTACCCATAGGTCGAGGCGGTTGTCTGTGAGGGTGGGCCATATTGTTTTCAGGTCCTGCCGCGTCACATACACGTCTAGGCTGGCAACATGCAGGAGCCGCGTTCAGGCTGCCTCGCCCTGGGTGAGATACAGGCGGTCGCAAATGTTGCACCACGACTGGTCGGTGAGCCCGCGCCTGGTGGGGTACCGGTAGATCCTCCCACCACATTCACACGTGCCGACGAGCATGGGAGCATGCTCGGTCAGGCGGGCGATGCGGTGGTGGATGCGGTGGATCTCGTCCAGGACAGCATCCGCATCCGGGTAGTGTTCTGCTGCCCATGGCATGTCACGCTGCAGGTCAGCTATCGGACTGCCTGTCGAGTGCGTGCCGCGCTCACCGGCAATCAGCGTGGCGTAGGAGGAGAGGATTTTAAGGCTCCCACGTGTGTGCGGATACCTGGCCACCCGTCATCGGTTTGGTCGATCCGGTGGTCGAGCCCGAAGGGTAGGCCGTTGTGCCTGGCGCACCTGGCTGGCGTGACGCGGGCTGACCTGACACCATACACGGCCAGTGACTGCGCGGTGAGCAGTGGGAGCCATGCGGCTATGTCGGATAGCTCGTTGATGGCTCTTTTTTCCTGTCGTTTTGTTGTGTCTTTGTACGTCAACCTGTCTCCCATCTTTTGGTGTACACACCTCTTGACACTACTGTTAATAGGTGTTATCATTTAGCTATGACGAAGCCAATGCCGTACCGGAAACTAACCGCACTCCTCAAGTAGGCAGGCTTCACTTCACGCCAAGGTAAAGGCGACCACGAAATATGGACCAACGGGCCTTTCCGCGTTACCATCACCCAAACCCGCGAAATCTCTCCAAGCCTCACCCGCAAAGCACTCAAAACAATCGAAGCAAGCAAAAGAAACACAAAATGAACGCGATAACCATCACTGCCCGCCGCTGGAGCGGCGGCTGGGAACTGTGGAACGGTAACGACATCTGGACACAGGTGCGCACTCTTGCCAAAGCCCGCCAGCAAGTAATTGACTACCTCGACACGATGGAAGAAGACATCGATCACTCCACGTGGAACATCACGATCGTCCCTGAAATAGCACAAGCCGCCCAGGTCGAGCAATCTGCCGCAGCATCTAAACTGGCTGAAGAATCCGCCAGAGCGGCCTCCGCGGCATCCCGAAAAGCAGTGCGAGCCCTGAAAGACGATCACTACTCTCTGGCAGATATCAGCTACATTATGGGCTTGTCCCGCGCACGCGTCTCGCAACTCGCCAACTCTTAACATCCAGATTCTTTCCGCCAATTCAGACCAGCTGCCATTTCTCTTGACAACGCTTCCTTGTCGCGGGGTTGGGAACCGGTGGGGTTGCCGTCAATAATGGTGGGTGCTTCTGGCTGTGCTTGGTCGTGTCGCACCCATCGTCGCGCTCCTTTCGTGTTGGCTTCAATTCTTGCAGGTTTACAATCGTTTTTCACCCGTAGGCAGGTGCGGTGAGCTGTGGTCGTAATGAGTCGCCTACCTAAATTCTTTAGGGGGATTGACTTAAATAAGTCAATGGGGGTAGAATATAATAAAGAAGCGGAGAGACCTCATCAAACAACTCGACAAGATCGCCAAAGCCAAAGGAGAAACACTCACTCTCACAGAAGGCGGCAATCACTCCCACGCCCCAGAGAAGTCAACGAGCTACTAGCGAAAGCGATCATCAGTAGGGCACAGAAATGACACACATCAACGCAACCGCCACCCGCTGCGACGGATGGTGGTCCGCCGACTTCACCATCAACAACCGCGAGTACGGAACCCAAGCGCGCCGCCTCGACCAGCTCGAAGCCATGATCAAAGACGCCGCCACACTCATGACCGGCCAGCCCGAAGAAAGCTTCACCGTCACCATCGAACCCTGCGGGCTCCCACTCGAAGCAATCAACCGCTACAAGAACGCCACAAAAGCTGCACGAGAAGCAGAACAGGAACTGTCCGCGTCTTCGCGCAAAGCAATCCAACTCCTGACGCAGGCGGGCCTGTCTATGCGTGACATTGGATTGATCATGGGCATATCCGTACAGCGCGTCTCCCAGCTCGCTAACTCCTAAGTTCATAAGTCCGTATCCGACTTACTACTAGTCAAGGACGGCTAAGTCACTGTGCGTCATGAGTGCCCACTGGGAACCTAGGCCGTTGACTGCGCGGCGGTTGGCGACAACGGTCCCCGCGGGCGCATTATCGTTACCCATCTCGGTGTGCGCTTCGTTGCCCCATTGGCCGGGTAGGACGCAGCCGCCGTACCCTTTTGTTCTGACGACGATGCACCTGCCCATGTGTCGCATATTGACAATGTCGCCGGTGTCGCCGGCTCCAGCGAGTACTTTCCGGTCGATTCTATCGTCTACCTGTTGGGCGAGGTAGTTGGCGATGGTGTCGAGGAGCCTGCTAGCGCTGACACCTTCCCTGTAGATGTGGGCTTCGACGCGGTGGTCGCTTCCGGAAGTGGGTTGGTCGTGGGTGGTGATTTGGTGGTGAGGACGCGATGGATGACTCGGTCGAGTATTTCTTGAGCGATCAACATAGTGATTGTGATGGAACTGGTTTGTGTGATGCGCTAGATGTGCTCTTTGTCTTGGGTACGAGGGCGTGCGTTGATTCAGTTTCCACACTTAGTGCGTCTTCTGCGAGGGTGAGGCCGACTCGGCGGCGGTGATCTAGGCAATGACCACGTCAACACCGCATACCTGAGAAACGTCCGCGGTGGTGTGGCGCATCTGTAGCCTTTGGGGCGAATTCGTCTGCCACGTCATTGAACGCTGCACGCCAGGAATATCGACGAACTGAGTGTGACGTGTGTTGGGTGGCGGGTCGGACAGGCCGCCTTTGTGTTGCGTCAGATCCATACGAGGGCGGATCCGTTTGTGGGGATTAGGTATGCGTTCGGGAATTGGTTCGAGGCAGCACCAGTGCGAAGTACCCCCGCGTGCGCGGGGAAGAGTAGTGGTACACACCATTCACAGCCGTGTCCTCGGAAATACCCCCGCGTGCGCGGGGGAAGAGAGGGATCATCGCCGCTTCCGGCCGCTTGACTTGGAAATACCCCCGCGTGCGCGGGGAAGAGCAAGTGGAGGTCGAGGATGTTGGCGCGGGTCCGGAAATACCCCCGCGTGCGCGGGGAAGAGCCACCGTGGGAACGTGACGGTGCTGCCGGGCTGGAAATACCCCCGCGT
>NZ_JASODH010000015.1:0-9618 GCF_030212035.1 Pauljensenia sp. UMB10120 | reverse complement strand
CTTCGACATAATCAACATCCTTCCCTGCCCCGCCCCAGCGAAACAAGCTAGACGTCAACCAAACCCTCAGCAGACCCCCTACGACTCCCTCTGCCTAATTCTACTTCGAGGAGATGATCTTCACCGTGGCCGACAGCTCGTTTGGTCTCAAGATCATTCTGGAGGGTGAAAGCGTGTTCAAGCGGGCCACAGACGATATTGAGGTGGCGGGCAGGGCCGGGACGCTGATCCGCCTCGGCGGCTGGCACTACACGTCGATCACGTTGCCACTCGCAATCAAAGGCGGCCTGGCGGCCTACCACAAGGTTGCACTGGCCCTGGGGTGAGCGGTAACCATTCACCTGTCCAACCAGCCCGGTGCGTTACACAAGGTCAAGTCCTCCTCCATCAGCCCGCTGCGCACGGACATGTCGTCGTGGGGATTCTTCGAGGCACACCAGGTGTGCGAGCCGTTTAGCTACCTCGATTCCGGGCTGATCGCCCACACGCTCACCGCCTCTGGGCAGGTCACCAACCCCGGACTGCTCGACGCGGTACCGATCATCACGATCAAAGGCACCGGGGCGATGACACTGACGGTCAACGCCGCCACCTACCGCGTCCAGTCACCGGCAGGGCAGATACCTTGGACTCGGCACAAAATCAACTTCAACAGCTCATTCAGGGGTACGTGCACCAGGTTCTGCGGTCTACTCGTGAGGTGCCTAAGGTCTATCCAAAGGTGATGCGGATCGAGGACCACAGCCTGCCGATCGGAGAAACGATCCACGATCAGGTTGAGGGCCGCGCCGATTTCGTGGTGCGCCGCACCTATGGTGGCTGGTTCAAGTCCCTAATGGAGTCTGAATCATTCGACTCTTACAGCGGAAAGTACGTGTTGGCGAAGCTCCTGAACACCTCCTCAAGCATTGTGTGGTGGCATCGCCTGCACCCACACGCAGGTGCATTCGTCTACTACAACCCGAAGGATCGCTACTTCCCGGACTTCGTTGCCCTTGACACCGATGGTGTCCACTGGATCATCGAGGGTAAATCCGAGAAGGGACGAGAAGACGCGGTTGTGCAAGCAAAAGCGCAAGGCTGCGGAATCGCTCGTCCGTCGATTGGTCGCCGAGGATGCCTTCGAAGGCCAGCGATGGGGCTATCTCATCGCGTATGAAGATGACATTGCTGATTCCGATTCGTGGGAAGACCTCAAGACTCGGAGCCAGCCTGTGAGCAACGCTTTATAGCGCGATGTGTGCGCGACTGGTCGCGAGCTACTCACCGCGTTGACGCTAGCTGCCAAGCACGAAGCGGTGGCCGAGGCCCGGCTCGGTGAGGAAGTAGCGCGGGGCGGAGGAATCCTCCTCGAGTTTCTGGCGGATCTGCGACATGTAGACGCGCACGTAGCCGGCCCCGTTCGTGTATTCGGGGCCCCACACGTTCTCGAGCAGTTCGTCCTTGCGTACGAGCTGATTGGGGTGGTTCACGAGGTAGCTCACGATGCCCCACTCGTGCGGGGTTAGGCGCACGGGCGTGCCGTTGACGGTCGCGGTTTTTGCGGCGAGGTCGATCGTGAGGCGACCGTCGGTGGTGGTCACGACGGGGGAGGGGGAGCCCGACGTTCGCCGCCTGAGGTTGGCGCGCAAACGCGCAAGGAGCTCCCCGAGCGCGAAGGGTTTGGTCACGTAGTCGTCGGCGCCGCGATCGAGCGCCTCAATCTTCGTGTAGGTTTCGTGGCGGGCGGTCACGACGATGATCGGGACGTCTGACCAGCCGCGGATCCCGTCGATGACGTCGAGGCCGCTCATGTGCGGCAGGCCGAGGTCGAGGAGGACGGCCTCGATCGGGTTGTCGGCGGCCATGACGAGCGCCTCCTCCCCGGTCGTTGCCGTGAGCACCTGGTATTTGCGGGCCGTGAGGTTAACGGTCATGGCCCTGGCCAGTGCCGGATCGTCCTCGACGATGAGAATCATGACGCGCTCCCAACGGTGGTGGTCTCGTGTGCGGGGGTGGGCACACTGTCGGTGGATGGGGTGATCGTGAGCGGCAGTGACAACACCATTGTGAGCCCACCTCCTGGAGTGTCGTCGGCGGTGAGCGTGCCGCCCACGCCTTCCGCGAGCCCGCGCGCAACCGCGGCGCCGAGGCCAAGCCCGTGGCTGTTCGTCGTGTCACCGAAGCGCGTGAAGGGCGTGAACAGGCGCGCCTTGCTCTCCTCGGTGAGGCCGGGTCCGTAATCGATCACGCGAATGAGGATACGCTCGCCATCCTGTGTCGCGTCGATCGTGACCCCCGAGTCGGTGTGTTTGGCGGCGTTGCTGATGAGGTTCTCGAGCACGCGCTCCATGAGCGCCGCATCCGTCGTGATTGCCGGCAGTTCGCGCGGGACGCGCTCGTCGAGCGAAGGCGGCACGAGGGAGGGGTCCATGTGGCGGAGGGTTTGGGCAACCAGTTCGGCGGGTCCGACGGTGACTGCCTTAACCTCGAGCTTATTCGTGTGGATGCGCGACATATCCAGGAGGTCCGCGACGATCCGATCCAGCCTGTCCGAGGACGATTCGATCGCGCGCAGAAGCTCCACCTGTGCGTCGCGGGGAAGATCAACGTCGTCGAGGAGGAGACCGGAGACGGCCGTTTTAATCGTCGCGAGCGGGGTGCGCAAGTCGTGCGAGACGGCCGTCAAAAGCGCCGTGCGCACGGAGTTCGCGGCCTCGAGCTGCCGGGCCTGCATGCGGGTCCGGTTGAGCTGCGCCTGGGTCATGAGGCTCACGAGCCGGCCCGAATAGGCTTCGAGGAGCTGCTGCTCACTCGACGTGAGCGGGCGGCCAACGAGGGCGAGAACGTGCTGGTCGTCGAGCGAAAAGGCTTCGTCGGCGAGCGTGACCGATTCGATCCGGATGCCCACTTCGTACTCGGGCACGAGCGTCGTGCCCTCGACGGTGGCGAGGGCGACGCCATCCTGGCCGAACGTTGTGGCGATCTGCTCGAGGATCTCCTGAATGCCGATCCCGTCGCGGATCACGGAGCGGGCAAGCTCTGTCATGAGCTGCGCGTGCCGGCGCGCCTCCTGGGACTCGCGCTGGCGGCTCACAGCGCCGTCGACGACCTGGGCGACGAGGACCGCGACGAGCACGAACACGATGAGCAGGAAGATGTTCTTCGGTTCCGTGATGGACAGCGTGTGCGTGGGCGCGGTGAAAAACCAGTTGAGCAATAGCGCGCCGCCGATGGCCGTCGCGAGAGCCGGCCACAGGCCACCCACGAGGGCGACGACGACGGACGCGAGCACGAAGCTCATAATCGCCGTGGGCAGGTGCGCCGTGGGATCGCCGAGCGCGAGGTTCGCGAGGGTGACGACGATCGTGAGAATGGTCGCGAGTACCCAGCCTGTCGCGAGCCGCGCGGGGGAGAGACTCGTGGGCGGCGCGGGAGCCGACCAGTGCGTGGCGGGCGGGTCTACGGCGACGATGTGCACGTCGATGTCGCCGGCACCGTCGATAATCGTGGCGCTCGTGGACCGCATGAGCAGCCGCTGCGCGAAGCCCTGACGCGAAGCGCCCACAACGAGCTGACTCGCGTTCACGGTCGTGGCGAAATCGAGGAGCGTGCGCGGGACGTCATCGCCCGAAAGCACGTGCCACGAGCCGCCGAGAGATTCGGTGAGGGAACGCGCTTCGCTCATCTGCTCGGGCGACATGCGCGGCGGGCCATCCGCCGCGAGGACGTGAACGACGAGGAGCTCGCGGCCGGCGATCCGCCCGGCGATGCGGCGGCCACGGCGAATGAGGGCGGCAGTCTTCGGGCCGCCGCCCACGGCCACGAGGATCCTCTCGCGCGCCGCCCACGGCTCCTTGATGCCTTCCTCGCTGCGGTACTTCTCGAGACCATCGTCGACCTGATCGGCGAGCCACAAAAGCGCGAGCTCGCGAAGCGCCGTGAGGTTCCCCTTGCGGAAAAACTTGCTGAGCGCCGCATCCACGGTCGCGGGCCCGTACACCTGCCCCTGCCGCAGCCGCACGCGCAGCGCATCGGGGCTCAGGTCGATCAGCTCGACCTCCTCCGCTTCGCGCAGGACCGGATCGGGAATCGTCTCGTTTTGCACGTGGCCCGTAATGTTCGTGACCACGTCGTTGAGGGACTCGAGGTGCTGAATGTTCACGGTTGAGATGACGTTGATGCCCGCATCGAGCAAACGGTGCACATCCTGCCAGCGCTTCGCCGTCGTATCCTCGCCGTGCACGGTATGAGCGAGCTCGTCCACGAGAACGACGTCGGGCTTACGCTCGATAATCGCCGGAACATCAAGCTCGTCATACGTCGAGCCGCGATAGCTCACCCGCCGAGGCGGAATCACCGGCAGCCCCTCAAGCCTCGCGGCGGTCCCCGAACGCCCGTGGGTTTCAACGACGCCCACGACGACGTCCTCCCCGCCCTTCAGGCGGTCGTGGGCCTCCTCGAGCATCGCGCAGGTCTTACCTACGCCGGGGGCAGCCCCCAGATACACCTTGAGTACACCGCGCACCGTGTTCATGTCAGTCCTTCGCCGCAAGCAGGTCGAGGTTCAGGTCATTGACGTTGACGACCTCTTCACCTGCAAAGCCGAGGGTTCGCCCCTGGGTGTGCTTCTTGACGAGCTGTTCAACAGCTGACCGCGAAAGCCCCGAGTTCTTCGCCACTCGTTCGATCTGGATGAGAGCATACTCCGGGCTGATGTGCGGGTCGAGACCGGAACTACTCGCGGTCACCGCATCCGCGGGGACAACGGCCTCATCAACGCCGTTCTCGCGGGCGATAAGGGCGCGCTGCTCAGCGATCTGCGCGGTGATCTCCTCACCGACAGGGCTCAAGTTCGAGCCGCCCGAAGCCAAACCGTCGTAGTCGCCCGCCGACATCCGGGGGTGGAACAGGGCGGGATCCTTCGACGTGTCCTGAGCGATCAGAGACGACCCGACGGTGCGGCCATCGAGGCTCATCATGGAACCGTCGGCATTGTGAGCGAACGCCCGGCCAGCGCCCCACACGGCCGCTGGATAAAACAGGCCAAGCACAACGAGAAGGGCAAGAAGAATGCGCGTGGAGCGCCACATGACGGAGACGATGCCCGAGAGTGTCGAGTTCATGAGTTTTCCAATCGAGAGAAAAACGACAGTGGTGGTGGGGCCGAGCCGGAGAGGTCACGAGAAGCGGTGCCCTCGCGGCTCGGCCCTCATGGTTAGAGCCCGGGAATGATGCTCACGACGAGGTCGATGAGCTTGATCCCGATGAACGGAACGATGAATCCGCCCAGGCCATAGATGAGCAGGTTGCGGCCGAGGAGCTGGTTTGCAGAACCCGGCCGATACTTCACGCCCTTGAGCGCGAGAGGAATGAGCACAACGATGATGAGCGCGTTGAAGATCACGGCCGAGAGGATCGCCGACTCGGGTGAACTCAGGCGCATGACGTTGAGCAGATCGAGGCCGGGGAACACGCTCACGAACATCGCGGGAACGATCGCGAAATACTTCGCGACGTCATTCGCGATCGAGAACGTCGTGAGAGCACCGCGCGTGATGAGAAGCTGCTTGCCGATCTCGACAATCTCGATGAGCTTGGTCGGATCCGAATCGAGATCGACCATGTTGCTCGCTTCCTTCGCGGCCTGCGTGCCCGTATTCATGGCCACGCCGACGTCGGCCTGCGCAAGCGCCGGAGCGTCATTCGTGCCGTCACCCGTCATCGCGACCATGTTGCCGCCGCGCTGCTCACTGCGGATCAGCGCGATCTTATCCTCGGGCTTTGCACCCGCGAGATAGTCGTCAACACCGGCCTCTTTCGCGATCGCACGCGCCGTCAGCTCGTTGTCGCCCGTAATCATGACGGTGCGAATGCCCATCTTGCGAAGGTGCGCGAAGCGCTCCGTCATGCCTTCCTTGATGACATCCTTGAGGTGCAGGCTGCCGAGCACGCGGCGGGCCCCGGCCTTCTCTTCGGCCACGACGAGGGCCGTGCCACCGTCGGAAGAAATCTCCCGCACAGTTTCGTTGACATCCTCCGTGACGGTTCCGCCCTTCGCGGTGACCCACTTGAGGATCTCGGAAGCCGCGCCCTTGACGATGCAGTGCTCGGGAGTGCGCTGCACGCCGCTCATGCGCGTTTCCGCGCTGAACGGGATGAACTCAGCGTTTCGATACTCGCTTTCGGGAATCGGACCAACGCCCATGGTCGTCGTCGCGAACTCCACGATCGAACGACCCTCGGGGGTCTCGTCCGCGAGAGAGGACAATAGCGCGCCGTAGGCAATCTCGTCCTCGCTCACGCCCTGGGCGGGAATGAACGCGCTCGCCTGGCGATCACCCAACGTGATCGTGCCGGTCTTGTCCAACAGCAGAGTTGTCACGTCGCCAGCGGCCTCGACCGCACGGCCCGACGTCGCCATGATGTTGCGGCGCATGAGCCTATCCATGCCGGCGATACCGATCGCCGAAAGGAGCGCGCCGATCGTCGTGGGGATAAGACACACGAGCAGGGCGATGAGAACCTCGATCGGTTGCTTCGCGCCCGCGTAATCGGACATGGGAACGAGCGTCGCGACGACGAACAAGAAGATGAGCGTGAGCACCGAAAGGAACGCCGAAAGAGCGATCTCGTTCGGGGTCTTCTGCCGCTGCGCGCCCTCGACGAGGTCGATCATGCGGTCCACGAACGTGTTGCCCGGCTTCGAGGTTATGCGTACCTCGATCTCGTCCGAAAGGACGCGCGTGCCGCCCGTGACCGCCGAACGGTCGCCGCCGCTTTCGCGGATCACGGGAGCGGATTCGCCCGTAATCGCAGACTCATCGACCGTCGCGGCACCCTTGACGACGTCGCCATCGCCCGGGATCGTCTCGCCCGCACACACCACGACGATGTCACCGGGGCGAAGATCCGCGGCGGGCACCTCCTCGATGCTTCCATCCTCGCGGCGCACGCGGCCCACGGCCGCTGTCTTCGCGGAACGGAGCGCATCGGCCTGCGCCTTACCTCTACCCTCAGCCACAGCCTCGGCGAGGTTCGCGAACACGACCGTGAGGAACAGCCAGATCGCGAGCGAGAATACGAACACGCTCGGCTTGAAAAAGCCCACGATGATCGTGATGAGCGCGCCCATCTCGACGATAAACATGACAGGCGTGCGCACCATGTGCGCGGGGTTCAACTTGCGCAGCGCCTGCGGGAGCGCCTTGGCAAGAGCGCGCGGCGTGAAGCCTGATCCGGAATTCGCGGTCTTCTCCTCGTGAGGCTGCGAAGAAACGCGGTCGGTCACCTGTACCTGAGTCATTACATGAGTCCTTCAGCAAGTGGTCCAAGAGCGAGCGTCGGAAGGAAGGACAGGCCGGTCACGATGAGCGCGATGCCGGCCATGACGCCTGCAAAGAGAGGTGTGTGAGTGCGCAGGGTGCCGCGGTTGGTCGCGACAACCTCCTTGGAGGCGAGCTTGCCCGCGAGCGCCACCACGAACAGCATCGGCAGGAAGCGGCCAAGCAGCATGACGAGGCCCAGCGCCACGTTGAAGAACGGCGTGTTCGCATTGAGGCCCGCGAAGGCGGAACCATTGTTGTTGGACGCCGACGTGAACGCGTAAAGCACCTCGCTGAAGCCGTGGGGGCCGCCGTTGGCGAGCGACGCAGCCGTCGACGGCAGGGCGATGGCGACTGCCGATCCCACGAGCACGAGCATGGGTACGACGAGGATGTACAGGCTCATAAGCTTGACCTCGGTCGGGCCGATGCGTTTACCCATGTAGACCGGCGTGCGGCCCACCATGAGCCCGCTGATGAACACGCTCATGATCGCGATGACGAGCATCCCGTACAGGCCGGAACCGACGCCGCCCGGCGCGATTTCACCGAGAAGCATGTTGAAGATCAACACGCCGCCGGAAATCGGCTCGTAGGAGGAGTGCATCGAGTCCACGGCGCCCGTTGAGGTGAGCGTCGTCGCGGTCGCAAACAGGCTCGAACCGACGATCCCGAAGCGCGCCTCCTTGCCCTCCATCGCGGCGAGATGATCGCCCGCGAAGTGAAGCTGGAGGGCGGTCGTGGCGGCGAGCGAACCGATCGCGAGAACAGCCATCGCGCCGAGAACAGCCCAGCCCTGACGCTTGTCGCCCACCATGATTCCGTAGGTGCGGGGGAGGGCGAACGGGATAAGCAGGATCAGGAAGATCTCGATGAGATTTGTGAGGCCGTTCGGATTCTCGAACGGGTGCGCGGAGTTCGCGTTGAAGAAACCGCCACCGTTCGTGCCGAGCTCCTTGATCGCTTCCTGGCTCGCGACGGGCCCGCCGGGAATGATCTGTGTTCCACCGGTGAGGGTGTGCACGTGCTGGGCGGCGTTGAAGTTCTGGATGGCGCCGCCGGCGATCAGAAGGATCGCGCCGATGAACGCGATCGGCAAAAGGATGCGGAAGTTACAGCGCACGAGGTCAACCCAGAAGTTACCGAGCTTATCCGTGCCGTGGCGGGCAATACCGCGGATGATCACGATAGCCACGCAGATTCCGACGGCGGCCGAAATGAAGTTCTGGAACGACATGCCCAGCATCTGCGTGAGATGGGACATCGTCGTTTCACCGCCGTACGACTGCCAGTTCGTGTTGGTCACGAACGAGGTTGCCGTGTTCCACGCCTGCGTCTCTTCGACGGGGCCGAGGCCGTGCGCCATGGGCAGCCATTGCTGAACGCGCTGCAGGATGTAGAGGCCGAGCACACTGAGGAGGGAGACGGCGAGAATGTTGCGAAGGTAAATTCGCCACGAGTGCTCGCGGTCTGTTCGGATCCCCGCGAAGCGGTACACGAGCCGCTCCGGCCACAGGTGGCGCTCAGAGGTAAAGGTGTGCGCCATGTACGCGCCGAGCGGTCGATGCACCGCGACGAGTGCCGCGATGAGAACGAGGATTTGAATGAACGCCATGACTACCCGAACCTTTCCGGTCGAATGAGTGCATAGGTCACGTACACGATTGCGGCTGCGCAGATGAGCAGCCAGGCGATATCGAGGATGGTCACAGCAGGCTCACCGCCGATGCGAGGCCCAGGCATCCTCCGAAGAATACGGTCGTCAATACGACAAACACAATGTCGAGCACGGTATGGCTCCTGAATGATGCTGCCGGAAACCCTCCGGCGTGGCGGATCCGCAACCGGGGTACCCGGCGTGCGAAGTCGCTCGGTTGAGCGGCACTGCTATTGAACGTCGAGGTCGCCCGGGCCCGAATGAAAACTGACGCGTTCTTGACGCGGCGCCGATTTTTCCTGACACATTCTTGACACCGCCTGGTCAGGGGTCACATTTTTTGCCTGTTTCTCGCCGCGCGCGTGCGTGAGGTGTGCCCCGTGAACTTGGAGGCGGGGCGTGGGGCCGCTATGCTGCTGTAGTTGGAGTAACAGGGGCCTTTAGCTCAGTTGGCAGAGCATCGGACTTTTAATCCGCGGGTCGCGGGTTCGATCCCCGCAGGGCCCACTCGACATGTGAACGGGCGGCTCGGTCATAGCGACCGGGTCGCCCGTTTTATAGGGTTATAGGACATTTTTGGGGGGTGGGCTTGTCGCGGGGTGTTGAGTGTCCTGCCCAGCCTTTTCTGATGTGTAGTGATCCGTCTTGGTAGTTGGT